>NZ_BAKM01000016.1 GCF_000614185.1 Phocaeicola sartorii JCM 17136 = DSM 21941 | reverse complement strand
CATTTCGAGCATGAAGCGCTGCAAGCGGCTGATGAGCAGTTGCTCCAGATCGGTTTCCAGAAAATGCTCTCCCTGCGGGATACCGAGAAACTCCAGGATATACGGGTCGCGGATGATCTCTTTGGGTTCGACACGCCCGGGTTCGGTACGGGAAATCTCCTCTTTCACGGCTTTCTTGTCTCGGCTGGCCAGCAGGCGGTCATAGAAAAGCGTGTTGATTTGGCGGTCGAGCTGCCGGACACTCCAGTTTTCCCTGACGCACTCGTGCAGGTAAAAATCACGGGCGGCATCGCCCGACACCTTGAGAAGCGTGCGGCAATGCGACCAGCTCAATTTATCACACAGCGTGTGATATTTCGGGTAACACTGGTAAAACTGCCTCATATACCGCAGGTTGGTGGCCGTGAACCCGTTTCCGAACTCCGCCACGAGCCGCCTGGAAAGAGTGTTGATGACAGCCTTGCCATATCCGGCACGGCCGGTTCCCTGCTGCTCGTACTCCACTATATATTTCCCTACCTGCCAGTAAGCCCTCACGAGGGTCGAATTGACATGATGTATCACCTTCGCGCGCGCTTCCTGCAAGATATGGCGCACGTTATGCAGCAGCTCTTCCTCACCTTTGTCGGCAGGATGTATTTTATCTGTTTCTTTCATCGTTTCATTATTATATAGGCTTCCAAGTGCAAACATACTGATTTTACGGCAAATATCGAACGGTTGTACCGTCTTGTCGTGCCTTATTCCATGTATTTCCGCATTTTTCCATGACACCGGACTCTCGGGACAGGGCCTAACCGGAGCCGGCAGGGCGATCCTTTTTCAGCTTGCGGAAATTACTGAAGTTACGCTCGATGAACCGCAGGACGTCCGATTCCCGGTAGAAGGTCTTGTGATAGATCATCTCGTAAGGCAGCTCTCCCGAAGTGCGGTAACGCTGAAGTGTGCGCTTGCTGATATTGAGCATGCGGCACAGGTCGTAATTGTCCAGAAGACGCTCCCCGTCGGGCAGGATGGAAAGCGGTTGCTCCACGTCCCCCGCGCACAGCTTCTCGATACGTTCCAGCCGCTCCGAGAGCCGCTGCATCCATCCGTCGAAATATTCCTTGTCCAGAAACATGGCTACTCCTTTGGTTGGTTTTTGCGCCGCACGGAACGCTCCTTCAGCACACGGCGGATTTCCGTGAGGGAATAATACAGCTTCCGGTTGATGGCCGAATAGGTGATCACGTGATCCGAGCGGAGGCGTTGAAGGGTACGCCCGCTGATGCCCAGGTAACGGCAGACCTGCTCGCCGTCCATCCATTCGTCGTTTATATACTCCTTGTCCCGTACACGCCCCTTTTCAGGGAGAGAGGCGATTGCGGACTCTATTTTCTCTATACGCCCGACAAGCTCGTTATAGCTCGCGAACCGATCACTATGATTTTCATACTCCTTTGTTTTTTAGTCTGTTACAAAGGTCGGGCTTATATGGACAGCTTAAAACGAGGTCGGTACGACTTTTTTTTGATAATTTGCAGTGAACTGATTCTCAACGGTTCATGCGGCGAAGAAGGCAAAGTTTTTTGCCGAAATCCGCAGCCCGTACTCGGTATTTTTACCTCAAAAAATGCGATAACATACTGCGATTCAATGCTTAACGGTGCTTTAATCCGGACGGGACAACAACGGAACACCCGTATCGGCTCCTTATACGGGTGCAAATACGGGTGTTCGGGAAAGTTCCAAAGAGAGTTACGGGGAAAAACCGACCTCGGTTCTTTTGTTATATACAACGTTGGCTATCAGTATTTCTATAAGGAATAGAATGCTTTACCGGTTCATGTTCTACTCGGGATTGCCGTTTTTCTTGTTTCGCTTCCACGTCTGCATACGTTTAAGCAGGGCCTCTTTCGCCTTGTCAAGCCACGGTGTCGGGTTGTTCCGGATTTTCATGTCGCAGAATGTCCTCGAAAGGTTCATGTCGAGGTGTACGTTGAAAGCGCTGGAAATGTAGCTGGCCAGCTGCGTGAGAGGTACATTGCCGAAACAGCCTTTACTGTCGAGCAGGTAAATAAGTTCCGTCAGATCCGTCTTCGAGTCCTGCCATGTCGGACGCACGTCAGGCAATGGAAGAACCATGTTCCGGTAATTCGTACTCTCCAGTGATTCCAATTCGCCCATAAGATAAACCGACAACATGTCATTGGCCAGGATTTTCGCCACCTTGAAATCCGCATTTGTCGAAAACTGCGGGTCGAGTTCGTAGTAGAAGGTTTCCAGGTATTGCTCCGTGTCGGTCTGCCCGCGCAGGAAATAGAGGCTGTCCAGGTGTGTGGCGCCGCTGCGGAAATAGCGGATAAAGTCGAGGCGTTTCTGCGTGTACGCGTTGATGGCCCGAACATGGGCGTCCAGGTACTCCCGTTGTGCCTCGATACTTCCTACCGGACGGTTCATCTCGATATTATAGAGCTTGCGGTAATAGATCAGACGGCAAAAAAGACGGGGCTTGATTTCCTTGAAGAACGTTATCTCCTCGTCATCGTTTTGAAAACGGTAGCCGATGATATATTGTTTCAAACGGTCGAACGCTTCTCCCAGGACACGTGAAGCTTCAAGCGACTTTTTCAACACGTCGGTATCCCGCGATTCGATGCGTTCGATACTCCGCAGGACTTCACTGTTTAATTTCTCTATAAATGCAATCATAATCCGTCTTGTTACTTTCGCGCATAAAGTTAGCGAATCGAAAAGCCGGCGGATTACGATTTTTATCTTTCTCTTCGTTTTTTTATCACGAGGTCGATTTTAATGTCAGATCCGGCCTTCCTGGCGGATGGAAGTGGGATTGCTCCCCATATTCCGCTTGCAAAAGTCCGTAAAGTGGGATTGGGCGGAGAAACCGCACATGTAGCTATTTCCTGCAACGTGTAGTGTGTCGTCCGCAGTAATTCCCCGATACGTTCGATACGGCGCTGACGTAACCACGAGGAGGCCGAGCAGCCGAAAACCCGCTGGAAACGCCGGCGGAAAGTAATCGTGCTGGAATACCCGCAAACCCCGGCGAGTTCCGTGACGTTATCCGAGGCAAGATAATTCGATTTGACACGGGAGATGAACTCGTAATCGTCCCCCAGGCGCAACAGCTCCTCGAACTCCCCGACATCGGCGGGAGTGAGATGTTCATAAGAGGCGTCGAGCATTTTCAGCATGACAGTAGCGTTACATTCAACAGGCATACCCAGTGCCTTACGGGCTTCACGCAGGTAGTTCTTGAACCGTAGCCGCAGCGTGTCGTGATGCGGGTAGGAACACTCGGACAGAATGGTGCAGACCGTCCGCAGCTCATCGACACAACAGTAGCCGAAATACCACGTTACAAGACGCTCGACGTAATGGACGGCATGAAATTCCTCTGAAAGCATCAGAAGAAGCAGGAACGGGGTGAAATCCTGGTATTCCCCCGTTATGGGACGGGGTGCTTCGTCAAGCAAGGAGGCGATGTCCCGCATCAGCAGAGAATCTCCCGAGAACGCTTTTATTTGTTCGGAACTGCGGGCATAATCCCGGTAACGCGATATGACCGCCGACAAAGAATTGAACTTCACGGCGTGAACGCCTTCTATAAAGGAAGGACGAAGACTGTTGTAAATGGATAAGTCGGTTTGCATAAGTCGTTTCTATAAAACGGAACCGCATCCCCTTGTTGCCAAAGCTCCGCAAGTCGTTACTTATGAACCGCTTGGAACACGGTACGAATCCTAATTACAAATATATCGCATCCGACAATTCGGAACAAATATCAGCAGGCAAAAATGAAAATAAACCTCGCTATTTTTGATTTTTACCTGCAATAATATTATATTTGCAGACAAATAAGAGTTGTTTGACAGCATGAGAAATATAGTGTATCAAAGCACTTTACCAATTTCTTATCCGTTGCCCATTCTCATGCGAGTTTCTTTTAATCTATTTGTAGTCAATTAAATACCTTCAGACTACATCAAATATTCCAAATAAAAATGAGAATAGGAGCAGGAAGGAAAAAAACAGCTCCTTGGAGCATCATTTCAACCATTTGACGCTTAGCTTTGTTACATGTATCATTTTTAATCATTTTATTATGGGTAAAATAAATCATTTTTTGGTTAGAGAGACGGAACTGATGCGTTTGAACGGGCAGGAGCGTACGGCGGATGCCTATGTCACTACGGTGAGGGAGCTCATGGCGTTTGCTGGGCGGGAAGTCACTTTTGAACAGCTGACCCCTGAATTTTTGAAAGCGTATGAGGCGCGTCTCACCGCCGAGGGGAAGGGGATGAATACCATTTCATTCTATATGCGGATGCTCCGCGCCATCTATAACCGTGCGCACAAGGTGGGGATTATTTCTGACTATCGGAAAGAATTGTTTGCCGATGTCTTTACCGGACAGCACCAGACGGTGAAGAGGGCCGCACCGCCTCTGGTCATCCGCAAACTGATCAATGCCGATCTGCGCAAGCGTGGGCAGATTTTCAGCCGGGATATGTTTCTGCTCAGTTTTTACCTGCGTGGCATTCCGTTTGTCGATTTGTCTTATCTGCGCAAAAAAGACCTGTGCGACAATGAATTGCGCTATTTTCGCCGCAAGACCGGGCAACTGATGGTGGTGGATGTGGAGCCGTGTGCCATGGATATCATTGAGAAATACCTGCCTTGTGTATATCACAGCGACCGGCTGCTGCCCATCCTTGTCCGTGATGACAAGCCCGAGAGAAAGCAGTATGCCTCGGCGCTGCGTCTGCACAACAAACGCTTGAACGAGATCGGAAAGCTGCTGAAACTGGATTTTTCACTTACCTCTTATATAGCGCGGCATTCGTGGGCCTCCATTGCAAAAAACGAAGGGGTTTCTCTGGCTGTTATCAGTGAGGGGATGGGACACCGGTCCGAGCGGACTACCGCCATTTATCTGGCGTCATTCGATAAAAAAATCATGGAATCTGCCAATCAGAAGGTGATAGCTTCTGTGTACGGAGTCAGCGAATGACGTCTCTCTGTCATTGGGAGGAATCAAGAGCATGCCCGCCGGCTTTGTGAACTTATAACCACCGGAAAGACCTTGTTCTTTTTTTCCTTCCCAGAGTTTTGTAAAAGTGCTGCCACTGCTACCACCGTTTCTACTGAAACGGCTATGAACAGGGCGTTCCGGAGGGTGGTGGCAGCACCTTTTTTTATGTGCGGAAAAGGGCTGCTGCCACCACCCTTCTTTGTTCTTTCCGGATGTTCGATGCTTTCCGGCTGTCTTTCCGGAGCTGGAGGCTGCGCCTGTTGATACATACGGATCTCTTCGTTCATCCGTATGAATGCGTACATGGACTAGGAGTTTCAACCGGTTTCATCAGGTTGGAACTTTAGTTCCATCGGGTTGAAACTTTAGTTTCGTCGGGCTGAAACTTCAGTTCCGTCAGGATGGGACTACGGTTTCACTGTAGTTTAACGCTTTAGGTTGCCTACTCCTTCATCTTACTTGTAAGGATGGTTGACGGAGTTAATACTTAGTTATAATATCAGTTGACTCTTTCTGTGTTGTAACTGTAGTTTTGTATGCAACTGTAGTTTTGGCGGGCCCCAATCAGGTTTCCGTCAGGCTGCGGTCAGCGCCTTGTCCGCCGGCAGGTTCCGTTTTGTCCGTCCGGTTTTCGGGTTCTGTGTGTCTGTATTCTCTTCCTTTCCCCGGTGTGTGGTCATTCTCCGCTTCCTGTTTATTCTCCTTTTTCTCTTCGTTTTGGGATAAAAAAGAGGTAAAAGTGGTGGCAGCAGGCCTTTTCCGCACATAAAAAAAGGTGCTGCCACCACCCTCCGGATTGCCCTGTTCATGGTGGTTCCGGTAGAAAGGGTGGTAGCAGTGGCAGCACTTTTGCAAAACTCTGTTGTAGGTTTTGCGTAAATCGTCCGGTGTGCATGGATGCTCCGGATATGATGCCATTCTTAGGGAGGAATTATCATAGAAGGCTCTGCCGGAACGATGAACTGACATTCGATCCGGCGAAATGGCTAAAGTATGGCTATAGATGAAGGATAAAATATTCACTGTTTTTGTGGATGTTTTGCGGAAAAGCATTATCTTTGCAACACAATAAAACGGATATATGTATATTGAGTTCGATAAAGACTATTTGCGTGAACTGTTTGAACAAGGCTGCACAAGTGACAAGAAGCACCGCTACCAGCCGGAAGTGATGAAGGGCTATTATAAGTGTGTGATGTTTCTCAAACGTGCTGAAAATGTAGAACAGCTTTATCGCATACACTCCTTGAACTACGAAGTACTGCAAGGCGACAAGAAAGGTGTTTCATCCGTGCGCATCAATATTCAATACCGCCTTGAATTTACAGTTAGGGAAGTTCTCGGCGAACAGATAATAACCGTATGCCGTTTGTTGGACATCAGTAACCATTATAAATAAGCGCGATATGGAAGCAACAGCAAAAAAAATCTACGCTCCCGACGAGTTGGTTTGTGCGGTGGCTATACATCCGGGAGAAATGCTCAAGGATGAATTGCAGGCACGTGGAATGTCGCAAAGAAAATTTGCCGGGATAATCGGTATGCCTTATACGGCATTCAATGAGATTGTCAACGGAAAACGCTCGATAACCACTGATACGGCGTTAAAAATCGAGGCTGCGACAGGGATTGCCGCAACAATATGGCTCGGTTTGCAGACTGACTATAATATGCAGACTGCCCGACGTGACAACAAACTTTCTGCCATTCTGGAGAACATACGCAAGTCGTTGCGGTTCTCTGAAAGACGATATGGTTTGCATGTTCATTTGAACTTTTCATCAATACTATTTGAGCCTCACAGCCATTGCGTTGTGGGGCTTTTGTTTTACTTTGTATCCGTAATTAAGTACCATACTTTCTAAAACCATGAAATTTCGTGAGTGTTCAATCCCAATGAAAACATTATAAGATGATGATTGGGGAAAATTCAAACAGGAACGAAGTTTGCAACTGCATGGGTGAATCGGTATGGAGTAAAGCAGCATAAACCTCTTTTTCCCGAAAACTACTTCCTCCTCCGGTTAAAGAAATATCGCAAAGAACCGGGATACATCCGTGTGGCTTCGAACGAAATGTTAAAAGTAAATTCCAGTGCGAACTATTGTTTTGATTTATCGAAAAACAGGAAGGTAAAGTGTTGTATTAGAAATTGTTATGTGGTATGTACGTGGATTTTAACTATTGTGTATGAATGTAAAAAAGCGTTCCGTCACTTTATAGGTGACGGAACGCTTTCGTTAAATCAGGCTCAAATATAGGCATTTTAATTTTTTAAATGCAAATAATTTTAGTGAAAATTTAGGAGATAGGCAATATTTAACTATTGGTCCGATTTTAATTTCACCAAAAAGGTACTAAAGCGTTCCGTCACCTATAAAGTGACGGAATATAGAAAGAGATCCGTTTGTCGGATTTTATATACGTCGTTTGACGATAAGACACTACTTTGTACATATATAATAAAAATAAAAAGATGAAATTAAAAAGTCTTTTTCTAGCGGTTCTTCTCTTGGCACCGCTGGCTTCCGTAGCTCAGGATTCTGCGGCTTCGGGTCTCTCACTCCCTAAGTGGGCGTTGAAGACAAATGTGGCCTACTGGGGGACTGCTACGCCGAACCTCGGAATAGAAGTGGGGCTGAGTCGTAAACTTACTCTTGATGTGGAAAGCGGATACAATATGTTCTCTTTCAGCAAGGGCAAAAAATGGCGCCACTGGATGGTGACTCCGGAACTCAGATGGTGGATGTGCGACCGTTTCAACGGTCATTTCTTCGGTGTTCACGCCATCGGTGGAGAATATAATGTGAACCGTCTCGGGTTCAATGATCATACTAAAAAAAATCGTTATGAGGGCTATATGCTGGGTGGCGGACTTTCCTACGGATACCACTGGGTGTTCCGCAAGCGCTGGGCGGTGGAGGCCGAGCTGGGAGTGGGATACCTGCACCTGGACTATGACCGCTACGATTGCAGGAAATGTGGCAACTATGCCAGCCACGAAATACGTAACCTGTTTACTGTCACCCGTTTGGGAATCAACGTAATCTACTTGTTGAAATAAAAAAAACGCGCTCATGAAATACCTTGTTATACTCCTTTTAATAGGATTGCTGCCGGGCACGCGGCTTGTCGCGCAACCCCGGGATGCACGTTCCGGCATCACCGTCACGCCACGGGACATCACCCGTACGGGAGATTCGCTGCTGGTACGCCTTGATATCCGCTTTCGGGGAACCGTGGTGGAAAGCAACCGTTCCCTCTCTCTGACCTTCTATATGGAGGATGCCGCCGGAAACTTGGCCGCCATGCCCGAAGTGCTGGTGAACGGAAAACAGCGCCAGCGCTATTACGAGCGCCAGTACACCCTGAGCGGAGGAGCTGTGGCCGAGGAATACTATGCGGTGGTGGCTCAGGAAAAGGCGCTGGATTTCACGCTGGACTACCGGTGCGCGCTGCCCTACCGGAACTGGATGGCGGATGCCGTGCTGAACATGAAGCAGGACTTCTGCAACTGTGGCGGACACGAGCGGCAGGTGTATGTGGAACGCCTGCTGGACAAGTTGCCCGTTCCCCCTCCCGCCCCCGTGGTGATAGAGAAAGAACCGGTGGTGCATCACACCAAATGCGACGTGTTCCTGCAATTTGAAGTGGGAGCGGCGGACATACGTCCGGACTTCCGTAACAACCGTGCCGAGCTGTCCCGGCTGCAAAGCTTTATACGCCAGGTACGCAGCGACCGCAACATCAGTGTGGAGGAGATTGTCATTACCGGTTACGCCTCCCCCGAAGGAACGCCTGGCAGAACGAGGAGCTGGCCGGCCGCCGTGCCGAGGCGTTGAAGACCTATATGGAAGGGTTGGACACCGGTGGCGGATTGCGTTTCCGCACCGGAGCCGGAGGCGAGGACTGGGGAGGACTGGCCGAGCGCCTGGAACTTTCGTCCATCTACCTGAAAGGCGAGGCCATGCAGGTGGTATGCGGTGACATAGAGGATTTCGACCGTCGCGAGGAAGCCCTCCGGGCACTGGACGGAGGCCGTCCCTACCGTGAAATCTTTCACGAAATCTATCCTGACCTGCGCCGTGTGGAATGCAGAATAGACTATACGATCATAGAAAAATAAAGAAAGATATGCGATTAAAGAAATGTAATCAAGCCTTCTGGCTGCTGGCGGCGCTGATGCTGCCCGGCTTGCAGGGATGCGTGAAGGACGACCTGTCCGGATGTCCCGTCACGGGCACGCTGGATTTGACGCTCAGCTATACGTATCACAATAAAGGGGAAGCGGACCTGCTGCCCGAAGAGATAAAGAAAGTGGATTTCTTCGTGTTCGACGAGGCGGGGACGTTTGTCTCCCGGGTGACGGATGCCACAGGACCCTTTGTCAAAGGATATCACAAGTCACTGGAACTGCCGGGTGGAAACTACAAGGTGGTGGTATGGGGGAACTTGGAGAATGAACAGCACCGGCTGTCCGGACTGGAAACGGGGCAGGTGTGCCTGAACAAGGCATGGCTGGGGCTGCATACCTATACCGGCAAGGACGGCAACGAGTATGTGCAGACGCAGCCCACGGATTTGTTCTATACCTTGCCGCGGGGCGGGTGCGGAACGGCGAGGTGAGCCGTGACACGCTGACCTTCACCAAGAATACGAAGCACATCACGCTGAATATCCGCTGGAGGGATCAGTATGGCTTCTATTGCATCGACCCGAGCCATGCCAAAGAGACCCATTGCTATATCACGGGCCAGAATGGCGACGCGTACTTCAAGGACAACGGGCTGCCCCGCAGCCGCTGGGTGGTGTTCCGTCCGGACTATGTGGTGCAGCGCAGCGCGGGCGATGCCGGGGCTTCTCCCGTCCGGACTCCGAATGTGCAGGGTCGTGTGGTGGTAGACCGTCCGCTTCCTCCGGGAGGTGAGGCATTGGTCAGCGCCCGCATCAACGTGATGCGCCTCATGACTTATCCCAACATAGAGTCCAACGACCGCATCATTGTCACCAAGACGCTGGGCAACGGCGTGGAGCAGGTGGTCTATGAGCGCAGCTTGGTGGAACTGATCAACAAGACCGCCCAATATGGCACGCAGGAGAGTTTGGACCGCGAGGATACGTATGTGGTGGATTTGGATTTCCGCTGCAATGACCCTTGGCACGATACGGGAGACACCTGGTTCACCTGTGGCATCACCATCAACGGATGGACGGTGGTGGAGATGGCTCCGGAGGTGTAGCTTCCGGCAGGTATAAAATAGAGAAACGGAATAGCATAAAATTTATTAATTAAAACTTTTATCATTATGAAATTTAACAAGTATTATTTGATGTCGGCGGTATTCTGCATGGCACTGGCTTCTTGTAGTGATGACATGACCGAAGAACAGGGCGGAAACCCGGATAACACCGAACAGACGGAGGGGGAGGCTACGTATGCCACTTTCAGTTTTGATTTCAATAAAGGGGGACTGGCCAGAGCGTCAGTGGGTGGAGATGGCACTACTGAAGAACAGGCAGTCAAGAACTTCACTTTGCTGATTTTCAAGAACGATCAGGCTCATGAAGAGTTGAGTACACTGGAGGTGGTGAAGACTGTTACAGTTTCCAATTTTGAAACTGATAAGACAATCACTATGCTGGTAACCAGCGGTCCGAAAAAAGTCTACATCCTGGCCAATGCCACTAAGTTGCTGGCACAGATAAATGATCCCGATGCGTTGACCTTGAACAAGACTTTGTTGTCGGAATTTGAGAAACAAGTTTTTGAAATAGCTTATGATGGAACTGAAAACAAGGACGGTGTGCTGGGTGATGCTGGTGTCGGATTGTTGATGACCGGTGTGGCAAGTGCCGATTTGGCATCGGGTATAAAAGTGGAGGAATTTACTTCCAATTCCGGTGGCCCTACTGAGGCTGCAAAACCCAATGTGGTGAATGTGTCCATCGACCGTGCTTCTTCTAAAATCAGTATGGGAGTGGATGCGGTAGAAGGCGGCGGTGATAAGATCTTTACGGTAGTTGCTTCCGGCTCTACGGCTCAAATGGTTTGGCTGGACCATGCGATAAGTGAAAACTTGGGTACTTTGCCTCTGGCTAATGATGCTATGAGATTCGCTATCTACAATCAGAATACGAAAGAAAACGTGATTGCGAATATGGGAGCAGCCAATGATGGAAACAACATTATACAGGATCCGAACTATACGGTGACGGATCATGGTGATTATAGCATGTATTTCAATTGGGCTTATGCTGACCAGACCGATTTCTATACAGAATATTTGAATAATAATGGTGATGCAACCAAGGGTCTTGGAGTAGTAAATGCGAAAAGTAATGATGACTCCGCAAATTCGTTCTATGTTCCGGAAAACACCAACCAATGGGCTACAAAGGGTAACACCACGTATGCATGATAGAAGGTACTTTTGTGCCGGATCAAACTCGTACAGTGGATGCTTCTAGTGACGCTAATGCTTTCCAAGCTGCCAGCGTTAGTGGAAATTTCTTGTTCAAGGCAAAAAAAGATGCAGCTATCGCTGCCGGTACCGGTTTTATCTATTGCGAGGATTATGACGCTTTCTTCACTGCTGACCTGACTGGTGGTAGTACTGCTTTGACAAGAAAAACAACGGTTACAACTGCCATCACTAATTTGAATGCTATCAAATACATCGCAGCCAAAATGATTAGTGACGCCAACCAAAGTGCAACCGGTGATGCTGATGCCATGCAGGCTAAATTGATTGGTGGAAAGAATAGTAATGTTGAGGGTCATGCATTAACTACTGTTGAAGTAGTTGCTAAAACTCCTACTGCCTCTTTCACAAGTAATCAATGGTATGCCATTGTTACAGCGGACGAAAATCGCAATGTAGGTATTAAGGATGGTGACAAAGATAATGCCCAGTATTTCACTATCGAGGTACAACGTGCTAATGATCAAGGTAATGGTTTGATTGATACTAAGACTAATAATAGCGCTACCGAAGCCGGCTCTACAAAGGCTTATATTCCAACTCAGAAAGTGACTATCGCTGTTTATCCTCAAGGCAAGTGCTACTATCGTGTAAACATAGAAGATCCTGCTTATTCTAATACCGTTACTCCGTTCCGCTATGCGGTAATCCGTAACTACTGGTATCAGATTGATTTAGCCAAGTTCACTGCTCTGGGTTATCCTAATCCGGCTATCGCGGCAGGTGAGGCAGGTGATGCACTGGGCGCTGATACTAATGTGAAGACTACTATCACTGTAAAAGCTTGGTCAGTGAAGAATATGAAACCCGAAGTAGGTTTGTAATAGAAACAAATCCCACTCTGCATCGCAAGTCTTTCGTTTCGCGCTTGCGGTGCAGGGTAATAATCCCAGGATTCCCGTTCGGAGGTCTGTATTAACGAATCAGGTTTTTATCATGCCGGGCCGGCCGTCATCCGCTTCATCAAGGAGCGGACGGGAACTAACAAAAAGAAGAACGATTATGACACTAAGAAAAGTACAGGCATATTGTCTCATAGCTATGGTTATCCTGTTGTCCGGCTCATGTCAGGATAAGGAATATATACAGTTGCCCGAAGGCGAAGTTCCCGTGGAGGTAGTGATGACGGCCCGGGCGGCAGCGATAGGCTCTACAGCAAATACAGGACGGGAGGGCATAAAAAGTATCCGTATCGTTGTGTTCAAACACAATGCGCTGGTTATGCCCGGCATACCCTCGTGGTCATGCGAGTTCAATGGACGTATAGACAATAACGGTAACGGTACTTGGAATGTTCCTGGTAGTGATCCGGGTGATCCGTTGACGTATGAGAACGGAGCGTTTAAATTAGGCAAACTGGTTACCACCGGCGAAAAAAAGATATACGTCATAGCCAATGAGGATTGCTATTATTCTTCGAGGAAGTTCACCACAGTCAGTGATTTGTCTTCTTTTATAAAGACCGCTGAAACGACTACGGCAGATTTACTGGACGCTTCTTATACGGATTCTCCGGTTTTAATGTCCGGAGGCATTTCTACCATCGTCACTGCTCAGAAGTTTGATGGAAGCGAGATCTTTCAATCTACGATAGAACTGGTACGTACCTGTGCCAAGATAGATGCCGACATTATCCGTGCAGAAGGCTATAATGCAGAATGGATTGTAAATAAGGTCACAATGACTTCCTGCGCCAATAAGGTTGCCTTGTTTCAAGGAATGACTGTCGGTCCTTCCTCTTATTTTGAGGATGGTGGGCAACAAAAATCTTACAACCTTTATATGAGAGGTGGAGACGTTCCGGCTCATGACGCCAGCGCACTCTCTCTCTTTTCCGAAAAATATGTCTATGAAAATATAGTGGCTTCACGGGATAATGCCACTCGGATTACTGTTACCTTAACTGGAAAAAACGGTAACGGTGTCTCAAAGACAGTCACGATTTATATAGGTAATGAAGAGGTGTCGGTCTCCGAGGTACCGACTACTATTTCCACTTCCGCTGTCACTGATTATAGTATCTACCGGAACTATCACTATCAGTTGCATATCAAACTGAAAGAGGCAGTGGGTTCACGTGGCCATTCTGTATCCGGTGATGTGGATGTGGACGTGACCATCACCCGTACCGCAGAATGAAAGTCACCCCCTTTCACGGTTTTTTCTTCTGAGAGGCTGCTTTGAGGCCTGTATTCTCTCGTTCCGAGGCTTTTTTATTAATTTATGGGAAACAACAGATAAAAGCGGAACTTTGTCAACCATTATGCCGATAAAATTGTTTAAATTTGCAGGAATACTTGTACAGACACTCAATGAAGAAGAAATATGTTCGTTGGACATTGTGGACGATAGCATCTCCGTTCATTCTGTTCATCATTTTATGTATATTGATTTACCTGCCACCTATTCAGAATTTTCTGGTGGACAAAGCTGCTGTATATGCCTCGGAGGCTACCGGTATGAATATCTCCGTAGGGCGTATCTCTTTGTCATTTCCGCTGAATCTGGTGGTGACCGATGTAGATGCCGCTTCTCCGCATAATGATACGTTGCTCAGCGTACGCCGCCTCCAAGTGAATGTGCAGTTGCTCCCACTGCTGAAAAAGCAGGTGGAAGTGGATGGCATATCCCTGCAGGGAGCCACGGTAAATTCCAATGACCTGATACATGGCATGAAACTGAACGGTACCTTGGGGGAATTGTTCATCTCCAGCCATGGCGTGGCGCTGGATCCCGAAACCGCTATCGTCAACAAAGTCTTGCTGAAAGATACGGATTTGTCCCTCTGCCTGAATGATACCGCTGCCGCCGATACGGCTGCAAGCGACACCACCTATTGGAAAATAATATTGCAGGATATTGATTTGCAGAATGTATCCTTTGCACTGGATATGCCTCTGGACAGCTTGTCATTGGCGGCTTCGCTGGATAATGCCACACTGCGCGACGGCTTGATAGACTTGCATAAATCGGCCTATTCGCTGCAAACGTTCCAACTAAAGAACGGACGTGTGCGCTATGACAGCGGACAACCGGCAGCTGCTGCACCTGCCGACAGTCTGCCCGCCGGGCTGGATCCGTCTCATATCGTGCTGACGGATATCGGTGTGAAACTGGATTCCCTGCACTACGAGGGAAGGAATATGAAAGCCATAATCAGCCGGTTTGTGCTGAAAGAGCGTTCGGGACTGGAAATCATCTCTACCACCGGACGGCTGTTCTCCAAAGACAAGGTGCTGCGCGTGCCTTCATTGAAACTGGAGACCCGGGATTCTTATCTGGAACTGAATGCTGCGATGGACTGGGATGCTTTGGATTTCAAGCACGAAGGCTTGGTGTCCGCACGCCTGATGGCCGATATCGGAAAACCGGATGTGGTGAGATTCATGGGAAGCATGGATGAAAAGTTTGTCCGGCAGTATCCCTCCGAACCCTTGCGCATCCGTACGGGGATCGACGGAGATTTGAACAAGCTGAAACTGACGACTCTGACCGCCGAACTGCCCGGAGCGATGGAATTGTTCGCCCGGGGCGAGCTGACCTATCTGACGGACAGCCTGTTGCGCGGAGGGGATATCACCCTGGAAGCCGAAACCAAGGATTTGAAGTTTGTCTCCACGTTGGCCGAAGGGATAGAGATTCCATACGGAACGCGCTTGGAAGGCAAATTTACGATGGCGGGCACTAAAATGGGCACGGACTTGCTGCTGATGCAGCCCGAAGCCCAGGCGGTGGCTGCGGCCGATACCCTTCCTATGACGGTTTATAATGACAGCATCTCCGTGGCGGATGATTTCAAGATGGAACGGGCGGCCCGTCTGTTTGCCAGATACGATTGGTCGCGTGACAGGTATGAGGCTGACTTGGCTGTCAATCATTTTGACCTGCACCAGTTTATGCCTGCCGATTCTTTGTACACTCTGTCCACCCGTCTGAAAGTGGAAGGAGAAGGCTTTGACTTTTTCTCCCCCCGTACTTATTTCAATGCGGAGGGTAGTATAGACCGTTTCCATTATGGCAGTTATCATTTGACAGGGATTTCACTGGCTGCCGGACTGGAGAAATCGAAGGTTTATGCTTCACTGGCGGCGAAAAACTGGGCCATGGATGTCAAGGCGCATCTGGATGGTATCTTGAAACCTCATGATGTTTCTGGCGACTTGAAAATGGAGGTGGCGCATCTGGATTGGCAGGCACTTCATCTGATGGATACCCGTTTCCAGACCTCCCAGCACCTGGGAATCCGTTTCAGCAGTGATCTCGGAAAGCGGTATGCCGTAGAGGCCGAGATGACGAATGCCACGATTGTCACGGCCAAACGCACTTCTCATTCCAAGGACCTGTTTGCCGGATTCAGCACTTCCAGAGATTCCACTTTGGCATATCTGCGTGCGGGGGATCTGGATTTGAGTCTGGAAGGAGCAGGACACATGGAATACATCTCCGGCAGGGCGGACCTGCTGATGAAAAAACTGGCGGAACAATGGGAAAGCAAACACATTGAACAGGAGGAACTCCGGGAATTCCTTCCGGGACTATGCCTGAAAATATCCTCCGGTCCCGATAATCCGATAGCCAATTATCTGTCTATGATGGGATGGTCATACAGCCGTCTGTTCATGGATATGGATTCATCTCCGGCGGAGGGACTGAACGGGGAGGCTTATTTATATGGATTGCGTACGGACAGTCTGACCTTGGACACCATTTATCTGGATGTACAGCAGGACCTGAATGGCATAACTATGCTGAGCGGAGTGGTGAACGGACCCAAGCCGGGGCAGGAGGCGTTTGATGTGACGCTGGAGGGAAATGTGGGAAACAACAGCGCCCAGTTGCTGGTGCAGTATCTGAATGCCCGTAAGGAACAGGGGGTATATATGGGCGTGATGGCCGACCTGCGCCGCCACGGCATACGCATGAAGGTTTTTCCCGAGCACCCCACGTTGGTGTACCGCCCTTTTACCGTGAATAAAAATAACTATATTTACCTGGCTGACAACGGGCGGATTCATGCCCAGCTGAACTTGCATGACGAGCAGGGGACCGGACTCAGCTTCTATACCAATCGGGAAGATACCATAGCCAAACAGGACATGACGGTGGAACTTTCACGCATCAGCCTGAAAGAGTTCCGGCGTATCCTTCCCTATATGCCCGATATGGAAGGATGGATCGGGGCGGAAGCGCATTATATAGATTCCGGTCCGAATATGATGGTGAGCAGTGACCTGCGTATAAATGACTTCAAGTATGAAGGCAGCGCGCTGGGAAATTGGGAGCTGGGCGGCGTGTATCTGCCCGGTGAGGCAAAGGATCATCATCTGGATGCCTATATACGTCGTGATGGT
The DNA here is from genome assembly GCF_000614185.1 of Phocaeicola sartorii JCM 17136 = DSM 21941. Taxonomy (GTDB): domain Bacteria; phylum Bacteroidota; class Bacteroidia; order Bacteroidales; family Bacteroidaceae; genus Phocaeicola; species Phocaeicola sartorii. The sequence continues at coordinate 100,479 of NZ_BAKM01000016.1, read as the reverse complement.
GAGGAGATAGCCCATCTGGGAGGTATCTATCTGCCTGCGGAGGAAGGAACGGGAAGCCTGAGCGCGGATATAGCTTTCGAACATTTTCCGCTGAATGTAGCCAATCCGTTTGTGCCCGACCGTATGGTGGAACTGGACGGGGACATTGACGGAACGCTGTCCATGAAGGGGGATCCGGCCAAACCTCTGCTGAACGGGGAGCTGGCGTTGGATTCCGTGACTTTCTTCATGCCGGAAATGTCTGCCATGTTCCGTTTTGATAATGAGCCGGTGCAGGTGGTGAACAGCAAGATGATGTTCAAGGACTTCGATATATTCACCAGAGGCAAGACACCTTTTACTATTAACGGTGAGGTGGATTTCTCGGACTTGGAACGGACGGCGGTGAACCTTAAAATGCACGCCGAGAATTATGAATTGTTGAATGCTCCCCGTACCAAGCGGGCTATGATCTACGGCAAGATGTATGTGGACTTTAACGCAACGCTGCGCGGCCCGGTGGAGGAACTGGTGATGCGGGGGAACATGAACATATTGGGAAAGACCAATGTGACTTACGTTCTGAAAGACTCTCCTTTGACGGTGAACGACCGTCTGGGGGATATGGTGACTTTTGTCAATTTCAACGACACGACATCGGTGGAGGACTCTTCCGTCCAGCAAATATCTTTGGGAGGGATGGATGTGGCCATGACCATGCATATAGACCAGGCGGTGCAGGCACGTGTGATCTGGTGCCAGACGGCTCCAACTATATGTTGCTGGAAGGAGGCGGAGACTTGTCATTCCAATATACTCCTCAGGGGGATATGTTGCTGACCGGACGGTATTCCCTGATGAGCGGGGAGATGAAATACCAGATTCCGATTATTCCGCTGAAGACGTTTAATATCCAGAATGGCAGTTATGTGGAGTGGACGGGGAATATCATGAATCCGCAGCTGAACATTACCGCAACCGAAAGGGTCCGTGCTTCGGTGGGCGAGGATGGGAAGACTTCGCGTATGGTCGGGTTTGATGTCGGGATCGCTTTGAGCCAGCGGTTGGAGAATCTGGGGCTGGCGTTTACCCTTTCGGCTCCCGAGGATGCGTCAGTGCAGGACCAGCTGAATGCCATGTCGGTGGAGGAACGGGGAAAACTGGCGGTCACCATGCTGGTGACCGGAATGTATATGGCGGAAGGAAACTCGACGGGAGGATTTAATGTGAATAATGCCTTGAACTCATTCTTGCAGAGCGAGATCTCGAATATTGCCGGAAAAGCGCTGGATATCAATGTGGGGATGGAAACCGTGGATGACGCCGATAGTGGCGGAAAACGTACGGATTATAATTTCCAGTTCGCCAAACGTTTCTGGAACAACCGCTTCCGTATAGTGGTGGGGGGGAAAGTCTCTACCGGAAGTACGGTACAGCAGGACGAGACATTTATTGATAATGTATCCATAGAATACCGTTTGGACAACAGCGGTACCCGGTATGTCAAGCTCTTCCACGACAAGAACTATGAGAGTGTGCTGGAAGGTGAGATCATAGAGACCGGGGTGGGTATTGTGCTTCGCAAGAAGATGAGCCACTTGGGCGAACTGTTTATTTTCAAGTCTAAGAAGAAAAAATGATCGTTGGAGATATGAAGAGAAAACATAACATAAACCTGCTTCTATTATCGGCATTGCTGCTGGTGACGGCTGCCTGCTCTACTACCAAGAACTTGCCGGAAGACGAAACACTGTATGTCGGTGTGAAGAATATGGAGATTGTGAATGAGGACAAGACCCCTGCCGGTGTCCAGACCTTGGAAGAGGTGGAGGCCGCTTTGTCTTATCCTCAATAATGCCATTTTGGGAAGTAACTCTTTGCGTTTTCCCATTCCCTTCGGCTTGTGGATATACAATGACTTTGTGAAATATCAGGATAAAAAGGGAGTGGGACATTGGATCTTCAACAAGCTGGGATCCACTCCGGTGTATTTGTCTACGGTGAATCCGGAGACCCGTGTGAAGGTGGCGACCAACCTGTTGCACGATTATGGCTTTTTCAATGGTGCGGTGACGTATTCTGTGGACTCGTTGAAGAATCCCCGGAAAGCCAAACTGAGTTATAAGATCGATATGGCGAACCCTTACTATCTGGATTCTGTCATGTATCTGAAATACCCTCCTCGCGCCGATAGTCTGATCAGGGCCACTTATGACCAGAGGGTATTGCGTAAAGGGGATAATTTCAGTGTGCTGAAACTGGAGGAGGAACGCCAGCGGCTGAGTACCCTTTTCCGTAACAATGGCTATTATTATTTCCGTCCCGAATTTATCACTTTCCGGGCGGATACCTTGCGCAAACCGGGAATGGTCAGTTTGCAGGTGGTTCCGAAAGCCGGTGTGCCTGCCGACGCGAAAAGACCTTATTATATAGGGAATACCTCTGTTTATCTCACCGGATATAAAGGAGAGGAGCCTACCGATTCCATTGTTTTTCCGGGAATGACCTTACATTATAGCGGTAAGAAACCCGGTATCCGTCCCGGTGTATTGGCCAAGCGCTTCTTTTACCAGAAGGGGCAGCTTTATTCCCAAGCCCGCCAGAATTTCACGCAGGAGGCTCTGGCGCGTCTCGGCATTTTCAAATTTGCCGAGTTCCGTTATGCTCCGCAAGATACATTGCCGGGGTGCGATACGCTGAATGTGCGGATGAATGCTACATTCGATTTGCCGTATGACGGTGAACTGGAATTTAATGTGACTACCAAAAGTACGGATCAGACGGGCCCCGGAGCGATTTTCAGCCTCTCACGGAAGAATTTCATGCGTACAGCCGCCACGCTTTCTTTCCAGTTGAAAGGGTCATACGAATGGCAGACCAATTCCACGGCGGATGGAAACAGTTCTAAATTGAATTCGTACGAGCTGGGAACTTCTTTCTCATTGGAGTATCCTCGTTTGGTGTTGCCGTGGATGAATAAAAAAATCATGCGCTCACGCTTTCCACAGCATACTTCATTCAAATTGTATATAAATCAGCTGAATCGTGCCCGTTTCTTTAAAATGCTTTCTTTCGGTGGAACGGTGTCATACGATTTCCAGCCTTCGCGGGTATGGAAACATACGGTGACTCCTTTCAGACTGGCATTTAATACGTTGCAGCATACTACTACACGTTTTGATACGATAGTGGACAAGAACCGGAGCTTGAAAATCAGTTTGGGAAATCAGTTTATCCCGGCTATGAGTTATACGTTTACGTATGATAATGCCCCGTTGAAGAAACGCAATAATTTATGGTGGGAGACTTCCTTTACTTCGGCAGGTAATCTGACTTCGTTGGTGTATGCTGCTTTTGGGAAAGGATTCAAGGAAACAGAGAAGGAGTTATTGAAAAGTCCTTATGCGCAATTCCTTAAAATGACATCCGAAGTGCGTTGTTTGTTTAAAGTCGGAGAGAAACAGCATATAGCCACTCGTTTGATGGGGGGGATTTTGTATGCATACGGAAACCAGACTGTAGCGCCTTACAGCGAGCAGTTCTATATTGGGGGAGCCAACAGTATCCGTGCGTTTACAGTGCGCTCTATCGGTCCCGGTTCTTATCGTCCCGAAGATAAACAGTATGGTTATCTGGATGAAACCGGAGATGTGAAGCTGGAAGCGAATGTGGAATACCGTTTCCCTATCCTGGGTGATTTGTACGGGGCAGCTTTTCTGGACGCGGGAAATGTGTGGCTGCTGCGTGAACAAAAGAATGAGGAAGGTGAGAATATACGCCCCGGCGGTTTGCTTACTCTTCGTAATTTTGCTAAAAGTGTAGCTTTGGGTACTGGGTGGGGTTGCGTTATGACCTTACTTTTCTGGTGATCCGCCTGGATCTGGGGATTGCTCTTCATGATCCGTATGACACCGGCAAGAAGGGATATTATAATATTCCAAAGTTTAAGGACGGACTGGGATTACACTTTGCCATCGGCTATCCTTTTTAAAAATAAGGTTTGATTTGCGTCAAAAGGAGGGAAATGATTAATTTGTGTTCGAATTTGAACGGAATGTAGCTTTTTCCTCCGTATTATTTTGTAGCTTTGTGCCATCAAATATTCAATTTTAAATAAATAAACTATGAAACCAACTTTATTTTTATTGGCGGCTGGTATGGGTAGCCGTTACGGAGGATTGAAACAATTGGATGGTCTGGGTCCTAACGGCGAAACTATTATGGATTATTCTATTTATGACGCTATCAACGCCGGCTTTGGAAAACTGGTCTTTGTTATCCGTAAAGATTTTGAGCAAGATTTTCGTGAAAAGATTATCTCTAAATATGAAGGTCATATTCCTTGTGAACTGGTGTTCCAGGCTTTGGACAATCTGCCGGAAGGATTTACTTGTCCTGCAGAACGTACCAAACCATGGGGGACGAACCATGCTGTCATGATGGGAGCTGATGTGATACAGGAACCGTTTGCGGTAATCAACTGCGATGATTTCTATGGACGCGACTCGTTCCAGGTGATGGGCAAGTTCCTTTCCGCATTGCCCGAAGGTGCTAAGAATACCTATTCTATGGTGGGCTTCCGCGTAGGAAATACATTGAGCGAGAGTGGAACAGTATCCCGCGGTATCTGCGGAACCAATGCCGATCATTTGCTGACTTCCGTGGTAGAGCGTACCAAGATTCAGCGCATGGACGGGGAAGTGAAGTATATTGACGATAACGGTGAATGGACAGCTACTCCCGATACAACTCCGGTGAGTATGAACTTCTGGGGTTTTACACCTGATTACTTTGCTTACAGTCAGGAATTCTTTAAAACATTCTTGAGCGATCCCAAAAATATGGAAAACTTGAAGAGTGAATTCTTTATTCCGTTGATGGTGGATAAGTTGATTAATGATGGTACCGCTACGGTTGAGGTACTGGACACTACCAGCAAGTGGTTCGGGGTAACTTATCCAGAAGACCGCCAGAGTGTAGTTGATAAGATCCAGGCATTGGTGGATGCCGGTGAATATCCTGCGAAGTTATTTTAAGATGAGGTAGTGTGGTCTGTGGTCACACCTATTATAATTTACTTTCGGGGGCTGTCTGAAAAATCGGACAGCCCTTTTGGGTCACTGTCACTTTAAAGATTAAATTCTTTGGTCTCCTGCTTTCATTGTTGCATCTTGTATTCGCTGGGAGACAGTCCGGTATGGTGCTTGAAATATTTGCCAAAGAAGGAAGGGTTCGGGAAATTCATAAAGTAGGATACTTCCTGAATGGACATAACGGAGTATTTCAGCAACGCTTTGGCTTCCAGTATCACATATTCGTCAATCCATTCTCCGGCAGTCTTTCCGCTTACTTTCTTTACTACGGTGGAGAAATGCTTGGGACTCAGGAACAATTGTTCCGCATAAAAATCCACGCGTCTTTCTTTACGGTGGTGTTCGGTCAGCAGGTTGATGAACTGATTGAACAATACCTCTTCTCTTTTCAGTGATTTGGGGCTCTCGGAAAGGAATTCCGGTTGTCTCCTATGAAGGATGGAGCCTATCTTGTATAAATAGGCTCCCATTAGTCGGCGTACGATTTCTGTCTTGAAATTGTCGTTCCGGCTTACCGTCTCTTCTATCAGCTGATAGAATGAATTCAGTTCCTGTACCTCTTCTTCCATCAAATGGAATTTAGGATTCTCTTTCAATGAGATGAAAAATGGCATGAAACTGTTCAGGTTGATATACATCTCTTTTAAAAAATCGGATGATATTAAAAACATTTGTGACAAATGAATGCCCGGTGACAAGATGGACTGTAGGATATCGCCAGGAGCACAAATAATCAGATCGTTTTTCTCAATGTCATATTCCCGTAAATTGATATTGACTTTGGCGGAGCCTTTCTCACGGATGGAGATAATGATCCCATCCAGCCGTAGTGGGTATTTAAAGATGGGATTCATATTCTCGGGTATGTAATGCTCGCTTCTATCCATTACGAAATCATTGTTAATCCCTTTTAAACCGGGATTCATCTGTCGGATACGGGCAATGGATATGTTTCCAATTTCATGTTCCATATTTCTTAATTTTGCCTCAAATGTATAAATCAAAAGTCAATAATCCACTCTTTTTTTTCATAATATAATTTTTTAATTGAAATTGACGGATGTGAATCCGGAGGAGCTTGATGGCAGGAATTCTTAATTCTATTTAAAAGGGGGAGACTGGCAAACTATTTGTACATAATAACATGTATATTTAACAACAGAATTATAAAGAACAAAGCTATGTCAATGTATTGGATTTTATTTATTGGAATTGCGGTAATCAGTTATATTGTGCAGAACAGTCTGCAGAGTAAGTTTAAAAAATACTCAAAAATGCCTTTGGCCAGCGGCATGACAGGAAAGGATGTGGCTGAAAAAATGTTGCATGATAACGGTATCTATGACGTGCGTGTAACCAGCACTCCGGGTATGCTGACCGACCATTATAATCCGGCAAACAAAACGGTGAACCTTAGTGAAGGGGTATATGGAAGTAACAGTGTGGCTGCTGCGGCAGTTGCCGCCCACGAATGCGGACACGCCGTGCAACATGCGCGTGCATACGCTCCGCTAAAGATGCGCTCGGCTTTGGTGCCTGTGGTGCAGTTCTCATCTTCCATTATGACTTGGGTGTTACTGGCAGGTATTTTGATGGTGAATACTTTCCCACAATTATTACTGGCAGGTATTTGTCTTTTTGCCATGACCACTCTTTTCAGCTTTATTACGTTGCCTGTTGAGATCAATGCCAGCCAGCGTGCGTTGGTATGGTTGAGCAAGGCCGGAATTACAAATTCATATAACCATCATGCGGCAGAGGATGCGTTGCGTTCGGCTGCTTATACGTATGTGGTTGCGGCACTTAGTTCGTTGGCTACACTGATTTACTATATAATGATTTATATGGGACGTCGCGACTAAGACCTTGTAAGGGAAATATATTTTTATTATAGAGGGCTGCCTGCGGGCGGCCCTTTCTGGTTATACTTTGATTTGTTTTCGAAATAATTTTTGTTTTAATCTCTTTTTCTTTTCGTTTTAATTTGTATTTTTGTCCCGTCAGCAAAATGAAATAATACCTATGAAAAAACAATTACTGGTCTTTTTAACAATATGTTGTTTCCCGTTTATGCTAAATGCACAAATGCCGGAACGTACTCCCGAGAATATTGCAAAATACAAAGCATTGTGCCGTACTCATATTTATAAAGATATGAAAGGTATGTATCGTGAAGCCGGAGGAGCTTTAATCTTTCCGTTCCTTGCTCCGGGAAGTAATCAATATTTGGATATGCTGTGGGATTGGGACTCTTGGTTGAGCAACATCGCTCTGCGTCAAATCTTATTAGAGAACGGCACGGAAAAGGATAAGCAGGAGGCCCTGAAGTATGAACAGGGATGCGTCCTCAATTCCTTGCACTATGGAGGTATGGACGGTTGGATCCCTATCTGGATAGAACGGAATGCCCCTAGCCGCGAAGAAATGTTGAAGACACGAAATCCTTGGAAAAGCAATATGCATAAACCTACATTGGCACAACATGCCGCCTTTATTGTCCGCAATATGAACGGGGATGCGGAGTGGTTGCGCGATGATTTTTATACGTTGCAGGCATTTGTCTGTAAATATTTGAATTTCCATCGTCACAAGGCTACCGGGTTATTCTATTGGGAAACTGATGAGGCTATCGGAGTTGATAATGATCCCAGTACGTTTTATCGTCCTCAGGGCAGTTCGGGATCCATCTTCTTGAACGCGTTGATGTATCGCGAATTACAGGCTATGGCATACTTGGCCGGCTGTCTGAATTTGGATGATATAGCAGTTTCCTTTGAGAAAGAAGCGGCGGTATTGAAAGAAAAGGTACAAGAGCACTGTTGGGACCCGCGTGACCGTTTTTATTATAGTGTGGATTTGAATCTGCTTCCGGTGGAGAAACCGGATATAAAGGGGCTGCACCCGGGACAACTATTTTTACACGTAGGGCAGCCGCGTGATTATGATTGTTTGATCCAGCGTCTTAGTGTGTGGAGTGGATTTATGGCAATGTGGGCTGAAATAGCCACTCCTGAGCAAGCAAAGGAAATAGTGCGGATTCATTTTCATGATACTTGCTCCTTTAACGCTCCGGCGGGAATCCGTACGTTGTCTCCTTTGGAAAAAATGTATAATGTACATGCCAGTGGGAATCCGTCTTCCTGGCAGGGTCCGGTTTGGATTAATGTGAATTATCTGGTCTTTCGTGGATTGGTGAAATATGGATTTACGGAAGAGGCCCGGGAATTGGCGGAAAAGACCATTTTACTTTTGGGACGTGACTATGAACGCTTTGGGGCATTACATGAATATTATCTGCCTGATAATGGTGAGCCGGTATTGAATAAAGGTTTTCAGAACTGGAATTTACTGGTGTTGAATATGGCTGCATGGTTGGATGGGAAACCGTTTGTTTGTGAATTCTAGGCAGAACCGTTTTCGTTGTACCGGCCTTTAGAATAATTTGATGATGGAAAACACAATAAAGTTAAAATATATATGGTGTGCTTTGTTCTTACTTCTTTATTGGGGGGGTGCTAAAGCACAGCCTATTTGTGTCGCACGCCAATATACTGTGAGAGACGGGTTGGTTCAGAGTAATCCGGCACAAATACTTCAAGGGCATAATGGTTTTATATGGGTCAGCACCTGGAATGGGGTGAGCCGGTTTGATGGACGCGATTTCGAAACTTTTCAGTTTGATTCTCTTTTGAACCAGCACATGCAGCGGCTGGAGAATACGGCCGACGGCAATTTATGGATGATTGCATACGATCGTCATAGCCTGTATTTATATGATATTCGTGAGAATAAGCTGATCAATGTGCTGAAACAGTATGAACAACATTTTAATACTCCGTTGCAAATAGAAAATTTGTATCCTTTATCCAAAGGGGTTACTTGGGCTACTTTAAATAATGGAGGGTGTTTCAGAATTTCAGATAAAGAGTGTACTATCCCTTCGGGAATTCAGTATATTACAGCGATTGATGATGTGGAACTGGGGAAAGTCAGCAAGGTCTTTGAAGATAAACAGGGAGAGGAATGGGTGTTTAGTGACAAGGGGGTTAGCATATTGGGCAAGCGGACCATTAGTTCATATCCCTTTTCTATGTTCGAAACTATGGATAACCTTGTTTTTCTTGCTGCACAGAATGGCAGGTTAGCCTATTATGATGTACATACCATGCAATTCAATATTGTTCCTTTTCAAGAGAAGATCCAGCATATAAACGGAATAAAGGCTTTGAAAGACAATAAACTGGCTGTTTTGTCCGATGAAGGCTTGTACGTCTGCCGTTTTCCTGACCTGACGATGGAGAAATATGATTTCTCTCTTCCGGAACATGAGGATGCGGCTGTGAGAAAAGTCTATCAGGATGCTAAAGGCTTTCTATGGATCTTTACCGGATTGCCGGGAATTATCCGGCTTGATCCGGAAACCGGAGTGAAACAATATTTGAATACTCCTTCCGAATACGTGGCTTCTTCTCCGGAAAATGAACTCTTTATTTATGAAGATCCTAATGGAGTGGTCTGGACTATTCCTTATAAAGGTATATTCAGTTATTATGATGAAAAGAGCCGGGAACTGAAAGTTTATTTTACGCCGGGAAGAAATCATATTCCTTATTCTCCTATTATTAAAACAACTTATGTTGACAAACAAAATAATTTGTGGATCAAGTCCCAGCGCTCATTTATAAAAATGTTCTTTCCGCCCAACCCCTATACTTATAAGGAGTTGGACGATTATTTTGATACAAAATCATTTCTGTTTGATAGTGGCGGGCATTTGTGGATTGCAACAAAGAAAGGGACGATACGTATTATGGATTCACAGAAAAACTTACTGGGTTATTTGTCGCCTGATGGGGAACTGATTCAAACGGAAGCAGTTTTTGCAGAAGGTGGAATCTATGTCATGAAGAAGGATCAGGCTCAGACCATTTGGATTGGCAGTAAGGAGAACGGGTTGTTCAAGCTTGTTCCTCGGAGTCGTCCTTATCATTATGAGGTATATCATTATATGAATAATCCGTCGGATCCTTATTCCATCAGTGACAATAAAATATCATGCATTGATGAGGATCATAACGGGCGTATTTGGATTGGCACTTACGGTGGCGGATTGAATTTGGTTGAGGAAAAGGAAGATGGGACGATACGTTTTATTCATGCGGAGAATAAGTTGTCCGGTTTTCCTATTAATCGTACCAACAGTGTTCGTTGCATGGTGGAGGGGCCCGGTCATACGATGCTGGTGGGTACGATAGAAGGCTTGATCACTTTTTCTTCCGATTTTTCGGATTATGAAAACATCCGTTTTTATCTTAACCGTCCTCGTCCGCAGGCGGCTGACGGGTTGTGTAGTGCTGATGTGATGGCTGTTTTACGGACGACAGATGAAACTATCTATTGTTATTGTTATGGAGGTGGCCTTTGTAAGTTGGTTTCATCCAATCTATTATCTGATGAACTTCGGTTCCGGTCGTTCGGCAAAGAGACATCTCCGTTGGCTAGAGCTTGATTGAAGACAAAAATCATAATATATGGATCGGTTCGGAAACGGATATCACTCTGTTTGATGTGCACAATCATACTTTTGAATCTTTTGGAGAGACTTTTTTCAATCGCTCTTTTAATTATAGTGAATGTCTTCCGGTTACGGACAGGCAAGGAGATATTATAATGGGTACGGAAGGCGGTATGCTTGTCTTTCCTCCGGACAGTGTAGTCAAGCAGACTCATGAATCTCCTATTGTAGTGACAGGCATAAAATATTCGGAGGATAATTTATCTCATGTATTGAATGATGCGGATTATTTGGAGATTCCTACCCGGCGGCGGAGTTTTACAATCTCATTTGCTGCGCTGGATTATACTAATTCTTCGGACATCGAGTATGCTTATAAGTTGGATGATAATCAATGGTATTATATAGGCAAGAAGAACTCGGTTAGTTTTGTAAGCCTTCCGGCTGGAAGATATCAATTTCAGATAAAGGCAACCAATGGGGATGGGATTTGGATGAATGCTGTTAAAACAGTTACTTTACAGGTGTTACCCACCTTTTGGGAAACCGGTTGGGCTAAGGCTTTTTATATAGTTGTTATCTTGGTGATATCTTTGGCTATCGGATATATCTTTTTCTATATTTATTATTTGAAGCATAAGGTAAATATGGAACAAAGATTAGCGGAAATAAAGGTACGTTCCTTTATTGATATCTCACATGAACTGCGTACTCCTTTAACCCTCATAGCCGGTCCGGTATCCGAAGTGTTGTCCCGGGAACCTTTGACCTCCCGTGCCCGGCAGCATCTTCAATTGGTGCAGAAAAACATCAGCCGGATGTTGTTGCTGATTAACCAGGTTCTGGACTTCCGGAAGATACAGAATAAAAAAATGGGCTTGACTGTTGAATATCGGGATATCCTGATCATGCTTCACGATATAATGGATAATTTCCGGTTGTTGGCTACAGAGAAGAATATAAATTTCACTCTTCAGACAACGTTGTCTTCTGTCTTTTTATGGATAGACTGTGATAAGTTCGAAAAAATTATCTTTAACTTGCTTTCCAATGCTTTTAAATACACACCGGATAATAAAGCGATAACGCTGATTGTGACGGAAAGCGGGCAGTTTATTTCAATTGCAGTGAAAGATGAAGGTGTTGGCATTCAAAAAGATAAAGTACCGTCTATATTTGAGCGTTTTACTACCATATCCAAGGAAAATGACATGCAGCCTTCATCGGGTATAGGGCTTTCGCTGGTGAATGAATTGGTTAAAATGCTGCATGGGGAGATTCTGGTAGAGAGTGAAGTCAGGAAAGGAAGTGTGTTCAAGCTGGTTTTGCAAAAGGGAAAAGAAATATATGCCCGGGATACAAATGTTGAATATATATTGAACGACACTTCGGAAGAGCAGGAAACAGCTTTGGTGGAACCGGAACAAAATGATGGAACATCTTTGCCGGATATGGTTTCGGAGGCAAAGGTACCTTTAGTAAAGGTGATGGTAGTGGAGGATAATGCGGAGCTGCGCCAGTTTATGTGTGACATATTGTCGGATGCTTACCATGTTGTCGGAGTTGCGGATGGTTTGATGGCTTTGGAGGAGATGGAAAAAGAAACTCCGGACTTTATTATAACAGATATTATGATGCCGCGTATGGATGGCATTGAATTGATCAGGCACATCAAGGAGAATGTCAACACTTGTGATATCCCTATTGTTATCCTTTCTGCGAAGTCGTCTGTTGAAGACCGTATTCAAGGATTGCAATTAGGAATTGATGATTATATACCTAAGCCCTTCAGCAGCGATTATTTAAAATCAAGAATCGAGAACTTGATCGCGCAAAGAAAAGCACTTCAGTCGGCTTTCTTGTCAAAGTATGATGCTCAGCCGGAAAAAGCACCCATAGAGGCTATTGCTTATCCTGTATCACAAATCGTTCCTTTGGATGAGCAGTTTATGCAGAAACTGGTAGGTTTTATGGAAGAGAATTACAGTAATCCCGGGCTGCGGGTTAATGATTTGGCAGAGTTTATGAATATGAGCCGTTCTGTTTTTAACCGGAAAGTGAATGGTGTCATTGGTGTTTCTCCGATAGAATATATAAAGAATTACAGGCTGAATAAAGCGAAGAGTTTTATACAAAGTGGCATGTCTTTTTCCGAGGTGGCTTTTGCGGTTGGCTTTTCTGATCCCGGTTACTTTGGCAAGGCATTTAAAAAAGCATTTAATCAGACCTTGACTGAGTATAAAAATAACAATTAAGTTTCGTTTATTGTCGTTTGTGAAAGGATATAGCAAAAAAACACCTTATTAATGTAAGATTTTACCTTTGGTTCTCAAGGGTAAAATCTACCTTTGCACTCATTGACGCAACGTGAAAAAGTTCCGGAAGACTTTGAATGAATATAATTTTTAAATACAGGATAGGATGAGTACAAAATTTTATGTAATGGTTGTTTGGGTGCTGTTAAGCTTTGTGGTAAAAGTAAATGCACAAGACAGCGTGGAGTGTTGGGATCGGTTTGAACTGAGTTTTAAACAGGCTGCAAAAGGGAATCCTTTTGATACACGTCTTTCAGCTACTTTCGTTTGTGGAAAGGAAAAGAAAACGGTGGAAGGGTTTTATGATGGTGAGAATACTTATAGGATACGGTTTATGCCCACTGCCGCTGGGGAATGGAAGTATGTCACATCTTCCAGTATAGGGGCCATGAATGGTCGGAAAGGTACCTTTACAGTGATGCCCGCCGGAAAAGATAATCATGGCATGGTGTTGGTGGATGGAGAACATAACTTTAAATATGCGGATGGCACCCGTTATTATCCGATGGGTACGACGGCCTATGCATGGACACACATGAAGGAAACGACTCAGGAAGCTACTTTGAAATCGTTTGGTGAAGCCGGTTTCAATAAGGTAAGGATGTGTGTGTTTCCTAAAAATTATTCATTAGTGAAAGACGAACCCGCGCTTTATCCTTTTGAAATAAAGAAGATTATAAAAGACCAAGAGGGAAATGAAAAGAAAGAATGGGACTTTGACAAGTTTGATCCGGCTTTTTTCCAGCATTTGGAGAAACGGATAGATCAGTTGAACCGCTTGGGGATTGAGGCGGATTTGATTCTTTTCCATCCTTATGATAAGGGAAGATGGGGCTTTGATGCTATGTCGAATGAGGTGAATGTACGTTACATTAAATACATTACCGCACGTTTGGCTTCTTTTAGAAATGTATGGTGGTCTATGGCGAATGAGTGGGATTATGTAAAAGCTAAAACCGTGGACGATTGGAAAATGTTGGCGAAAACCGTGGTTGAGAATGATCCTTATCGCCATTTATGTTCCATTCATGGGGCAACGGCTACTTATTTTGAGTATTGGATGCCTGAATTTACCCATGTCAGCATACAGGATGAGGCACCGGTGCTGAGCTCTACCGCTTCTGCCACTTTAAGAAAAATCTATCGTAAACCGGTTATCTGTGACGAGGTTGGGTATGAAGGGAATCTGCCTTATCGTTGGGGAAGGTTAAGTCCGCAGCAGATGACTTATTTTATTTTGAATGGTTTGCTGGGAGGAATTTATGTCACTCACGGTGAATGTTACCGGCAGGGGGGCGAGCCTATCTTTTGGGCGCAGGGCGGTCCTTTAAAAGGTGAAAGCTGGAAACGGGTGAAATTTTTAAGAACGATCCTTGAGGCTGCTCCCCATCCGTTGGAAATGGCGGATATCAGTCGTGATCTGGTTACTTCTACTGCCGGACCGGGCTATTATCTGGTCAATATGGGAAAGGATGTGAAAGATTTCTGGGCTTTTAATCTTCCGGTAAAAAATGCGGATTATGGCAAATTGCAAAAGAATAAGCGTTTTAAAGTGGAGATTATTGATGTATGGGCCATGACTGTCACGGAATATCCTGTAATATTTGAAACAACGGAAGAATTGGATTATCGTGTTTTTGATATACAGCATCGGGGGGTAAGAATTCCGGATACTCCTTATATTGTTCTTAGAATAACAGAGGTGAAATGATGGGAGAAGCCTTCTGGTGGGCGATGATTGGAATTTTTAATCATAAAAAAGGCTAATAGTTTTCGATTCTTTTTGTTTTAGCTTAAATTTGCGGTATAATTAATTCCCTAGATATACTAAAATGTTAAATACAGTAGAAGAAGGATTGGAAGATATTCGCCAGGGCAAAGTCTTGATCGTTGTTGATGACGAAGATCGTGAAAACGAAGGCGATTTTATTGTTTCAGGAGAAAAGATCACTCCCGAAATTGTAAATTTTATGATTACTCATGCAGAGGCTTGTTATGTGCTCCTCTGCCACGTTCACGTTGTGAAGAACTTTGTCTGGCTCCGATGGCGGAAGAAAACACTTCGTTGCTAGGTACGCCGTTTACCATGTCAGTAGATTTAAGAGGATATGGCTGTACTACGGGGGTTTCTGCTTTCGACCGTTCGGCGACTATAAAAGCTTTGGTGGCAGGAAATCTGAATCCTTCCGAATTTGCTCGTCCCGGTCATGTTTTCCCTCTGTATGGTGCGGAGGACGGAGTGTTGGAGCGTAACGGACATACTGAGGCCACACTGGATATGACTCGGATGGCAGGCTTGAAACCCGGAGGGGCTCTTGTTGAAATCTTGAATGAAGATGGCACAATGGCGCGCCTTCCCCAACTATGTGAGGTGGCGGCAAGGTTCGGCCTGAAAATTGTCTCGATTAAGGATATTCAGGAATATCGTAAAAAACATAACCTTTAAATCTGATAAACATGGCACTCAATCAAAGAAGAGTAAAGATCTTGCATCTGATTCGTGAAGACGGACATGCAAAAGTTCAGGAACTTAGTAAGATTTTCAATGTGACGGATGTGACGATCCGTCAGGATCTGGAAGCCTTGGAACAAATGGGATATGTCCAAAGAGAGCATGGAGGTGCGTTTCTGAAAGGAGTGGGATCGTTTGCCAAGACCGGACAATTGTTCAATCAGACTCATTTGGAAGAAAAGAAAGAAATCGCTCAGAAAGCTATTCAGTTTATTCAGGAGGGGGACAGTATAATTCTTGATTCCGGTTCTACAACTACAGAGATCGCAAAGCTTTTAATGAATTATAAAGACCTGACAGTCATTACCAATGCATTGAATATAGCTTTGATTTTAGGTGAGAATCATGGTATTAATCTGATTGTTACCGGAGGTGAGTTCAAGGCTCCGACGCTTTCATTGACGGGGAAAATGGCAGCCGATTCATTTAAAGATATACGCGCTAATAAGTTGTTTCTGGCTACAGCCGGTATTTCTTCGGATATGAAACTGACTTATCCCAGTTTAAGTGATTTGGTGGTGAAATCTGCTATGATAGAGTCTGCCGATAAAGTATATCTGGTGGCTGACTGTTCAAAGATAGGAGTCAGCGCTTTTGCTAGTCTGGGTTCGGTCTCATTAGCCAATGCCATTATTACAGATAGCACTATAACCGAAGAAGATTTTGAAAGACTGAAAGAGTTGGAGGTCGAAGTTATCTGATTCTTGCTGAGATAAAGGTAATATGGGGTGATTGAGGATGTGGGTAAAACGTCCTTGATCACTTTTTTTTTATCACTTTTGATTTATACTCCCCTGCTTGTGCCTGTTTTCTTTTTTTATAACTGTTCTGTTGGGTACAAAACAGATGATCGGAAAGTCTTATCTGTATTAGATATAACCTTGTTGACAGAATAAATGAATGATTCCAGTTTACCGGTTGTATGAGAATATACTGTTAATATAATTAAATGTGTTTTTATTTTCTTTCGTTTAGTTTTGGATATTTCCGATTGAATGCCGTTCTTTGCGAAAAAATAAGAAAGTAAACAATAGGAATATGCAAGTTAAAACGTTAGAATTGCAATCGGAGAAGAATCGGAAACGATTGGTCGAGATTGTGTACAAAGCAAAGGCAGGGCACATTGGGGGGATCTTTCGTGTCTTAATGTGCTTACGGCACTTTATTTTGATATAATGCGTGTTTGGCCGGACAAACCAAAGGAAACGAAAAGAGATCGTTTTGTAATGAGTAAGGGACACTGTGTGGAGGCTTTATATGTCACTCTTGAGGCGAAAGGTTTTATTTCTCATGAGGTGACCGATACTTTAGGAGAATTCGGATCTATATTGTCCGGCCATCCTACCATAGAAGTGCCGGGCATTGAGGTCAATTCCGGAGCTTTGGGGCATGGGTTGTCTATCGGGGTTGGAATGGCGATTGCAGCTAAAATGGATAAAGCTGATTATAAAACCTACGTGTTGATGGGAGATGGTGAGCAAGGAGAAGGTTCTATCTATGAAGCGGCTATGGCAGGAAATCAATATAAATTGGATAATCTGGTAGCCATTATTGACCGTAACCGTCTGCAGATCAGCGGTACGACTGAAGAGGTCATGTCATTGGAGAGTATGCGCGACCGTTGGACGGCTTTCGGCTGGGATGTATTGGAAATGAACGGAGATGAGATGGAAGATATCATCCGGACTTTCCATTCCATTGATTATACAAATAAAAAACCTCATTTGCTTATTTCCCATACCACAAAGGGCAAAGGGATTTCCTATATGGAAGGCATCGCAAAATGGCATCATGGTGTGCCTACAGCCGAGCAATACGAAGAGGCTGTTCGTGAGATATCCGGAAGAATTGAAAAACTAGAAAAAGAAAACAATGGCAAATAATATGATAGCGTGCAGAAAGAGTTTTACGGATACATTGCTGGAGTTGGCTCATCTGGATAAAGATATAGTGGCAGTTACAACAGACGCCAGAGGTTCGGTAACTTTAGGAGATTTTGCGAAAGAACTGCCCGGACAGTTTGTGGAATGTGGAATAGCCGAGCAGGATGCGGTAGGGATATCAGCGGGTTTGGCGCATAGCGGAAAGAAAGTGTTTGTCTGTGGTCCGGCTTGCTTTTACGTGGCACGTAGCTTGGAACAGGTAAAAGTGGACTTGGCTTACAGTCAGAATAATGTGAAAATATTGGGAGTGAGCGGTGGCGTGGCATACGGTGCTTTGGGGGCCACTCATCATAGTTTGCATGATATTGCCGTGTTGAGAACATTTCCGGGAATGAATATTGTTCTGCCTTGTGATGCCCGCCAGACACGCAAGTTGGTCAAATTATTAGTCGATTACCCTGAACCGGTATATGTGCGTGTAGGAAGGGCTGCCGTTCTCGATGTGTATGAGAATGATGATTTTGAATTTGTTCTGGGAAAAGCCAATACGTTGCTGGACGGTACGGACTTGACCATCATTGCAGCAGGTGAAACCGTCTATCATGCTTATCAGGCGGGACTGATGTTGCAGGAAAAAGGCATTTATGCGCGTGTGCTGGATATGTCTTCCATCAAACCCGTGGATACTGAAGCTATCAAGAAAGCGGCTGAAGATACGGGACGGATTATTACTGTAGAAGAACACAGTCAGTTTGGCGGATTGGGTGCTATTGTTGTCGAGACACTTTCTGAAAATCCGGTTCCGGTTCGCATTATCGGTATTCCTGACGAGAATGTAGTGCATGGAAAATCCAATGAGATTTTTGCTCATTACGGACTGGATAAGGAAGGCATCTGCAAGGCTGCTCTTGAATTCGTAAAGAAATAAAAATATCCTCTTAAATCTAATAGTATGACCAGTAGAATTATTACCATAGACCAAAGTACTTCGGCAACAAAAGCGATGTTGTTTTCAGAAAGTTGCGAATTATTGCATCGGGTGAATATAGAGCATCAGCAGTTTTATCCGCAGGCAGGATGGGTGGAGCATGATGCCGAAGAGATTTATAAAAACACGATAGAAGCGATACATTGTTTGCTGGAAAAAGAAGAAGTGAATGGAGGAAATGTTTCTTATTCCCTTGCTATTACCAATCAGCGTGAAACAGTGGTGGTATGGAACAAGCAGACCGGAAAGCCCGTTTATCATGCGGTGGTATGGCAATGCCAGCGAGGTGCAGCCATTTGCCAGGAACTGAAAAACAAGGGATACAGCCAATTGGTGCAGGAGAAAAGCGGTCTGCTTATTGATCCTTACTTTTCGGCCAGTGGTGCCAAATGGATTTTGGATAATGTGGAAGGTACCCGTGAATTGGCCGGAAAAGGTGATTTGCTGATGGGAACCATTGACTCTTGGTTGATTTGGAAACTGACCGGAGGGAGAAATCATCTGACTGATTATACGAATGCGTCACGTACCATGCTTTTTAATATTCATACGTTGGATTGGGACGAAGAGTTGCTGCAACTCTTTACCATTCCCCGTAGCATGATGCCGAAAGCTTTGCCTTGTGACTCTGTTTTTGGGGAGACAACCCTGGAGAACTTATTTGAATCTCCTATACAGATTGCGGGTGTCCTGGGGGATTCCCATGGAGCATTGACCGGTCAGATGTGCTTTGAGGCAGGCATGGGGAAAGTGACTTATGGAACAGGATCTTCCGTCATGGTCAATATAGGTGAAGAAGTGGTTGCTGCTCCCGAAGGACTGGTTACCTCCGTTGGATTCTCGGCTTTAGGCAAGGTATATTATGCTTTCGAGGGAAACATTCATTGTACGGGTGCCACTATCAAGTGGCTGGTAGAAAAACTGGGCTTGGTAGACTCGTTCAGTCAAATAGAAGCATTGGCAACCTCGGTTAAAAACAATGATGGTGTCTATCTGGTTCCCGCCTTTACCGGATTGGGAGCTCCTTGGTGGAAACCGGATGCTAAAGCTGCCATTTGGGGAATGACACTGAATGCCGGGAAGGCGCATGTATTGCGTGCCGGATTGGAATCTATTGCTTATCAGGTAAAAGACCTCATAGACATGATGACCCGGCAGGCTGGTATTGAACTGAAAGCGCTTCGCGTTGACGGAGGTCCCACAAAGAATCAGTTCCTGATGCAATTCCAGGCCGACATGTTGCAGGCCGTCATTAACCGTTCGGAGATAGAGGAAGCTTCTGCGTTGGGGGCTGTTGTCATGAATGGTTTTGCCCGCGGCAAGTGGAACAGTTTTCAGGAGGCGGCTGCCATGCGTACCATTGATAATTGCATCACTCCCTGTATGGATGAAAAAGAACTTCAATCCTTGTATAGCGGATGGCGTGAGGCTGTAAAGAAAGTAATAGGACAGAATAACTAACTGAATATATCGTAACTTTTAATACCATTAAAGATGAAAAACAAGAAAAAAATGTGTTTTGGTGTCATCATTGGAACACGCGCTTATTTTAACTCGGACTTGGCAAAAGATGTCCGTAAACAATTGTTGGAAACACTGACAAAAGAAGGCTATGACTATGTCATTCTCCCTGAAGACGCCACGCCTACAGGCAGCAGCAGTATCGAAACAAGAGAAGATGGCTTGAAATGTGCTAAATTGTTCCGTGAGAACCGTGACCGTATTGATGGAATCATTGTTTCATTACCTAACTTCGGATTTGAAATCGGTATTATCAATGCTATCAGTGTGGCCGAGCTGAATGTGCCTGTTTTGGTTCAGGCATGTGACGATGAGAATGACAAGGTGGATTTGGACAGTCGTCGTGATGCGTTCTGCGGAAAGATTTCCGTATGCAATAACTTGTATCAGTATGGCATTCCTTTTACTGATACTACTCTTCATACTTATTCTATTTATTCTGATTTGCTGGCTGCCGATATTAATAGGTTCGCTGCGATTTGCCGTGTGGTTAATGGCCTTCGTCACGCCCGCATCGGCGCCATCGGTACTCGTCCGGCCGGTTTCCAGACTGTCCGCGCCAGCGAGAAACTGTTGCAGGCATCGGGCATTACAGTTGTTCCGGTAGATCTTTCTGAAATCTTGGCTGCCGCCCGTAAGATTGAAGATGCTGATGAAACGTTACAAGCAAAATTGAAAGAAATCAGACAATATGCTGTTGTTCCCGAACAATACAATGATAAACTGATGTTGCAAGCTAAATTTGGTGTGGCTGTAGAACAATGGATGGAGGCTAACGAAATTGATGCCGTAGCTATTCAGTGTTGGGATTCATTGGAGCAAAACTATGGTTGTGCGGCTTGTGTGACCATGAGTATGTTGAGTGAAAAATTAATCCCTGCTGCTTGTGAAGTAGATATTGCCGGTGCGGTGTCCATGTATGCGTTGACATTGGCTTCCGGTCGCCCGTCGGCATTGCTCGACTGGAACAATAACTTTGCCGAGGATCGTAACAAGTGTGTATGTACACATTGTGGTAACTTCCCTAAATCGTTTGTAATGAATGATTTGAAGTTGGGTACATTGGGAGTGTTAGGCAGAACATTAGGTAAGGTGCATACTTTCGGGGCTGTTTATGGCAAAGTAAAACAGGGTGATTTCACTTTCTTCCGTATTTCTACAGATGATACCAAAGGCTGTATCAAATCTTATTTGGGCAAAGGTGACCTGACTGACGATCCATACGGAATGGATGGCTGTATAGCAGTGACCAAGGTTGATAACCTGCAACCGCTTATGAAATATATCTGCAAGAATGGATTCGAGCATCACGTGGCGATGTGCCGTGGCAATGTGAAAGATATTCTGGCGGAAGCTATTGAAACTTATCTGAACTGGAATATCTATATTCACGAATAATATCGGTGAACTATGATATTGGTAGATAACTATTTTTTGGCAATCCTCTGCTGTGTCATTTGCTGTGCCTGCTGGGGCTCTTGGGCGAATACACAGAAGATGGTTGCCGCCAAGCAATGGAGCTTTGAACTGTTTTATTGGGATTTGACTGTCGGTCTGTTCCTTACAGCTTTATTGGGGGCGGTGACTTTGGGAAGTATGGGAAGTGAAGGCCGTACCTTTTTTCAGGATCTGGCAGTCATGGACTGGTCTAGCATTAAATATGCATTCTTGGGCGGTGTTGTGTGGAACTTCGGCAATATATTCCTTACCGCAGCCATTGCCGTAGCCGGCATGTCAGTAGGTTTTCCTATTGGCGGCGGGTTGGCATGGATTGGCGGCATCGTGTTCAATTATTTGTTGATCTCCCTTGCGGGACAGACTTATCAGGGAAACCAGTTTTTGCTATGGAGCGGAGTGCTGGTTATCATTGCAGCTATTCTGATTTGTGGAAAAGCGTATGGTAAGTTGTCGTCCGGCAAAGCTTCTACACCCAAGAAAGGGGTTCTGCTGGCTGTTATGGCAGGTATTGCTATCATGTTCTTTTACGGACTGGTGGTGAAATCTCTCGATCCGCAGTATGTGGCGGGTGGCACCGGAACGCTGACTCCTTATACGGGTGTGTTCTTCTTTGCGGTAGGTATTCTGGTCAGTACACCGATATTTAACACATTTGCCATGAAACATCCCGTGGAAGGCAAAGTGGTGACGATGAAAGATTATTTTGCCGGTGACGCAAAGACTCATCTCACGGGCATGTTGGGAGGCTTTATCTGGATGGGGGGTATGGTGATTAGTTTTATGGGAGCGGGAGCTGCCAATCCGGCCATCTCATACGCCCTTAGCAATGCGGCGCCTGTGGTGGCGATGATCTGGGGAGTCTTTGTCTGGAAAGAATTTAAAGATGCTCCGCAAGGTACTCATAAACTGATTGCGGCCATGTTCGCCTTGTTCATTATCGGATTAATAAGCATTACTTTGTCAAATTAAAATTTTGAATGAAGAGAAACTATAAAATAGGGCTTGTAATGAAGTCATTGCAAGCCGATTTTTTCCAAGTCATGAAAGAGGGGGCCATTCAGTATGCGGCCCCTCTTCCATTTTTGGATTTGGTTTGTGTGGGAACGGCTACACAGACAGAGGTCATGGAACAGATCGACTTGATGTATTCTTTGATTGACCGGCAGGTCGATGCCATCGTGTTGGTGCCTATCGATTCGAAAGCCTTAGTTCGGCCGGTAGTAGAAGCTGTCAGGAAAGGAATACCGGTAATCAATATTGACATCCGGTTAGATGCTCGGCTATTGGGACAGGCAGGAGTGGAAGTTGCCTTTGTAGGACCGGATAACTTTACAGCCGCATACGGAGTGGGTAAATTATTGAGCAAAAAGCTACAAGTTAGAGATGAGGTTGCTATTATTGAAGGACTGGCAGTAGCCGATAATGCGCAGCAGCGCAAAAAAGGTTTCTTGAGAGCTATAGAAGAGAAGGGATTGCAGTTGGTGGCGTCCGAACCTGCCGATTGGGAAACGTCTAAAGCCGCCGAAGTCTTTCAGACGTTGTGGACGAGGCATCCTGATTTGAAAGCTGTATATTGCAGCAATGATGCGATGGCATTGGGAGTTCTCGGACAGATGCAGCAGAAAGGGTGTTACTTGCCGGTGGTGGGTTTTGATAATGATGCGGTCATGAAAGAATTTCTTTCTACAGGAAAACTGGTTGCCACAGTTGATATTTTCAGTTCGCAGATGGCTGTTCGGGGGATTGAGTTCGCTTTGGATGTCTTGGAAGGAAGAGTAGAGAATAGAGGGGAGCATTCTACTGCCTATTCGATCATAGCCTGTTGATTCATTTTACACTTTGCGTCAGTCCCCTCTGAAAAAAACGGGTGATTATAGCCTGATGGCATTCGGATCGTGTGATGGAATGCCTCCTGCTTGGTAATCATTCGATGAGCCATTCCCCCAGATTCCTTTTTTCGGCGTCGAAGGCTACTCCTACTTTGACCACCTGTCTGCCGTCTGCGGTGTAAGGCAGGAGATAGCCTTTTTCATCAATCTGCTTCAAAGCCTCTTTGGCAGTGCCGTTCAGCTTGAACTCGAAGACATAGATGTAGTCCGCTGTCTTTACTACGGCATCGGCACGTCCCTTGGCGGTACGCACTTCGGCTTGCGTGAATTGCCCCATCAGCTTGAAAACCAAGTAGAACACCACTTGGTAGTGGCGTTCCGTCTTCACGTTCAGTTCATAAGGGAAGTCCGCGAAGAAGCAGGTCAGCCGGTTGAGGAAGGCCTCTATGTCGCCGCTGCGCAGCTCGCGCACAAATTTTCCGATATAAAAAGAGGTGTCGGTAGATGAGACGGGGGTATAAAAAGGTGCGGCGAAGTTGAGAAAACCGTATTTCACCTCTTCATTCGGGAAAGACAGGGTGTATTCCCTGAACTCGTTATCGTATGACTTTATCGTCAGGTATCCGCTCTGGTAAATCATCGGGACGGGATTGGCGAGGTTCGCCCGGTCGTCAGTCAGGGAGGCGGAAGACACCTCGATGCCGTCCAGCTGCCGCAGGTCGAAGTCCGTTCGTTTGAGCATCTCTACCAGGAACGTCGGTGTTCCGCTGGCAAACCAGTAATCATCGAAACGGGACTTGGCAAGGGCGTTCAGTACGCTGAAAGGATTGTACATGGGGGTGAATTCTTTTTCCGGAGTAAAACGGTAACCGTCGTACCTGCGGGTCAGCTGCTCCACGGCTTGTGCGTAAGTGATTCCCGCCTGCGCCGCCAGCGCCTGTAGTTCGGAGGCGAAGGTCGCTTCTATCTCCGCACAGGTCATGCCGCAGAGGGTGTTGTATTCCAGGTCCAGACTGATATCGTTCAGCTGGTTGAGCGTGCTGAATATTCCCATCTGCGCAAATTTGGTCACTCCGGTGATAAAGACAAACTGAAGATAAGGGTCGGCGTCTTTAAGCACCGTATAAAAAGCGGTCAGTGTCTTGCGGAAATCTTCCTGCAGGTCGGGATTATCGAACGTTTGAAGCATGGGCTTGTCATATTCGTCCACGAGCACCACAACGCGGCGCCCGGTCTGTTCGCAGGCACGTCGGATGACAGTGGAGAAGCGCCCGGAGTATGTCATGGTACCTTTGTCTACGCCATACATTTCCTCCCATTTTTCCAACTGCAACTCAAGCATTTTTTCCAGCCGTTCGCGGCTGTCGTATTTCTCGGCGTTAAGACTCAGGTGCAGCACCGGATATTCATACCAATTCTGTTCCAGCTGCTCGATGGCGAGTCCCTTGAATAATTCTTTCTTTCCTTTGAAGTAAGCCTCAAGGGTGGAAAGCAGCAGGCTTTTCCCGAAGCGCCGGGGACGACTGAGGAAATATGGTTTCCCCTTTGTGACAAGACGGTAGATTAAAGCGGTCTTATCTATATATAGATATCCTTCCGAACGGAGAAATTCGAAATTTTGTATCCCTATCGGGAGTTTACGGCGCATATCGGTGGACATACTCATAACGGCTTTCGGTTTTAATATAACAGTATGATGGACAAAGATAGCAAACATATGTATATTATACAATAAACAAAGCCACTAATAATGGACTCCAATACGGCTTTTTCATTTAAGTTTTGAATTGGGGGTACAATATCCTTGCCCCTGCCAGTGCGGCATGGGTGGAGAAAGATAGATAGGCCGGGATAGGAAAAGACAAAACGATATTCCATACGCACGCAAGTGACAGTGGCGTATGGATGTAATTAACCAATAGAAAGTTGGACGCGAAAATGCCCTCATGCCCTCACCTTTACTATAACTTGCTTATAATGAATAGCTTATTAGTGGTGGTAGCATTTTTATTAGTGAGGGCATTGCCCTCACTAATAAGCGCTTAAAAATAAATTATTACAACCTTGTTGCATGATATACAGTACTTTTATTGCTGGTTTTTGGGGAAGTATTCAGTTTACAGCGAATGCGTGCGAATTAATTTATATTGTTGATTGACAGTCTTTCGCGCGCATGTCCTTGCAGATAATTGAAAATCTTCATGGGTGATCAGCCCTTCTTTGTTTCCCTCTGTAATATCGGAATAAAAGTGACATGCAAATAACTGCTCCAAAGGCGAATTTGCTCAATTCCGGTGTTGTTTTGTCGCAATACCTCCTCTTTTTCATCATTCAACGCCTAACGTTCGTCCTAATAAAGCGGCTTCATGGCTTGTGCATCTGCTTGGCGGTAGTCTATATGTGCATATTTCCCTGTCTCTTAGTTGTTTTCTCCCTTTCCTTTTCCTGCTTTTTATTGTTTGTAATTGCTTAGCCACCTAGGTGGCTAAGTCTAACCACGATAGTGGTTAAGGTTAACCACCTAGGTGACTAGACTTAACCACGTCTGTGGTTAACGAATATTGAACTTTCAATCATCAAAGAAGAACAGTATAACACAAGCTACGGTGGCCGCTATTTATGCCGCTTGTGTGAGGTAGGAAAGCTGAAAAAGCCGTGTCATTCAGTGCCATTTCTCTCTTTTTATTCGTTTATTACGTAGAATTGTCGTAATTTTGTGCCTCAAAATAAATTAAATAGAATCAGTATGGCAGCAAAACCAGGTATTCCGAAAGGAACGAGAGATTTTTCGCCGGTAGAAATGGCGAAACGTAACTATATATTCAATACGATTCGTGACGTGTTCCATCTTTTCGGCTATCAGCAGATTGAAACTCCTTCGATGGAGAATTTATCGACATTGATGGGGAAATACGGTGATGAGGGGGACAAGTTATTGTTTAAGATACAGAACTCGGGTGATTATTTCAGCGGCATTACCGATGAGGAGCTGCTGAGCCGCAATGCGGTGAAACTGGCAAGCAGATTCTGCGAGAAAGGATTGCGCTATGACCTCACCGTGCCTTTTGCCCGTTATGTGGTGATGCATCGCGATGAAATCAGCTTTCCGTTCAAACGTTATCAAATTCAGCCGGTATGGCGTGCGGATCGTCCTCAGAAGGGACGTTACCGCGAGTTCTACCAGTGCGACGCCGATGTGGTGGGCAGCAACTCCCTGCTGAATGAGGTGGAACTGGTACAGATGATTGACAAGGTATTCGGAAAATTCGGAGTACGTGTCTCCATCAAAATCAACAACCGCAAGATACTGACAGGTATTGCCGAGATCATAGGCGAGGCCGATAAGATTGTAGATATCACGGTCGCTATCGACAAACTGGATAAAATCGGTCTGGACAATGTGAATGCGGAACTGGCTTCCAAAGGTATTCCCCAGGAGGCGATTGACAAATTGCAGCCGATTATTTTATTGAGCGGAACCAATGAGGCGAAACTGGAAACGTTGAAGACGGTCCTTGCCGCCAGTGAAACTGGTATGAAAGGAGTGGAAGAAAGTGAATTTATATTGAGAACCGTGGCCGGACTGGGCGTGAAGAGTGAGGTAGAACTGGACTTGACACTGGCCCGTGGCTGAATTATTATACAGGTGCTATTTTTGAGGTGAAAGCTTTGGATGTGCAGATTGGCAGCATCAGTGGAGGTGGCCGTTACGACAATTTGACCGGTGTGTTTGGCATGGACGGCATGTCGGGCGTAGGTATCTCTTTCGGTGCCGACCGTATCTTCGATGTGCTGAACCAATTGGATCTTTATCCCAAAGAAGCCGTGAACGGAACAGAACTGCTGTTTGTGAACTTTGGCGACAAGGAAGCGGTATACTGCCTGCCTGTACTTGCAAAAATGCGCGAGGCGGGGGTGCGTGCCGAGATTTATCCGGATGCCGCCAAGATGAAAAAGCAGATGGGATATGCCAATGACAAGCAGATACCTTTTGTTGCCATTGTGGGTGAGAATGAAATGAATGAAGGAAAACTGACCCTGAAGAATATGACTACGGGCGAACAGTCATTGGTTACACCGGATGAGTTGTTGACAGTGGTAAAGGCCTAGTTCTTTTCATCACCGATTGGAGCCTGCTTTCATTTTGTTCAGCTTTATTTTGAGCGATCTTATGGAAGAGGATTGAAACAGGCTCTAGACTGACTTATTGAAACTTTTATCAGAGCGTGGCCATTCCGGACGAAGTGAGGAATCTGGAAGAGGTTTGCAGATTTGCACGATGTCCGGAATGGCGTAACGAAACCGTTGGCTTTTTTAATAGGCTATCTTGTCCAGTATTCCGCTCAGATGCGCAATGGCCACCCCGTAATTGGTCATAGGAACCTGTTGGCTGCGGGCATTGTCTATGCGGCTTACTACATATTTTCGGTTGAACATGCACGCTCCGCAATGAATAATCAAATCGTATGCCGTCAGATCCTCCGGAAAGTCTGTCCCTGCAACGGTATCTATCTGCAACGCTTCGCCTGCCTTTTTACGCAACATGCGCGGAAGTTTGACTCTTCCTATATCCTCGGACAGAGGGGCATGGGTACAAGCTTCCGCTATCAGTACCCGTGACTGTGGGGTGAGGCGGTCTATGGCTGAGGCTCCTTCTATATAATAATGTATATCCCCTTTGTATCCTGCCATCAGTACGGAGAAAGAGGTGAGCAGGCTTTCCGCAGGCTTTTGTTCATAAACAGTATGAAATACCTGTGAGTCGGTTATGATCAGTTTGGGGGGATAGGACAGCGCCTGCAAGGTGGCGGTCATTTGGTCGGTCGTACAGCTCATGACCAGGCATTTCTTGTCCAGCAATTCGCGTAGGGTCTGTACTTGTGGAAGGATGAGGCGCCCTTTGGGGGCTTGTATGTCTTGTGGCATGACCAAGAGCACCAAATCTCCCTCCTTTACCCAATCTCCGGTGATGGTCTGTTGTCCGAAATCCGCCGGCAGCTTTTCCAGAATAGCTTGACGTATTTTCTCTATACCTGTTTGCTCTTTTGCGCTGATGATGAGGGGCTTTTGACCGCATTCCTTTTTGATACGGTTCTCGGCGGATGCTGTGTCTTTTCGTAAATCAGCTTTGTTCAGTATCAGGATGACCGGAATATTTCTTTCATTTAATTGCTTTATCCATTGCTTTTCGTCCTCACAATCACCGTCTTCGCAAAGAAGCAGAGCGATGTCTGTCCGCTCTATGGCTTTCAAGGTGCGGGCGATGCGCATTTCTCCTAATACACCTTCATCGTCAAATCCCGGAGTGTCGATAAAGAGGCAAGGGCCGATGCCTTGCATTTCCATCGCTTTGCTCACGGGGTCTGTCGTTGTACCGGGAATATCCGATACAAGGGCGGTGTCTTGTCCGGTCAAGGCATTGATTAAAGAGGACTTGCCACTGTTTCGTTTTCCGAACAGGGCGATATGGAGGCGGTTTGCTGTGGGGGTATTATTTAAACTCATGGTTCATTCTTCTTAAATTGGGTTTATGGTCCGCATGGAAATATCGTCCGGCTCAGGGGCGCTCAGAATCTGAAATCCCGCTTTCCTGCTTCTATCTCTTCCAGGTTGCGGGTTGCTATCTCTTTGATTCTCGGATTGGGAATATGCGCCAATTCTTCTCTGATCAGCCGGATTCCTTTGCTCCGTGTATCCGGTGTAGCATAGTCTTCCAGATATTCTTTCAGTGTCATCAGCGCATTGGGAGCACAGCAATTGGCTATCTGTCCCGATTTGACCAAGGACATGAAACGGTCACCGGTACGTCCTGCCCGGTAACAGGCTGTGCAGAAGCTGGGAATATGCCCCAGGTCGAGCAGCCAGTTCACGACTTCGTCCAGTGTGCGTGTGTCGCTTACATCAAACTGTGCGGAATTTTCTTCCGTTGGCTCGGGGGTGGCATAGCCGCCCACGCTGGTGCGCGAGCCTCCGCTGATCTGCGAGATTCCCAACTCCAACACCTTCCGGCGGGTTGCCGCCGATTCGCGCGTAGAGATGATCATTCCCGTATATGGAACAGCGATGCGGATGACCGCCACAAGCTTGCAAAATATATCATCTGAAATGGCATCGGGAAAGTCCTGTGTCGAAATGTCGTCGGCCGGACAGATACGAGGTACGCTGATGGTGTGCGGTCCTACTCCGAAAGTGGCTTCCAGATGTTCGGCGTGCATCAGTAATCCGGTGAAGTCATACCGGTAGGTGTTCAGACCGAACAAAACACCTAGTCCCACATCGTCTATCCCCCTTCCATGGCACGGTCCATGGCTTCGGTGTGATAGGCGTATTTGCTTTTCGGCCCCGTGGGATGCAGTGCTTCATAATTCTCTTTGTGATAAGTCTCCTGAAACAAGATGTACGTACCGATACCTGCCTCTTTCAGCCTGCGATAGTTTTCCACGGTAGTGGCGGCAATATTGACGTTCACCCGGCGGATGGCCCCGTTTTTATGTTTGATGCTATAAATGGTTTGGATGGATTCCAGTATATATTCCATCGGATTCCGCAACGGATCCTCTCCGGCTTCCAGCGCCAGGC
This sequence comes from Phocaeicola sartorii JCM 17136 = DSM 21941, assembly GCF_000614185.1. Classification (GTDB taxonomy): domain Bacteria; phylum Bacteroidota; class Bacteroidia; order Bacteroidales; family Bacteroidaceae; genus Phocaeicola; species Phocaeicola sartorii. The sequence continues at coordinate 70,807 of NZ_BAKM01000016.1, read as the reverse complement.
GTTTATGTCCCATATCCTGTAGGGCGATCACTTCCTTACGAATCTCTTCCTGTGTCAGTTTCTTGCGCGCTATGGTTTTGTTCTTCAGATGATAAGGACAATAAACGCATCCGTTCACACAATAATTGGAAAGATAGAGTGGCGCGAACATCACGATGCGGTTGCCATAAAACTTATGTTTGATTTCCTGTGCCAGCCGGAAAATGCGTTCTGTCAAATCCGGTTGGTCGCATTCCAATAGCAAAGCTGCTTCACGATGAGACAGCCTTTGCATCGGGCTGCTTTGTCAATCAGCGACTCTATCAGGCCGCGATTGCTTTTATGGGTGCGGGCATAGTCCAGTGTGTCCAGAATCTCCTGGTGATCAATGAACTCTTCCGCAATCTTTGAATCTACTTTATACATGTTTGTTAGTGGTTAGTGATAGTCTCCTCTTTCTGTGGATATTTGGTAACCGATTGTCTCCAGCTGTTGTGCCAGGTTTCGCAAACCTTCGGCGGCTTCGGCGCCGAAAGCGGCTTTGTTGTCATACAAAGCATATTTTTCTCTTTGTTCCCGGGGGGAAAGGTTGGGCATTACTACATTGGCTCCTGCCAATATTCCTTTTTCCCGCCCGTCCGGTGACAAAGTGGCAAGGGCGGTGGTCGAAGGAATCAGGCTGACGGGTGCATTAGCCGGAAAAGGGATAATAGCTTGAGAGTCATTTCTGCACTTCCGGCCGGTTCTGTTCCGAATGGTGTGTCATGGTGGGGGATAAATGGACCGATACCGATCATTTGGGGGCGGAACTGTTCTATGAACAACAGATCTTCCACCAGATGTGTCAGGGTCTGTCCCGGACTGCCTACCATGATTCCTGTTCCGGTTTGATATCCAATTTCTTTCAGTGCTTGCAGGCATTGAAGCCGGTGTTTCAGTGACATGTCCCCGGGATGTAATTTCCGGTAGTGCTGCTCGTTGTGTGTTTCGTGCCGGAGCAGATAACGGTTGGCGCCTGCCCGGAAGAAACGTCCGTATGCTTCCCGTGATTTCTCTCCTAATGAAAGGGTGATGGCACAATCGGGGTATTCATTGCGGATGGCGGCAACGGTTGCTTCTATCCATTCATCTGTTAAGGCCGGATCTTCACCGCCTTGCATCACGAATGTGCGGAACCCGAGCGCATATCCTTCGCGGCAACACTCCAGAATACTTTTACGGCTCAATGCGTAGCGGGTGACGGCGGTATTCCCTTTTCTTATTCCGCAATAATAACAATTGTTACGGCATCGGTTACTCACTTCGATCAGCCCGCGGATAAATATGGCATTCCCGAAATATGCCAAAGCAACCTCCCTGGCCTGTTGCTGTAAATATAATAAGGTGTCAGTATCCTGACAGGAGAGGAGGCTGGCGTATTCCTCACCTGTCAGACTATGGTCGTGACGTAATTTGTCAATCAGTCGCTTCATGCATACTTTTAATACGTTTCTTTCTGCTTGGCCAGTTCCTGTACCAACTGGCGTTTTCCGTTATTACTGCCACTGTGCGTGCTGGGACCTGTGATGCAGCCGCCTTCGCAGGCCATCACTTCGATAAATTGTCCGGGGGCTTTGCCCGATTTGGCGTAGGCGCGCAATGTCCCGATATTTTTTTTGTTTAAATCAGAGACTTGTATGGCGTTTATTTTGTCCGCTCCATTTTCAGGAATGCTTTTACCGCTCCCATTACTCCGCCGGCTTGTGCAAATCCATGTGCTTCCCGTACGGAAGAGAACTCCATGGCGTATGGTTGGACAATATCCAGATTTACTTCGAATGCATCGAATATGGAAGACACTTCTTCGAACGTCATTACGAAATCTACTGCTTCATCGCGCTGTGCTTCCTTGCGCTTGGCCACGCAGGGACCTACAAATACTACTTTGGCATCGGGATACTTCTCTTTGGCAATCCGTGCTGCATAATACATGGGGGAGCCGGTGCCTGATACGTACTTTTTCATATCGGGCAGGTATTTGTTTACCAGTTCTATATAGGACGGACAGCAGGAAGTGGTCATGAACTTCTGTCCTTCTTCCAGTTTCTCTATCAGTTCATGCGCTTCGTGCTCTACGGTGGTCATGGCTCCTTGAGCCACTTCTATCACATCCGTAAAACCAATCTGGCGGAAAGCGCCATACACCTGTTCGATGGTGGTGCTGAACTGTCCCAAAATAGATGGTGCTACAATGGCTACTACCTGTTCTCCCTTACGGATGCGTTGCAGCACGTCGAAAGTCTGGGATATTTCGAAAATGGCTCCGAAAGGACAAGCATTCATACATTTACCGCAATAAATACATTTGCTTTCGTCAATGTGTTCTATGCCGTGCTCGTCTTTGCTGATCGCCTTGACGGGGCAGGATTCCTCACAAGGGACAGGAATATAGACAATCGCGTGATAAGGGCAGCTTTTGTGGCAGATGCCGCAACTGATGCATGTGTCATGGTCAATCCATGCCTTGCCGGTGTCGGCATGTACATGTACGGCTCCTTTGGGGCAATTGTACTGGCAACTGCGGGCGGTACATCCCCGGCACAAGTCGGTGATTTCATAATTGATCTGTACGCAGGCCGAACATGCCTCGTCTATAACGCACATGATGTTGTCTTTGGGTTTCCCGTTGTTGGCACGTTCTATAGCACGGGCGGCGTATTCGGACAGCGGAGTCAGTTCGTCGGTCTCGTCATTCATATCCAGTCCCAGCAGAGGGAGGGACTTGTACTTCCATACGGCGCGTTCTTTGTGTACGCAGCAACGCCCTGCATGTTTTGAACGTCGGGGGCTGAGTTCCAATGGCAGACGGTTTATTTTGTCTGTTGTCAGTTCTCCGTTTTTCCACAATTTCACAAGTTCTGTCAGCAATCTGTGGCGGACAATCATAATGTTGTTCGTAAATGCCATATAGTTAAAGGGGTTAGTTATTAGGTTTTGCAAAGATAGTGATAGTTTGTGTCCTATGGAAATATTAAAAAAAGAAAAATCACATTTTTCTCTTTTATCTTCCGGCTCGTTCTGCTGTTGTGGAATACGGATGACCGGTTTATGAATGAATCCTCTTGATAAAAAGAATGAAATCTCGTAAAAGGAACCGGTCATAGCAGGGGGAAGGAAAACATTTTAGTGGAAGGAATGTTATACCTGTGCCAATTTGGCAGAATAAGGCTGTCAATTTCTCCTTTTGCATGTTTGGCACGTTTTTCGCAAGATGTTTTGCGTCATTCTTCAAAAAGATGACGGATCATTGATATAATTAAAAGTATAACATATAAAAATTAAGAACTATGAACATTAAACCATTAGCAGACAGAGTATTGATTCTTCCTGCTCCTGCGGAAGAAAAAACAATCGGTGGTATCATCATTCCTGATACTGCAAAGGAAAAACCATTGCAAGGTGAAGTTGTCGCAATAGGTAACGGAACAAAAGACGAGGAGATGGTGTTGCATGTAGGTGATCAGGTATTGTATGGCAAATACTCGGGTACGGAATTGGAACATGACGGTAAGAAATACCTTATCATGCGTCAGAGCGATGTTCTCGCTGTTTTGGGATAATTAAATAGTACATTGTAAATCATTAAATTGTAAATAGAATTATGGCTAAAGATATTAAATTCAACATTGATGCCCGTGACGAATTGAAGAAGGGTGTAGACGAATTGGCTAACGCAGTGAAAGTAACTCTGGGCCCGAAAGGTCGTAATGTGATCATCGAAAAGAAATTCGGTGCTCCTCACATTACTAAGGATGGTGTAACTGTGGCAAAGGAAGTGGAATTGGCTGATGCGTTTCAGAACACAGGTGCGCAATTGGTGAAATCTGTTGCTTCAAAGACAGGTGATGATGCAGGTGATGGTACAACTACGGCTACTGTGCTGGCTCAATCTATCGTGGGTGTTGGTTTGAAGAATGTTACTGCCGGAGCCAATCCGATGGATTTGAAACGCGGTATTGATAAAGCTGTTGCCAAAGTGGTTGAGTCTATCAATCTCAGGCCGAGATGGTAGGTGACAATTATGACAAGATTGAACAGGTGGCTGCGGTATCTGCCAATAATGATCCCACTATCGGTAAGTTGATTGCAGACGCTATGCGTAAAGTTTCTAAAGATGGTGTGATCACTATCGAGGAAGCCAAAGGAACAGATACTACTATCGGTGTAGTGGAAGGTATGCAGTTCGATCGTGGTTATCTGTCAGCATACTTCGTTACTGACACGGAAAAGATGGAATGTGTGATGGAACATCCGTACATTCTGGTTTATGATAAGAAGATTTCTAACTTGAAGGATTTCTTGCCTATCTTGGAACCGGCTGTACAGAGCGGACGTCCTTTGCTGGTGATTGCAGAAGATGTGGATAGCGAAGCTTTGACTACATTGGTTGTAAACCGCCTGCGCTCTCAATTGAAGATTTGTGCCGTGAAGGCTCCGGGCTTCGGTGACCGTCGTAAGGCTATGCTGGAAGATATCGCTGTGTTGACCGGTGGTATCGTTATCAGCGAAGAAAAAGGCTTGAAACTGGAACAAGCTACACTGGAAATGTTGGGTACTTGCGATAAGGTAACTGTTTCTAAAGATAATACGACTATTGTAAACGGTGCCGGTGCAAAAGAAAACATCCAGGAACGTATCAACCAGATCAAAGCAGAAATCAAGAATACCACTTCAGATTATGATAAGGAAAAATTACAGGAACGTCTGGCTAAGTTGTCAGGTGGTGTGGCTGTCCTTTATGTAGGTGCTGCCAGTGAAGTGGAAATGAAGGAAAAGAAAGACCGTGTGGATGATGCGTTGTGCGCCACTCGTGCAGCTATTGAGGAAGGTATCGTTCCGGGCGGTGGTGTGGCTTACATCCGTGCTTCCGAAGCTTTGGAAGGTCTGAAAGGTGATAACGAAGACGAAACAACCGGTATCGAAATCATCAAGCGTGCCATCGAAGAACCGCTGCGTCAGATTGTGGCCAATGCAGGTAAGGAAGGTGCTGTGGTTGTTCAGAAAGTGCGTGAAGGCAAGGGCGACTTCGGTTACAATGCCCGTACGGATATTTACGAAAACTTGCACGCTGCCGGTGTGGTAGATCCTGCCAAGGTAACTCGTGTAGCTTTGGAAAATGCCGCTTCTATTGCAGGTATGTTCCTGACTACCGAATGTGTGATAGTAGAAAAGAAAGAAGATAAGCCTGAAATGCCGATGGGTGCTCCCGGAATGGGTGGCATGGGCGGCATGATGTAATCTTTGCCCCATAAATGATTGAAACTCCTTACTGGCGATAAAAAGTCAGTGAGGAGTTTTTTTATTTGGTACTAATCTCTATCTTTGTGAAAATCAATATTTTAATATTATGAATACACTATTGACTCACTGGAATAAGAAGAAGTTTTTCAGTTGCCTGCCGGATATATGGTTCCTGGCTGTTTTGTTGTTAGGCTGGGGCGGGTTCATGAGCACTATGTTGTTTGGTGCATGGCACACCGTAGGAATCGTGTTGGGCGTATTCCTTTTATTGGTTACAGGAATTTTAGTTAAACAATTGATTCGAAGGAATGGGGCAATAAGTGTTTTTATGGGGATTCTTTTTCTGATGTGTTCTCTTTTCTTTTCACTCGCTCTCTTTTCAGAACTTCGTGAATTTCCAAGTATTACAGAACCCAATGCAATACAATTGTTATTAGGAGGAGTAATCATTGTGGGAGGTTCACTGCTGATGTCAATTTGGATGATGTTGCGTGGACTGTCAGATCGGGCATGATTTTTCTTTTGAAGGATTGTTTGTGTTGAGAAACACGGATTCTGCAAAGAAAAACACGTATTTAGACGTTATGATAATGGATTAAAATCAAGACTTTTGCATAAAATTTTAATCTGAGAATCATGAGACAACTGACTTACATTTACAAGACAGCCTGTACCTTTTGTTTGGGAGCTATGCTATATGCTTGCTCTGCTTCCCAAAAAGCTGGACAGGTCGCAATTTATTACAACAGATGCCAAGGCTATGGCAGGTAGTGTACACAAGAATGATACTTTACACCATGGAGCTTCCTATGCCGTTGATAGTGACGTGAGTACTTCGTGGACAGCGGGTGATTCTTTGGCATGGATTACTGTGGCGCTGGATAGGGAAGCTACATTTGATAAATGGGGCTATGGCACAATTGAGTTCTCTTTGCCTGAACCATTGTTTACCGGTAGTTTTCGTATGAATATCCAGCAATCCAATGGTCGGCCGAGTATTTACTCAATACGTTTGAAATAGCAGGTATCCTGAAATAATAAGCAGGGAATATTTGCTTTTATCATAGAAAACAGCCATATTTGATGTATCTAATTGAAAGATTCGTTGAATATGGCTGTAACTGTATCTAATACTTATTCATTATCTATGATTTATGCGGGATTTAAGCGTGTAGGTACTTGGTGGAACTATAAAAATGTGATAAGTCCGTTTTACCGGTTATATTATATTGAAAAGGGGAATGGGAAAGTTTATATCAATAATATAAGTTATGAGCTTACTCCGGGTACACTGTTCCTGATTCCTAAATTTACTTTCCACAGTTATGAATGCGATGATTTTATGGATCATTATTACATTTGTTTTTTTGATGACCTGACCGGAAATGCGGGCATTCCGAATCCTATGCAGCTGAATCTGAAAGTGACGGCACATTCTATGGACTTTGATTTGATGAAACGTTATTTGGAGTTGAATCCGTATAAACATCTTATGGTGTCCGATCCGCAACGTTATGATAACGATCGAATGATTTATGAGTCACATGAGGAGAAGATTTCCTTTTGTACTGCCCGGTTAATGGAGAGCAATGGCATTTTGTTGCAGTTGTTTTCCCGGTTTGTAACCGAGGAGAGTATAAGGAAAGTGACGGCAAACAGTTTGTATGGGAAACTTGACTTGGCAATACAGTATGTGAATAAGAATTTGGATAAACGTATTTCAATAATCGAATTGGCCGACTTGATGTTCATTACCCCGGATCATTTTTCTAAAGTCTTTAAGAAAATAATAGGAATGCCTCCTTGTGAATATATTCAGATGAAACGTATAGAACGTGCTCAGGCACTGTTGCTGACTACCAATATGAGTATCATGCAGATTGCTGAAAGCGTGGGGATTTGCAACCCTTCCCAATTTACCCGTTTGTTCACAAAAATAGCTCAGTGCTCGCCCAAGGAGTATAGGGCAAGGCAGCTGAGCGTATAAGGAAGTAAATTGTTTAAAGGTTTAATCGTGTGCGCAATTCTTTTAATATATTGATATCCTCTGTCCTTATTTGTCCGTTTCTGTTGGGAGGGCAATTTAAGATCAGAATATTATCATTCTTGGTACATTGTTTGTAAAGTCTCTCCAATTCATCGATAGATTTGAATTTTGTATCTGTTGTGTTGTAAAACCAGCGCCCACTGATGCAAATGGTCGATTCCCAAGGCATATAGTAATCTTTTCCATCGTGGGTGAATGTCTTTGGATCATTGTCGGCAGGCAGATAAGGATCTCCCAATCTGAAATCGCTGGGGAAATAGCGGATAGGAAATCCTGCTTTTTGTTTGTCGGGATGAACAGGATGGGCGTCTGCATTTTCGGGTGAACCAATGCTCCAGTTGATGCCGATCTGGCAGTTTGGCTCTTTGGATTTTATTGTTTGGTAGATATCCATGACAGGCCAGCGGTAGTTTTGTTTCACCCACCCTCCGTCAAACCAGAACTCCACGATGTGCGTATGTTTTTGGGCTATGCTGATCAGCTCTTTTAATTGTTTGATCATATACTCATTGTAGGCAGCGTCCTGGCTTTGGTCTGCAACGTCTCCGTTTATCTTTCTGTCCCACAGCGAATAATAAAGTCCTAACCCTATGTTATATTTCTTGCAGGCTTTGGCTACAGCTTCTATCACATTGGTCTTATTGCCTGAGTTGGCAACATCATATTCTGTATATTTGCTATCCCATAGGCAGAATCCATCGTGATGTTTGGTTATCAAGATAATATATTTCATTCCGGCATCTTTGGCAGTTTTCACCCACTGTTCTGCATCTATCCGGGTTGGACAATAAGAAGAGGCCGGTTTCGAACCATCCGTCCATTCCTCATCATGGAAAGTGTTGATACCGAAATGGATAAACATTCCATATTTCCGGGCAATTTGTTGTTGTTGTGCTTTGTTGGGAGTTGTAGAAGGGGTAGGCAATATCAGTTTTTGCCCATAAATGCTTTGTACCGCCAAAATGGCTAAAAAATAAATAAGTAATCGTTTTTTCATGTGTTTTTTTATTTAGATATGAATATAAAATAGTTCATGCTATTCAAAATAAATCGGAGTCATTGAAATTGCTGACATATCTGCCTGTTCTCCTCCTTCGGGCATATTGACAGTTATTGTATGCCGGCCCGGTTTGTCAAAACGTATCCAGCCTATAGGCCTTTTGCAGAAAATGGATGAGGCGCTTTGTTGGTTTTGAGCCATTTGTCCTTCATCGGTCTCCACTTTCCATACAACTCGGCCATTGCCCCACATTTCATCCATTTTCTGTTGGGCTGTTACCGGTGTGGCAAGGAGGGTTAAGGCCATGCTTCCATATGCTATGTTTCTGAATAAGTTCTCCATAAATTGGGGGTATTATTATAAGGTTGCTTAATGGGACAAAGATACAAATACAATGCGGCTTAGAATTGACAAAAAACGTTTCTCTTTTGACAAAATAAGGGGAACGTAGGGATTTAGTGGGGATCGTTCCGTTTGTTTTCAAGAACTTCCATTCTTCATTTTATAATAATAAGTTGCATCCATTTATATTCTTATACCCTCACTCTTTTTTCTTACATGCTTTGCTTATCGCATTCATTCCATCTTAATAATTGTTTCTCGGTTTATACTTGGTTTCACTGACAATCACTTAAGTTCCGGTTGACCGTGAGATATTCCGTCAGTGTATAATGTTCCTGCCTCTTCTTTTTGCATTTACAAAATAAAATATCTGTTAAGCACGGCCGTGGTTAAGCAATTGTAATCAGTTTTTCCTAAAGCCATGTATTTACTTGATAAGCACAAGCATTATTTACTTTTTATTGATTGCCCCGATAGAATTGTTTCCTAATCCTCCATTTTGCCGATGAGCCGATAGTATGAGGGGATTGATAAAAAACGAAAAGCCGCTTCTGAATTTCAGAAACGGCTTTTATTGGGTGAGCCTCTTGTCGGATTCGAACCAACGACCCCGAGATTACAAATCACGTGCTCTGGCCAACTGAGCTAAAGAGGCAATGTTTTTGTTTTGCGGGTGCAAAGGTAGTGGTTTCTTCTTAATCTCGCAAATTTTTAAAGCAAAAAGTAACTGAAATTACCAAATGGTAATTTTTACCCTAAAATAACATCTTATCTTTGCAACCGGAAAAACAATGGATATAGGTATGAAAGATAGTATTGATTTTGGCAGTATGGAAATTCCGAAATTGTTTCGGAAATTGCTGATACCTACTGTGTTGGGGATGGTCTTTTCGGCTGTGTTTGTTATAACAGACGGAATATTTGTAGGTAAGGGAATTGGTAGTGATGCATTGGCGGCGGTAAATATTACGGCTCCACTGTTTTTGATAAGTACAGGCATCGGGCTGATGTTTGGAGTGGGGGCGTCCGTGGTTGCTTCCATTCATTTGTCACAGGGTAAGCAGAAATCAGCGCGTATTAATGTAACGCAGGCAGTGGTGGTTTCTTCTTTGTTCTTGGCATTACTATGGGGAGTGGTATGTATGTTTGCACCTCATGTGGCACGATTGCTGGGAAGTTCGGAACGCTTGTTGCCTTTGGCGGTAGAATATATGCATTGGTTTCTTCCTTTTCTGGTGTTCAGCGCACTGCTCAGTTCAGGTATGTTTTTTGTACGATTGGATGGTTCTCCTAATTACGCCATGTGGTGTAATGCTATTCCGGCAATGATTAATATTGTGCTCGATTATGTGTTTATCTTCATTTTCGGTTGGGAAATGATGGGTGCGGCACTTGCCACCAGTTTAGGTTATGTGGTTGGGGCTGCTATGATAATCATATATTTGAGCCGTAAGAAAAATGTTATCCATTTCTGCCGCGTAAAACTCAGCAGAAAGAGCATGCAGCTCACTTGGCGTAATGTGAAATATATGTGCCGGTTGGGGGCATCCACGTTTTTGTGTGAGGGAGCAATTGCCTGTATGATGTTTGCCGGTAACTATGTGTTTATTTCGTATTTGGGAGAAGACGGGGTGGCAGCTTTCAGCATAGCCTGTTATTTTTTCCCCATTATATTTATGGTATATAATGCTATAGGACAATCTGCCCAGCCCATTTTAAGTTATAATTTTGGAGCGGGCGACACCATGCGGGTACGTTCCGCTTTCCGCTTGGCACTGGGGACGGCGGTGGCTTGCGGACTTGTGTTTTTTGCATTGACGGCTTTGTTCAACCATCAGATTGTGGCTATGTTTATTAATCGCTCTTATCCGGCATACGATATTGCTGTGGAGGGGTTGCCTTTGTTTGCATCCGGCTTTATTTTCTTTGCTGTGAATATTGTTTCCATCGGCTATTTTCAAAGTGTGGAGCGGGCACGTCCGGCTATGATGGTTACGTTTTTGCGCGGGTTTGTTTTTATGGTGTTTTGCCTGTTTGGCTTGCCGTTGCTGTTGAAAGTGCCGGGAATATGGTTGGCAGTTCCTTTGGCGGAAGTACTTACTTTTTTAGTGATAATGGCGATTTATTATCGTAAACATCAACGGGGGGACAGATGATTTTTTACCTTTGTGGTAATTAATCGAGTGGATATATGGATGCATTCATACAGAAGTTTTGTAAAAAATATAGTTTGCCGGTAGCCTTGAGCTTGCAGCTGTTGGGCAATATGGAAAAGTTCACTTTTCGTAAAGGGGATTTTCTTGTACAGGAAGGCGGGCGGAATTCAAACTTCTATATTGTGAGTAAAGGAATCTGGCGCGGACATTATCTTAATGACGGGGTGGATGTTTCTGTCTGGTTTGCTTCTGAAGGTGAAACCATTTTCTCCTCTTGGGGATATGTGGAAAATACCCCTTCGCTGGTTTCTATCGAAGCGATGTGCGACAGTGAGCTTTATGGTATTTCGAAGGCAAGGCTTGAAGCGTTGTATGCCGGGTCTGTCGAGCTGGCCAATTTGGGAAGACGTTTGTTCGAACAGCAGTTTCTGGGACTTGAAAGTTGGATGATAACGGGCGGAAGCCCCCGTGCTGAAGAACGTTATCTTACATTGCTGGAGGAGAATCCGGAACTGTTGCAGTATGTACCTCTGAAGCATATCGCATCTTATTTATGGATTACTCCGCAGTCGTTAAGCCGTATCCGTGCCGGGCTGGGGAGAAAGAAAAAAGAATAACGACGAATATCAGTTTTATAGTGTTAGGTGTTTTTGTATGGAAACGCATTGCTCTCTTTGCTTTTTCCAGTATGGTTTATCCTTGTACGGAAAGCCGGTATCCGATAAATATTTATCTTAAAAGTGTCATCGTATTTTGTTTTTGTGTAAGTTTGTAGTAAATCCTAAAAAACTTATGGCAATGATAGATGATATTTTAGAGTTCAACAAGAAATTTGTTGAGAGCAAGGGATATGAGAAGTATATTACCAACAAATATCCTGATAAAAAAATAGCTATTCTTTCTTGTATGGATACCCGGTTGACAGAATTGTTACCTGCTGCTTTGGGCATCAGGAATGGTGACGTGAAAATTATCAAGAATGCGGGTGGGGTCATCTCGCATCCGTTTGGTAGTGTAATCCGTAGTCTGATGGTGGCTATTTATGAGTTAGGGGTAAAGGAAGTAATGGTTGTTGCTCATTCTGATTGTGGGGCCTGTCACATGAATAGCAATGAGATGATAGAACACATGAAAGCACGTGGCGTCAAGCAGGAAACCATTGATATGATTCGTTTCTGTGGCGTGGATTTTGGAGCGTGGCTGGATGGGTTTGAGGATACGGAGAAATCGGTGAAAGGGACTGTACGGGCTATTATGGAACATCCATTGATACCTAAAGATATTATGGTGAGAGGGTTTATTATTGATTCGGTGACGGGTGAACTGACAAAAGTATAAAATGCGAGTTTTCCTTTACACACATGATGCTTGTTGACTTCGTGATTATAAGAAAAAGAGGTACATCCCGTATCGGGAATACCTCTCTTTTTATTGAAGTATGTATTTATTTCATATCTTTTTATTGAGCGAAAGCATGATGATAACCATCCACTTTGTTCCAGCTGCCCCGGGTGAAGTCGGGAACGGCAACGGGTGCGCTTCCGTTTTCGATAGAAAGACGGGTCAAGTCGGCCATGCAGCACCATTCAGCTAAATCATAAACGTCCATGTCCAGAGGAAGTCCGTTACGTAAGCAATATACCAGGCGATAATCCATGATGAAGTCCATTCCACCGTGTCCTCCTACTTTCTTGGCTGTTTCTTCTAATTCCTGGTGGATGGGGTGTTTATATTGACTCATCAACGCCTCTTTTACTTTTTCGGGAACAGCCGAGTGCATACTCAGGTTTTCGTGATCGGGTATGCTGGTACTGTCAATCTGATCCGGACGGAAGCAATACTGTTCGATGGGATATTTGTTGGCAAAGCCTTTGGTTCCGGTTAGTTGATACATACGGCTGTAGGGACGCGGATTCATTACATCATGCTGTATGTGGATGGTTTTGCCGTTTTCTGTACGGATAAAGGTCATGGTATGGTCACCGTTTTGGAAATCGGATGCTTCTTCTTGCTGATATTGTTTTACCAGTTCGGGGCCGGTTACTGCTTTGGTGTCCATGGCTACCAGTGTTTTCATGCGGTCGCCTCGGTGAATGTTAAGTAATTGGCAGGCAGGACCCAGACCGTGGGTAGCATAAACGTCTCCACGGAATTCCCGGTTGTAGTCCAAACGCCAGTTGTTCCAGTAATAAGGCCAGAATTCTTCCAGATTATGGATGTATGAACCTTCTACATGGAGCACTTCGCCGAAAAGACCTTTTTGTGCCATATTCAATGTAGTCAGTTCGAAGAAGTCGTAAACACAATTTTCAAGTTGCATACAGTGTTTACGGGTCTTTTCGGAAGTATTGACAAGCGCCCAGATTTCATCCAGTGACATGGCTGCCGGAACTTCGATAGCTACGTGCTTTCCATGTTCCATGGCATAGATACCCATTTCGGCATGGTGTTTCCAGTCCGTTGCGATGTACACCAAGTCGATATCATCCCGGTCACACAATTGTTTCCATGCATCTTCGCTGCCAGAGTAGAGGGCGGGAGCATCCATGCCGGCATTGGTCACAATTTTTTGTGCTTTTTCCGCGTTGTCGGGCAACAAGTCGCAAAGGGCGATAATTTTAGTTCCCGGAATGTGTGTCCAGCGTTCTACTGCACTGGGCCCACGCATACCCAGGCCAATAAAACCTACACGGACAGTGTCAAGTTTGGGGGCGACGAGTTCGATAACGTCCTGTTGTCCGGTGGGACGTTCGGGAACGGTTACTTCAAGAGGTGTGTACTCTTTGGTGGCAACTGTTTCTTTGGAGGTTGGGGTACAGCCGGCTGAGCACAATAACGCGATACCGGCAAAAATGGTAAACAGTTTTTTAATCATGGCTCTGTTAATTAAAATTTATAGGTTAATAGTAGATTGTTACAAAAATAAGCAATATTTTTAATATGAGTATATTGCTTGTCGGATAAATTGATTCCACTCATACTGTATTCATAACAAAGAAGCAGCTTTGATTTCTCAAAACTGCTTCTTTATATAATTGTAATTCAATTCTCTCAATCAAAAAGTATGGTTCTTATTTAGCTCTGTAACCATACATTAATGCGGCATTGATTTCAATGGCCTTTATGTATTCTTTGAAAAAACTTTTTACTCTTTTCATTGTGCTATCCTTTCTTTTAAACGTTAAAAACTAATTCTTTGTACCTTTACTTTGTATCGTACCCCCAAGCACGGAGGGCGTCATTTCCCATATCTTTGAGACCTGCTTTGATGATCTCTTTCAACTTCTTCATAATGCTATCCTTTCTTTGGTTAAAAAAATAGGGAAGTTTACTTACTTAATCCCTATGCCCCAAGCTCTTACTTCGTTCTCACCCATCAAGGCAAGGGCTTTCTTAAAAATACTTTTTACCTTTTTCATAATCTCGTTATCCTTTCTTTTTATGTTTTACAACACAAAATTATACTGTTTTGTTTTAGATTGTACTGATAAGGGTAAAATATATGCGAAAGGGGCAAATTCTTGATGCAAGTCAAGAATTTGCCCCTTTTTATGAAAAAATGGTTTCAGAAGCCTAGCTTCTTAAATTCATTCTCGAAATTAGGTGTAAATATTTCTTTTCCAATGTTGGCTCTGATCTCTTCCAATGACCAAAAACGGCCGCCATCCAGTTCTTCGCTGGGGATAACGGGGGCGTCATAAGTGGTTTTATGTGAGAACACCAGTTCTTTTTCCCGGGTGGACTCGAATACATAGCTTGTCAGTAATTCGGGAGTAAAGCCGGTGATGCCCAGTTCTTCTTTTGCTTCGCGTTTCAAGGCTATTTCTACGCTTTCACCCAAGTCTATGTGTCCGCCTACGGCTGTATCCCATTTGCCCGGTTGGATATCTTTCCAGTCGGGACGTTTCTGCAAATAGAGTTCGCCTTTGCTGTTGAATACGTGCAAGTGGACTACTGGATGTAGTAATTTGCTTCCGTTATGACATTCTCCACGGGTTGCAGCTCCTGTTATGTTTCCTTGCTCATCGACTATGGGAAACATTTCTTCTTTATTGTCGTAATTCATCTCTGCTATTTTTTGTTCCTGCAAAGATATGAATTCGGACTCGGATTATATGAATCTTATAGTCTTTAATCGTAAAAAGATGCGTGAAATCCTTATAATCCGAGTCTAAAATACCTTTTAATAATTTACTTGATGCCGTTTTAGGAAAGCTACTGTTTTATGTATTTCCTTGTACATTACAATATCTTCCTTTATGAAAGGCACCTCATTGCGGTAGGTAGCGAGAAACTTCTCAATAAACGGTGAGCTGCGGAGCGGGCGGCGGAAATCTATACCCTGTGCGGCATTCATCAGCTCGATGGCAAGAATATGTTCCAGATTGTCCATTACTTTGTAGAGCTTGGTTGCGGCATTGGCTCCCATGCTTACATGGTCTTCTTGTCCGTTACTGGATACGATAGAGTCGCTGCTGGCTGCGTAACAGTACATTTTGTTCTGGCTTACCATGCTGGCTGCAGCATATTGGGGAATCATGAAGCCGGAGTTCAATCCCGGATTGGCGACCAGAAATTCGGGCAATCCTCGAAGTCCCATGATGAGTTGTGCTACACGTCGCTCGGATATGTTCCCCAGTTCGGCCATGGCAATGGCAAGATAATCATATACTAGTGCCAGCGGTTGGCCGTGGAAGTTACCTCCGGAAAGGATAAGGTCTTCGTCAGGGAAAATGGTGGGGTTGTCGGTTACTGAGTTGACCTCGGTCAACAGAACGGAGGCTACGTGGTTGATTGCATCTTTGGTAGCACCATGAACTTGTGGGATGCAACGGAACGAATAGGGATCTTGTACGTGTTGTTTGGGCTGTGCGATGATTTCACTGCCTTCTAGTATTCTTCGGAATGCGGCTCCTGTTTCTATCTGGCCTTTATGCGGGCGCATTTGCTGGATGCAGTCCATGAACGGGTCGATACGTCCGTCGAAAGCTTCCAGAGAAATGGCTGCGATCAGGTCGGCCTTTTTGGAAAGACGGAAAGCTTTGAGAATGGCATAAACTCCGTTGGCACTCATAAACTGTGTACCATTGAGCAGGGCCAGTCCTTCTTTGCTTTTCAGTTTGACCGGTTCCCAGCCGAATTCATCGAGTACACTGATGGCTTCGCAACGTTTACCTTTATAATACACGTCGCCTACACCGATCAGCGGAAGGAAGAGATTGGCGAGCGGGGCAAGATCTCCCGAGGCTCCCAATGAACCGCGGTCATAGACAATGGGCATTACATCGTTATTGAAAAAGTCGATAATGCGTTGTACAGTGATGACTTGTACGCCACTGTGTCCCAAAGAAAGAGCATGAGCTTTTAATAAAAACATCAGCTTCACAATGACATGGGGCATTTCTGAGCCTACACTGCAAGCGTGGCTTTTTACCAGGTTCTCTTGCAAGGCGCTCAGTTCGTCGGAAGAAATATTACGGTTGCACAAGCTGCCGAATCCTGTCGTGATGCCATAGAGGGGGACATCGGACGCTCGATCTTTTTGTCCAGATAATCCCGGCATTTCTGAATGCGTTCCTTGGCTTCGGGAGCCAGTTCCAGTTTCAGATTTTCATTGATAATACGTTCGATGATGTCAAAAGTGAGATCACCCGAACCTATTTGATATACATTCTTCATGGTCTGATTCTTTTTTTAACCGCGGAGGTTGGGATTAAAAAATGGTTTTCACATAGTCCAGTATTTTCTGTTCTTCGGCAATGGTCGTCTGTGCTATCATATCGGCCTCTTCGCTCATCTCTTTGACGAATTTTTCATCTTTGATAGAAGTGAGGTTGATACGTACATTCAGCAAGGCTCCCAGAATGGCAGTCCGGGCACACATCATGGACACGCAGGCATCGGTTACAGCGTTGCTGTTCCCTTTTCTGGCTACCACATCAATCATAGGCAGAATGGAATGGACGGTACGTGCCACCTCCATAGGCACTTGGGCGGCATATTTGGTTTCCGTTTGTATGGTTTCACTACGGATCGCTTTTTCTTCATCCGTTTCTTTCGGAAGTTTGAATGCGGAGAAAACACGATCGTATGCTTCTGAGTCCCGGTCTACATCGGTTGTCAATTGGTGGGTGAGCTGTTCGAAGCGTACGGAAAGGTCTTCCATGATTTCGTTCACTTCTGCATATTTTTTGCGCCCTATGGTAAGATTGGCTACCATAGCTGCCAGTGAGGTGGCAAGGGCTCCATTGAGTGCCGAGACACTGCCGCCACCGGGGACAGGATCATTACTGAGTACTTTATTGATAAATTCTTTGATGGTAAGTTCTGTTAACATGGCTATTAGTATTTAATGGGTTAATTTGAATGTAGAACACGTCCTCCTTTGATGGTCAGCTTGACTGCGTTCATACCTGTATAATAAGGTAATATATGGGGGTTGTCGGTTCCCAGTAAAACAAGGTCTCCCTGTTTTCCGGCTTCTATGCTTCCGATGCGGTCGCGCGTCCGAGAGCTGCCGCACCGTTCAGTGTGATGGCTGTGATAGCTTCTGCAACGGTCAGTTTCATATAGATGCAGGCCAGAGCAAAAGTCAGCGGGATGGAACCGGAGAAACAACTGCCTGGATTTAGATCGGTGGCAAGGGCTACGGCACAGCCGCTGTCTATCATTTTCCTGCCACGGGCGTAGGGCTCTTTTAGGGTAAAGGCAGTTAGTGGCAATAGAGTGGCTACTACATTATTTTGGGCCAGGGCTTTTATGCTTCATCGGATGCTTGTAACAGATGGTCGGCGCTGAGGGCCTTCAATTCTCCTGCCAGTTCTGCTCCTCCAAAGCTGACAATTTCATCAGCGTGTAGCTTGGCACCGAAGCCTAGAGCTTGCGCAGCTTTCAATAACTTTCGAGACTGTTCCACAGTGAATACTCCTTTCTCACAGAAAATATCACAATTTTCGGCCAATTGTTTCTGATGAATCATGGGCAACATTTCGTTAATCAGAAAATCAATATATGCGTCACTTCGCCCTTTGTATTCTTCGGGTAAGGCGTGGGCACCTAAAAAAGTGGTGGCGATATCTACTTTCCGGTCGGGACATTCATTGACAGCTTGCATGACACTGAGCTGTTTCAGTTCTGTATCACGATCCAGGCCATATCCGCTTTTTCCTTCCACGGTGGTGACCCCCATCCGGCTCATGGTATCCAGAAACCATTCGGCTTTATGTTTCAGTTCTTCAAAGGAGGCTTCCCGGGTGGCACGTACAGTATTGATAATGCCTCCGCCACGTTCCATGATGCTCATGTAACTGTCGCCGTTGAGCCGCCAGATGAATTCGTCGGGGCGAAATCCTCCGAAAACCAAATGGGTATGAGAGTCAACGAATCCCGGCAACAATACATTCCCTCTGGCGTCAAGCACTTTATAGCCGGGCTTTTCATGGCTTATACGGTTTTCGCCAACATAGGTAATAATGCCGTCGGTTACTCTTACCGTTCCGCAAGGAATGTTGAGAAGTTCGTTCATGGCTTCTCCTTTCCGGGCGGTTCTGCCTTGTGGAGTAACGATGTGGGCATTGATGATAATCAAGTTGTTGCTCATAACTTTGTTCTTGTTTATTCCATGATACGTGCTTCCAGTACTTGTTGCATGGAGAAGTTCTCCAATCCCAGATAGTAAGAGGCAGTGTCTATCAAGGCCTCCATGGGAACAAGTCCTACGATTTCGCTGCCGATGATGCTTACTCCGTAGCGTTTGGCTTCAAAACGTACCATTTCGAATGCCCGGTAGATAGCGGTTTTGCTATAGTCGGTAAGATTCATGGATACCTGGGTGATACCCCGGTCCTTCAGTTCTACGCCCATGGCCTTGCAATAACGCAGTCCGCCACCGATAAAACGGATTTTCTTGGCAATGTCATGCGCTATTTCCAGGCTGGGAGTATTGAGATTTATATTGTAGGCAACTAAGGGCATACGGGCTCCGATGGCTACAGTTCCAGCAGTGGGGTGACGTTCCGCAGGACCAAAATCGGGATGCCATTCGGGTTGGTGAATCTTTTCCTTCATTCCCTCGAATTCTCCTTTACGGATGGCAGCAAGATTTTCACGATGTGGTGCACTGGCTGATTTTTCATACAAGAATACAGGGAGATTATATTGAGAGGCCACCCGTTGTCCCACTTCTTTGGACACCGTTATGGCATCTTCCATGGTACATCCTTTGATGGGAATGAATGGAACTACATCTACAGCTCCCATACGGGGGTGCTGTCCTTGGTGATGGTTCAGGTCAATCAGTTCTACTGCTATGCCGATAGCTTCTATTACCGCTTCTTTCAAGGCGTCCGGTTCTCCAACGATGGTAACTACCAGCCGGTTGTGGTCTTCATCGTTACTATAATCCAATAATTTTACGCCAGCCTTGGCACGAAACGGAGATACAATCTTGTCTATTTTCTGTAAGTCGCGGCCTTCGCTGAAGTTGGGGACGCATTCCATAATTTTTGTCCAGCTCATACTCTTTAGAATTTGGTTTATAGGAAACATTCATGGATGCGGATGAATGAAACAGTTGCATCCATGGTGTTCCGGTCTTTGGTTAGTTGATTCCTTTATTTTTCAATACTTTATTAATAAGCTCATCTTCCGCTATATGCGGCAGGGTAATATGATAACCATCGGCATGACTTTCATTGAACTCCGCCGAAGTTTCCATAGCATGTGGGTTGCGTGCCCACGAACGGCGTGCCACTCCTCCCATGACATCCCATAACATGGATGAGCGGAGGATACGGTCTACCCGTTCACTGCCGTCGCATACCATTCCGAATCCGCCATTGATGGCTTTACCTATACCTACACCGCCTCCATTGTGCAAAGCGACAAGGCTCATGCCCCGGGCACAATTTCCGGCAAAGCATTGCACAGCCATATCTGCCATTACATTGCTGCCGTCCTTGATATTGGAAGTTTCCCGGAAAGGAGAGTCGGTACCGCTTACATCGTGGTGGTCACGTCCCAACATGATAGGGCCTACCTCGCCCCGGCGTACCATTTCATTGAAACGCAGTGCGATATTCATACGTCCCAGTGCGTCTTGATACAGAATTCGTGCTTGGGTCCCTACCACCAGGTTATTCTTTTCGGCGTCGCGAATCCATATCCAGTTGTCCATATCCTGTCCACGGCGATCTTTAGGGATACACTCCATAGCAGCGCGGTCGGTCTTTATCAAATCTTCCTTTTTTCCGCTCAGGCATACCCAGCGGAAGGGACCGTAACCATAATCGAAAAGTTGGGGTCCCATGATATCCTCTACATAGGACGGCCAGATGAATCCATCCTTCTCGTCTGTTCCATTGCGTGAGATTTCTTTCACTCCGGCGTCATAAATCGCTTTCATGAAAGAATTGCCATAATCGAAGAAATAAGTGCCCCGTGCCACCAGTTCCTTGATAACATGGAAATGGCGGCGCAAAGTTTCGTTCACCATTTCATCAAAAGTTTCTCTGTCTTCTTTCAGCATACGGGTACGTTCTTCGAAGGAAATGCCTGCAGGACAATAGCCGCCTTCGTAAACGGCATGGCAGGAAGTCTGGTCACTGAGAAGTTCGATGTGGATGTCGTGATGCAGCGCATACTCCAACAGATTGACTACATTGCCATGGTAGGCTATGGAGCAGGGGATTCGTTGCGTCATGGCATCGGCAGCCAGTCGGTAGGCTTCAGACAAATCGGATGTGATATGCTGTACCCACCCTTGACGGTGGCGGGTTTCTATGCGTGAATAATCTACCTCGGCTATAATGGCCACTGCTCCGGCTATCTCGGCCGCTTTGGGTTGGGCACCGCTCATTCCTCCCAATCCGGAGGATACGAAAAGATGGCCGTTCAGGTTACCGTCCTGCGGTATGCCTAATTTCATGCGTCCTGCATTTAATAGGGTATTGAACGTGCCGTGTACAATGCCTTGCGGCCCGATGTACATCCAGCCTCCGGCGGTCATTTGTCCATAGTTGGCTACTCCCATCTGTGCGGCTATTTCCCAGTCTTTCTGGTTGTCGAACATGCCTACCATCATGGAATTGGTGATAATAACACGGGGAGCTTCGGGATGTGATTTGAATAATCCCAACGGATGGCCGCTTTCTACGACCAAGGTTTGTTCGTTGGTCATTACCTCCAGATACTGCTTGATAAGCCGGTATTGCATCCAGTTCTGACAAACTTGTCCGGTTTCGCCGTAGGTCACCAGTTCGTAAGGGTAAAGGGCGATATCAAATGAAAGATTGTTGTCTATCATGACTTGAAATGCTTTTCCTTCGATGCAATTCCCTTTATATTCGTCAATGGGCTTTGCTTTCAAGTCGCCTTCGGGCCGGAAACGGTAACCGTATATTTTGCCCCGGGTGAGCAGTTCATCCATCAATTCGGGAGCAAGTTGCTCATGCAGTTCCACCGGAATGTATCGCAATGCATTCCTCAATGCCGTTTCCGTTTGAGCGGGTGTCAGGCGGTAGCCCCGGTCGGGAGCACGGCGGATGCCTTCCGTGAATGTGGGATAGGCAGGTAAATCAGTAGATAGAGTGATAGTCATAGTATGCAAGTGTTTTGTCACAAAGATAGGAAAACTATTGGAATACTATGGGTTTGAAGATATGTTTCGTGACATAAAGTAATATAAACTTTATATAATAAACTGTCGTTTTTTAGAAATATAGCCATAGCAGATACTATGGGAGATTTTTCGGATTTGTTTTAAGTTGATTATTATTAAAGACTATAAGAAGTCGAATAGTGATAGATGGCGTTTACAGGTATAGTGTCTTTCATAGTATATAGATTTAGTCGTTATACATTTGGAATACACGCTGTGCCATTTCTTTCATTTCTTGGCGTAAGGTGGCTGGAGCTATTACTTCAACACTATCGCCAAAAGAACGTAGAAGCGAACGTAATTCATAGTTGTCTTGTACTTTCAGTCGAACTTCCCATTTGCCGTCGGCTTGTTTGCTGTTTAGAACAGATTGAGACTCATGCAGCGGCTTTGTTGTAATATAATTCCACGCCTTGTCGGTAACTCGCAGAATGACATTTTCCACGGGGGCGCCTTCAACTATGGAAACACCGACCACGTCACTAAAGAACTCTTCGAAATCAAAGTCATCATCTAGAGGCTCAAATGTTTGGGACTTTTCCTTTATTCCTTCAATTCGGTCTATCGCATAGTTGGATATTTTATTGAAGTCTTTGCGTTTCGCCACCAAGAACCAGCGATTGTTGTACTGTTTCAAATGATAAGGGCTCACTATTACTGTTCTAACATCTTTACCAAATGGATGGTAACTTATTTCTATTACTTTTTTTGCTACAATAGCTTCAAATATGGGCTTATACCACTTGTCTATACCTGTAAGGTATTGGTTGTGCTGGAAGCTAACTGCCTTTTGAGTTGCATTACCTAGTTTTGAAGTAGTATAAAGTTTCTTTTCCAAATCGTCCAGCCAGTCGAACTGAGGAATCCCTTCAAAGCGTTTCATGATGGCGGCAGCTCAAGTATGCAATCCATTTCTTCTTGAGAAAGACCCGCTTCGACCATCGTTTTTGAGTCGACTGCGTAGCGGTAATATTTTTTATGACCGTCTTGGACTCTGTCGATAATGACTCCGTACATCAGTTCCATGTCGTTCATATCGTCAAAGATTTGACGACGCTGTACTCCTTCGGCACCCTTGGAACCGCTATCACCATTCTGATGTTCAAGTGCCATACGACAAGCTTCAATGAGATCGTCCATGTAATATCTTCTAGTTCTACTGCTAAAGCATTTGTCCAAAGCTCTGTATCGAACAATCGCATTTTTATTTGTTGCCATCTTTTCTGTTTAAATTAGTTTTCAGACTTGTTCCTTATGGCTAATCTCATTGATGATTTCGCCGAATTTCTCTGCAGTTTCTTTGATATCTGTGAACTCAGATAGTTTCATACCGCTTAAACCGGTACTTACCCATTCACTGAGGTCATCAGCGAAAACGCCTTTGTCCATATGGGCCAGATAGTTGGCGGATAAACCATCAGGCATATTTTTTAGTTCCATCAGTCCGATACGCTGTATAAAGTATGTGTAGTCGCCATCGATGATGATGTTCTTGTGCGCTGCCATCTTGTAAATTGATATCCAATGACGTTTTTTGGTAAATAGCGGAGTGTAACTTTGTGCTTTCAGAATACTGCGCTTCAAGAGGTCTATCTTTTCTTCCTCGTTCATTTTGTCAATAGGACGCTCCGCTACCTTTTGGTCTTTAGAATCATCTCTGCCAAGATCAGCCATTGTAGTCATTTTATAAGGGATTATAGGAGCGGAAGGACATACATCAGGAACAGTAACTCCCGAATTGTCAAGTTCGCAACCTGCCATCTCTAGCTCTGTAATGCTGACCATCACGGCATAGATGTACATGCTAACCACCATGTGGATGGCTGGAGCGACCTCTGCATCGGCTAGTTCCGGAGCAAGGTGAACGTTCTCGTTTCTCCACTTTGAAATACACTTGTAGTAGGTTTCAAAAGTGTTCAACTTCGGATTTTTGCCATGATTGTAGTAGAGTTTATTTATTTCATGGAAAGTCTTTACGATAGCTACCCAACCAGCTACACCGCTTGCAGGCACAAATTGTTCTCCCTCTTTTAGGTAATACAGTTTGAGGAGGAATGCCTCGTACTTAGGCAACAATGCTCCGAATATTACTTTTAAGTCTACCGGCTCGTTCTCGCCACGATAGAACTTGTTCAATTGATTTGGAATTATGGTGTTCAGACCATCCAAGTTCTTCACTGTATGGGTTTTCAAGATGGCGAAAAGACAATCGAGCACTTCTTCAAGTTCACGATAGCCATGTCCGCAGAGTTCACTGAAAGTGTCTTCAAGTTTCTCAAACATCACATCCTTAAGCAACTCCTCATTATATTCAAGCACCTTACTTGTATGGAAGCTTTGCCCCAGGAAGGTTACCAGCATATTTAAGAATTCTTCATTGAAAGCTTGATTGCTATTGAGCAGTTTCTTCAAATTAATATACTTGCCTAACTGTGTCGCGACTTTTTTGTTGAACTCCTTTTCTACCATCTTCAACAGGCTGGAGTGGGAGTTTTCTGCGCTGAATGCTTGCTTCAAGTTTGGGTCATTTCTCAACTGACGCAGCAACTCAAGGATTATTTGGTCATTTTCGTTGAGGAAACCTTCATAAGGCTCATTTATCATGTGGATGAGATGATCGAGATTGTCAAACTCCTTCTCCTCACCGCTAATGCCGGCAGTATTTGGAGGTGTCAGTTTGCCACCTTCTCCCTCTAATGTGATACAGCCCTGTTCTGCTAATTGAATACGATACTTGTCGAGGTCAATCTTTTCCAAAATGTCCAGTGGCAAAGTCTCCTTGGTATAAGGCAGATATTTGTAGTAGAGCTTGCAGAACATGTAGAAACGTTCCAAGTCAGGGTCAAGGAATTTCATTAGCTGAGCAAGCAATCCGTACTGGCGGATGTAACGATTCACCTCTTTGCGGATGAGTTCCTGTTCTTCCTCAGGTAACGGCTTTACATATTCGTTTACCAGTTGTCCTAAGATAGATGGAATACCGGCTATCTGCTGTTCGTCTTCGCAAAGCAATAAGGTTACAACTTTATCTACATCGCTCTGTGTAAAGAGTTTCCTGCGCTCGATGTCGTTCTTATATTCATAGATGTTCGATGGATCATAGTTTCCTTGCAACCATGTGGCATCATAATAGTCTTCGAACGCTGCCTTTATGTCCTCGTGTTTGTTTACGAAGTCGATAATCAGGGTATCTTGCTTGTCGGGATGGCAGCGGTTCAAACGACTTAGTGTTTGGATGCACTGCACACCGCCTAATTTCCTGTCTACAAACATGGTATGGAGTAAAGGCTGGTCGAATCCTGTCTGGAATTTGTCAGCTACGACTAAAAATTTTTGGTTGGGCTGTTTGAATTCAATGGCAATACCATTATCTTTGATTCCGAAGCCGTTTATTTTTTCCTCAGTATATTTGTTGCCATTGATTTCTACTTCACCACTGAATGCCACAAGTGCTTTTACATCACCATTGTATTTCTCTTTCAATCGGCGTGTGATGGCTTGGTGGAACAATATGGCGTTGGCGCGGCTGGAAGTCACGACAATGGCTTTTGCTTGCCCTTTCATTTTTTGGGCAGAGTGTTGCATGAAGTAGTCTACCACCATATTGGCTTTGTAGTTGATGACGTATGGGTGCTGGTTCACATATTGCATCATCAAACGGAGTGCGTTCTGCTTTTCGTATTCTGGTGTGTCTTCAGGAATATCTACCTTACTTACCAGTTCAAACATGGTCTGGAAGGTAGTATAGTTTTTCAGCACGTCAAGGATAAAGCCTTCCTCGATGGCTTGTTTCATGGAATAGGTGTCGAATGCCTTTCCGTTACGGCCATAGAGTGCAAAAGTCTGTGACTTTGGTGTGGCTGTGAAAGCAAAGTAACTGATATGACCGCTATTGATGCTGCGGGCAGCTTGCAGTTCGGCCAACATTTGGTCTTGCATATTGTTCTCGGCTTCACGGCTCTCAATACCGAACTCTTCTACCGTTTCGCGAAGCTCACTCTTGTCGGTGAGAACTTGACGTACATCGTGCGATGCTTGCTTGCCAAAGGCTGTATGCGCTTCGTCTATGATGACAGCGAAGTGTGAACCGGCAGCCTCCTTCAACTTAGGTAATGCAAAGCTGAACTTTTGTTCAGTGGAGATGATGATGCGGTGACCGCCTTCTGCTAATGCCTTTGCCAGATTACGTGAACCTTTGCGGATGTCTTTTACAGTACCGGCTACTTCTTCCATTCCTTTTATTTCATCGGCAATGTTCCGGTCGAGCACAATGCGGTCGGTAATCATGATAACCGAATCGAATACTGGAGTGTTGTCTATATTCTGAAGGTTTGCCAGTTGGAAGGCCAGCCATGACATGCTCTTTGTTTTGCCTGAACCTGCAGAGTGATGCACGAGATAGGTTTGACCTACGCCTTTCTCGCGCACGTCGCTAATGATGTTGCGTACGCAACGCAACTGGTGATAACGGGGAAATATATAGAACGCTTCACCCTTCTTAGGTGTAATGCGTTTAATGAAATGCTGAATGAGATTTAGTAAAGAATCAGCTTGCAGCACCTCTTTCCACATATAGCAGGTTGGATAATCTCCCTCTACTTGTGGATTTACCGTTTCTTTGTTGAATGGTAGGAACTGTGTGTTATCGCCGGCCAGCTTGGTGGTCATCATCACTCGGTTGTTATCCATGGCGAAGTGCACTAGACAGGTGCGAAGCATACGGTTCTGCGGATGACGGTTGGTCTGATATTGGTGCATGGCGTTCACCACAGTCTGACCGGTAGCTTCGTTCTTCAGCTCCAGGGTAATGATAGGCAGACCATTTAACAAGATACAGAGGTCAAGTTCATTATTTTTATCGAAACCTAGGGTGCTGTACTTCATCTGGCGAACCACGCTGAAGATATTTTTCTGGTAGAGGTAGTCAGCAGCAGCATCAAGAGTCATTTCCGGTTTGAAAGCTGCTAACCGGATGCGTCGGCCTTGCAGCATGAAGCCGTTCTTCAACAGTGACAGTAAACTCTCACCACGGTTAATTTTCGTGTTGATGGTTTCAATCACAATGTTTAGTGCGTCTTGTTCGTTAGCGAAGCCTTGATTGATAAGTTTCTGCCACATAGGTTGCTCGCGTAAGAACTGTAAAAGCATATCTGAGTCCACCAACTTTTGAATATTGAAATCCTTTGGTGTACGCTGATTGTACATCTTGCTTTCTGCAAGATATTCTGCCATGTGTTTCTCAAAGAGAGTTTCGTTTAGTAGTCCAAACATATCGGTTCCTATTTTCGTTTTATGATAGCAAAGCTCGTGTATAACAGTGCAGTGTTTCTGCACAATTTACTCTTCTATTGCATTTTCTATGTTTTCAATACTTGGCAGTTTCTCTGCCAGTGTTTTTTTTCAGTACTTCATCAAGCTCATAGGTTGCTATTCCCTGTGGTCGGTCGATGCCTTCAAAAGCCCATTTAACCACGGTCTCGTTTTTCGACTTGCATACCAGCAGTCCTATACTGGGGTTGTCATTGTCATCTTTCAAAAGACGGTCTGCTGCCGTGATGTCCCTAGGGCACAAGAGCGAATTTTTGTGGCATAGATAATTCGCCAACAAGTTGTTGGCAAATTGCCTCCTTATCGTTTGTATAGAATCTGAACCACTGTGCCACATATCGCAAGTTGGTGTATGACAATCCTTTCATATCAGGAAACTCATCTCGAAAATCAAAGCTAAGCTGTTGCAAAACAATACTTCCCCATGCTTGTTCCGCTTTCATCTTTACAATGTTACGACCTAAGTTCCGATAGAACTCCAGCAGTGTACTGTTTACTTTGATGGCTGCTTTTATCTGACTGTTTCGCAAACGAGATTTGATATCGGCAAACCATTGCTTATATTCTGCGGTTATGGCAAATTTATCTCGCTTTACGAAATGAGTTTCTTCTTCCTTGTTATTGCTTGCTTTCATGGTCTTATATTCTATAATGTATCAGCTTACTTTTATCTTGCCTGTCACTACATTGGTGATAAGGCTTTGTTTCAGTTCTTGAAGGTAAGCAATTTTTTTCTTTTGGGTAGCAATAATGTGGTCAATCTTTGAACATTTTATGTCAAGGTAGGTGGCGATTTGTTGTTGTTCGGAAATAGGAGGTATTGGAATCTTTGTTTTATTCATATCACTCATTGTAATGTGCATCATTGTACTTCCATGCATATCGCCCATTTTTTGATTTGTCACTGCTCTTAATAAATAATATGAATACATTTTATCCATTGATGTGGCCAGTTGCACTTTCCATATATGGTAATGATATATAGTTTTTGCTTCATTCCAAATATATGGGCCAACAGAAGCTGACCAAGCATATAGTAAATCATCCTTATCACAATACTTGTCGGGTCCTAGTTCCATATTTGAATAGTACCACGAATCATTTGTGAAGAAGTTTCCAACACGAAGTACCTTGTATTTTCCACTTGGTAGCAATTCGTTTTGTGAATACGCACGTCCGTTTATAAGTTTTAAGAAGAAACGTAAACAGGCGATGTCCCAGTGTATAGGAATATCGCCAATCCACTTTACTTCACTATTTTTTAGTGGTGCATTGGGATTCAGTCCTCGTGTCACGGCACGAGTGATAACTGATTGTTTAAGTTTACCAAGATATTCTATTTTCTTTTTTGCCTTAGCAATCATCTTGTCAATTTTCTCCGTCTTGGTATCGAGGTAGGAGGCAATTTGCTGCTGTTCTGCTAATGGTGGGAGTACAATGGGATTATTACATAAATCCGATTGTGTCATACTGGGCAGTGCAGTTGATGTTGAATATAAGTTAAATGGAAATATTGTTGCTTGATAGTATATATATTTGCCACATACAGCTTTACGAGGTATGCAGTAAAACATCGTGTCGACAGACCAAAACTTTCCTTTAAAATATAAAGGTTTATTGATAGTTCCCTTTCGTCCCATCAAAATTACCTCGCCATCATAAAGATAGTTACTCGCTTTGGCAAATTCGCCGCCTGATCCTATTACAGGAAAACCTCCTTCATTTACTTGAACATCCTTATAATCTTTGCCGTTTTTTATTATAACAGCTCGCTTGTATGGTGCAATATCCCAATGATTAGGTACATTTTCCAACCAAGCGATATCACTATCCTTATAATTATCGTACTGTTCCATTACCTATCTTTTTAATCATTCAACAATGAAGATAATTCCTGTTCCTCCTCTTCTTCAAGTGCTCGAATATCCGCAAGGATATCCTCTACTGAGCGTAGCGGCTGATATTCATAAAACAGTTTTGAAATAGGGAACTCGCAACCTATCTTGTCTTTTTCTCTATCCATCCATGCGTCAGGAGCAAAGCGAAGAACTTCGTTTTGAAAATACTCTTGAATATCCGTCTTGAATGGAATCGACTCATAGTCACGTAAATTAGTGTCAGCAACTAAGTCGCTGCTATCATCAAGTGGTATGACATGAACCTCGGGAGCGGTTTCAGATACTTCACCAAAGAAGGTGCGACAATCTTTGATAAGTTTTGCGGTAGTCTTTACCTTCTTCGACTCCAAGTAAGCAAAGAATTCAGCATCGGTGCGTTCTGTATCAATATTGTCCAACGCAACGATGTTTGCCAAAGCTTCGCTCTGCTTCTTTTTATCGAGCGTAGTATACTTCGTCTTTACATCCTTGTATGTAAGGCGGAGAGGGCGCTCAACGGTAATATAAGTGTAGAAGAAATCATCCTTATCCATGAGTTTTGCGTTGTCGCAAGTCTCAAAATCATGGTAGATACGACATATTTCACTTCGACCGTAATCGCTGACCAAGACATTTTTCATACCGAGATTCTTGCGCATGGGCTGGACGTACTCGTCTTTAGCTGCATTTATCAGTAGCACTTTATTCTTGTGGCTTTCGGGCTTCTTGTTATCAAATATCCAAAGGTAGGTAGCGATACCTGTGCCATAGAATAAACCGCCGGGTAAAGCAATGATAGCATCAAGTAAATCATTATCAAGCATGTGCTTGCGAATATTGCTCCAACCGGAACCTGCACCACCGTTAAATAATGGTGAACCATTAGAGAGAATGCCTACGCGGCTGCCTTTGGGGTCCATCTTATGAAGCATGTGCAAGGTGAAGAGTAACTGACCATCGCTCTTGTCGGGCAGTCCCGGAGCAAAGCGACTGCTTTTATCTTCCGCTTCGGCAGAAACAGAATCGTATTCACGTTTCCAGTCTACACCGTATGGAGGGTTCGCCAGCATAAAGTTGAATTTTTGGTCGCGGAACTCATCGACGAGAAGCGTGTCACCTACAGCGATACCCTTTGCTTCGTCTCCCTTCATGATAATATCACTCTTGCAGAGTGCGTATGTTTTGTCATTTAACTCCTGACCAAATAGGTTGACGGTTACATCCACTCTACGCTCTTTTGCCGTTTCCTCTATAGTATCTTTGGTCAACGTCAAGATGCCACCCGTACCACAGCAGGGGTCATACACAGAGATTATCTTCCCATCCTGGTAAATCTTATCTTCTTGGCCGAGCAAGGTAATCTCCGTCATCAAGCGGACGATGTCACGAGGAGTATAGAATTGACCGGCACCGATACCTACAGATTCTTTTGCGTAACGAATGACAATTTCGAAAACAGTGCCCATCATGTGGTTGTCTACTTTGTCGGGACTGAGGTCGATGTCCAGCACAAAAGCTTTAGTTACTTGAAGCAGAAGATTCTTGCGGGCAAGGTTTAAAAAAATATCGCTCAGACTCGCATTTTCACCTTTACCGGTGAAGTTTTTCAGAATTTCACGGATGTTCGGACTAAAACCTTCAAGATAGGTCTTGAAGTTATT
Organism: Phocaeicola sartorii JCM 17136 = DSM 21941; assembly: GCF_000614185.1. GTDB lineage: Bacteria > Bacteroidota > Bacteroidia > Bacteroidales > Bacteroidaceae > Phocaeicola > Phocaeicola sartorii. Next base: position 40,480 of record NZ_BAKM01000016.1, on the reverse strand, counting down.
CGTCAGGTCGGCGGGAACTGTTATCAACTTAGAGAGTGACAGACCGCTCGTATTGTAGAATTTGTAGCCGGCAGCATCCATGAGCATCGGCATCATATTGTCGATATCTTCTTGTGAGGTCTGACCCAGTTCTTCAAGTTGCTTCATGTTGGCTGCCACAAGGTTTTCTGAACCTACAAGTACGCAGTCCAGACGGCGAAGGAGAGTGAACGGAAGGATTACATCCTCTACGTCCTTATTGTCATATACATTGCGAAGGAGTTCCTTCACGTTCCATATCATTTGACCTAATTCTTCTGCTGTCATATTGAGTTTTCTGTTGTTTGTTTTTACTGATAAGACTAAATTTCGACAATGAACTCTTGTTGTACAGTATCTATCCGTGATGAAGTCTTAGGGTATCAGCAGTGAACTGTCTCCGTAGCTCAGAAACCTAAAATAATGGCCCAGTGCATAGTCATAAATCTTCCGCCAGTTTCCTTTCACAAAGGCGGAAACCAATAGCAGCAATGTACTTTGCGGCTGATGGAAATTAGTGACCATTTTCTTGACTATTTTGTATGTATATCCCGGCGCGATGATAATCTGAGTACTGCTATGCAACGCTTCCATTTCGTGCCGGTTCAGATAATCCAGAATCTGTTGCAGAGCTTCCACCGGAGTCAGTTCATTCTTATCTTCGTAGGGCATCCATTGCTGTACATGCAATTCGTCCTGAGTGGCATCGGGGTTGTGGTTGATAAGGACGCCGATATAATAAAGACTTTCCAAGGTACGTACCGAAGTGGTTCCTACCGCAATAGCTTTTCCATTATGGGCGATTAATTTTTCAATCGTAGACTTGCTTACAGAAATGTATTCCGTATGCATTTCATGTCCTTCTATCTCTTCACTTTTTACGGGCCTGAAAGTACCTGCACCTACGTGTAAAGTCAGTTCCTCACGGTCGATTCCCCGTTCATCCAGCGCTGCCAGTACTCTTTCCGTAAAATGAAGCCCTGCGGTGGGGGCGGCAACAGAACCTTTTATCTTGGAATAAACCGTTTGATAAGTTTCCTTGTCGCTTTCTTGTGTCTCACGGTTCAGATAGGGGGGGATGGGCAATTCGCCTACCACTTCCAGCAAGTCGGCGAAGGTGATTGTGTCATCATCCCATGAGAAATCAATCCAATGACTGGTTCCCCTGCACTCTCCACGAGTGGCGGACAGCACTATTTGTTTTCCTTTTACATCTACAGTACGGCTCAGCGTGCCTTCTTTCCATTTTTTCAGATTGCCTATCATGCATAACCAGCTGCATTGGCGTGTTTGCTGGAAGTTTAACACATAGTCATTGGGCTGGACAGGTTCCAGACAGAATACTTCTATTAATGCTCCGGTTTCTTTACGGAAATGCAGACGGGCTTGAATCACTTTGGTATTATTGAATATCATCAGTTCTCCGGATTCCAAGTATTGTGGCAACGAAGTAAAGACGTCTTCGCTCACTTCGCCGTGGCGGTAAACTAACAGTTTGGACTGATCGCGTGTGGCGAGGGGGAATTTGGCAATCCGTTCATCGGGTAGCGGGTAGTTGAACTCACTTATTTTGATATGTTTGGTATCTTCCATCTGAATCTATATCTTTTTCTGCGCAAAAGTACTGATATTTATTTGACGCGCTGAAAGCCAGTGTATTATAACTAAAATGTAGACTGGCTTGTACTTGTACACTTCTTATCGAACTTGACAAAGGTAGTGATTATTTTTTATTTAGCACCATCTTCTTTTAATTTTTTTCCTTCCTTTCCAATACGTCCAAAACCTTATATATAAGAAAAACTTAAAGAATAATGAACCTTGAAATGAAATGTGTATAATTTTAACTATTCTTAACTAGTAATAAAATTAAGAATTTTATCTAATCTTTCTTTGTAGTACTTGATAATGAATGACTTCTAGTTGATTTTCTATATTGTTTATGATACAGTCTATAATCCGTATTTCATGTACAATTTTCCATGTGTTTGTACAAAAATACATTCTTTAGTATAACTTTTGTTATTTTATTTGCAGCGTTGTTTGCATAAAAATTAACTTTAATTGATTACGAAATGAAAAACTTAAAAGAAATTGTAGTGAAATGGCATCCAGGCTTTCAGAGGATGTTCGCTTTCGGCATCCTTGTTATGTTCACTATGATATTGTTTGCACAAGGAAAGCATATTTCAGGAACTGTGTGTGATAAAAATGGAGAATGTATTATTGGTGCCAGTGTGTTAGTCAAAGGTACTACCAATGGAACTATTACTGATTTTGACGGTAATTTCACCTTGAATAATGTACCGGACGATGCGGTCTTACAGGTTAGTTTTGTCGGATATGAGACATTGGATATTCCCACAAAAAGGTCAGAATAATCTAAAAATAGTCATGACAGAAGATACGGAAACCCTTGACGAAGTTGTGGTTATCGGTTATGGCTCTGTTAAGAAGAGTACCCTGACGGGAGCGGTGACCAAGATGGATTCCAAGGGAATAGAGAACCGTCCGTTGGCGCGTGCTGAAACAGCTTTGCAGGGCCAGCTGGCAGGTGTGCAGGTCCGGACAACAACAGGTGAACCGGGTGCTGATCTACAAATTCGTGTACGTGGTGCAGCTTCTGTCAATGCTAGTTCCGATCCGTTATATGTGGTTGATGGTGTTCCGATGTCAACCTTAAGCGGTATTAATCCGTCTGATATTCAATCTATTGAAGTCTTAAAAGATGCCGCATCTGCCGCCATTTATGGATCTCGTGGTTCCAACGGAGTCGTAATGGTCACAACCAAGACAGGAAAAAGCGGCAAGCCCAAAATCTCATTCAATGCCAGTTACGGTGTTCAGCAACAGGAAAAGAAGATGGACTTGTTAAGCTCTACTGAATGGATGGAGTTCAAATTGAAATGGCTGGACGCCAATTACTTGGCTCAGGCAAAAAGCAAGGGGGTGACAAATGCCAGCATAGCGGATAGTAATGAGACGCGTTTGGCCAATCTCGGAATTCAAGCCGGCACCAGCGCATCATACAACTATGCTTTTGATGAACGATGGTTTAAATATTTGAGCAAGGATATACAGGGCTCGCATACTTATACGAATAATCCGGAGGAGCTGTGTCTGCTTGACTGGCAGGATGAATTTTTCCGTAATGCGATAGTACAGGATTATAGTCTGAGTGTTTCCGGTGGAACAGAAAATACCTCCTATCTCTTTTCCGGAGGATATATGGATCAGGAAGGTATTGCCACCGGAACTAATTATGAACGTTACTCTTTCCGTACAAATCTGGAATCTAAGATAAACAAATACGTGACTGTTGGTATGAATCTGGCTCCGACTTATATTGTACAGCAGGGCTCGGGACTTGCTAATGGCAAGGACTCCCAAGTGCATCAGGTATTGACATCCACTCCGGTTTCGGAGCCAGGAGTGGGGTATACGACCAATGCGAATGGCAATCTTAGATACAACTGGGCTGGCAGCGCTTCAAGTCCTATTTATTATATGGAAAACAATACGAATGAAAACCGTATCATGCGCATGACCGGTAATGCATTCCTTCGGGTTACTCCAGTTAAAGACCTGCGTATAGAGTTTTCTGGTTCCGCACAATATTATGACAAAGATGCCAATACTTATTATATGACCGCTGCTTCCGGTAACTGGGCGCAAGGAGAAGGTGCGAAATCGTCGGGGTCTCATCTGACAGAAAGAACCTGGGAAACATTGTTACAAGCGGTCATAAACTATGATCTCAATTTAGGGGGACATGCTTTCAATATCATGGCCGGTGCGTCCTCGGAAAAAAGTAACACGGGATTCTCCACGAATCAAAGTTTTTCCGGTCCTTTCCCCAATGATGCGATTCAAGGATCTTTTGATGGATCCAAAGTAAGCGTGAAGACCAATACCGTTACAGAAAAAACTCAGAAGAATCTGGCATCCGTTTTTGGTCGTCTGCAATACAATTACAAAGAAAGATACATGTTTTCCGGAAGTTTGCGGTATGATGGATGTTCTATTTTTGGAACCAATAACAAATGGGGTGTCTTCCCCGCAGTATCCGCAGGATGGATGGTTTCCAATGAGGATTTCTTTAAGAAGCTCAATCTGCCATGGTGGAACTCTTTGAAATTCAGAGTAAGCTATGGTGAAACGGGTAATAATAATATCAGCAACACGGCCGCCTATGCTACTTTGTCAGCTATAACCTATGCCGGACAAGCAGGTTACAAAGCCAACTCTCTAGGCAATCCGGATCTGGGATGGGAAAAGACCAAAAGTACGGATTTTGCAGTTGATTTGGGATTTGCGAACAATCGCATTCAGTTGTCATTGGATTATTATACCAAACGGACATCCGATCTGCTTTACCAGGTTCCTGTACCAGGTGCTTCCGGTTTTTCCACAGTATGGGATAACTTGGGTGATATCGACAATAAGGGATTTGAAATAGAATTGAATACAAAAAATCTGACAGGAGCCTTCTCATGGAGCACTTCGCTGAACATCTCTTATAATAAGAATACTGTAAAATCATTGGGCGTGGACGACACCCCCGTTTATTCGGGCTTTAGCAGCGGGCAGAATTCAAATGTGCTGATGGTAGGTAAACCTATCAATACTTTCTATATGTATGATGCAATCGGTGTTTGGAAGACACAGTCTGAAATTGACGCTTATAGCGCGGCTCACAACGGAACTCCGGTCACTTTTCAGGGAAGCACGGTCAAGCCGGGGGACATCCGTTATGCAGACCTTGACAATAATGGCTATATTGATGCGAATGACAAGGCCTATCTCGGACAGCCAACTCCTAAATACGTGTTTGGTATGACCAATAATTTCAGTTATAAGAATTTTGATCTTTCCATCCTGTTGACCGCACAGACAGGTGGTAAGATATTCGGTGTGTTCGGGCGTGCTTTCGACCGTCCGAGTATGGGGGCCAGCAGCAACGTATTGGGACGTTGGCGGAATGCATGGTGGTCTGAAACGGAGCAAGGAGACGGAAAAACTCCGTATATTCTAAGCACTACAACGGGGACGACCTTGGATTCCAGATGGCTGTATTCGTCTGACTATCTGCGTATCAAGAATTTGACGCTTGGTTATAAAATTCCTATTAATCCGAAATTCATCTCATACGCGCGTGTCTATGTTTCCATTGAGAATCTGGCCAGATGGGACAACTACTATGGAGGTTACTCGCCGGAGGCAGCCAATACTGCATCCAGTTCCTCTCCCGGAGGACAAAGTGCTGTAGGGCTGGATTACGGAGGCTATCCTATTCCGCGTATATACACAATCGGTATCAATGTTAATTTCTAAATAAAAAATACAGAGTCATGTTTAAGTTAAAGAATATATTATGTTTGGGCGTTCTTGCATTGTCCGCCGTTTCCTGCGATGATTTTTTAGAGACAGCTCCTTCCGACTTGCTTTCCTCCGATAGTTTCTACCAGACAGCTGCCCAGTCGGAACAGGGTGTTATAGGTGTATATGGTGATCTTGATCAGATTTCTAATTATGTATACCTGTATATGTCTGAGTGCCGTTCCGACAATGCATGGGTGGAGCCTAGGCCCAATGGTTTGAGGGAATATGCTGAAATTGGTACTTTTCGTGCTGGCGAGGACTTGGGCATGTTCAACAGTGTATGGAATCTTTTGTACAAAGTCATTTACGACGCCAATGTAGCACTGGCGAAAATGGAAGGTTGTGACTTTGGCGGCAATACAGCCATCAAGGAACAGTTTCTGGGCGAAATGCATTTTATGAGGGGATGGTGTTATTTTGAACTAGCCCGGTTATGGGGAAATGTCCCTTTGATCGTTACTCCGGTATCTCCTTCCGAGGTGAAGGGGATAGGGCAGTCCACTCCACGTGAAATTATAGAGAATGTTGTCATCCCTGATTTGACCGAGGCAAAAAACAAACTGCCTTACAAGGAACGGATGGTGAATGCCTCCGGAACTTCAATCTCCTCCGAGGGACGTGCTGATAAGATGGCCGCTGAAGCAATGCTGGCACGTGTTTATATGACACTGGCCGGTTCACCCTATAATGATGGAAATGCCAAAACTCTGGCCAAGACCCAGTTGGAAAATGTGTTGAATTATTCAGCTTCTAATGGAAACAAGTATTGGGCTCCTACTTTGGACGAATGGAGAAAGCAATGGATGCCAAGTACGGATTATTATAATAAATATTCAATCTTTGCAATCCAGCATAGAACCAATGAGAACCGTAATTATCTCATCTTTAATTTCAGTCCGGGGCTTCCCCCTTCGTATACAAGCAAAAGAATTTTTGGAAATTCCATTTGGGTGGAAAAGACTTTGGAGTATGAGTTCGAAAGAACTTTCTCTAATGGCGGAAAAGACGGGCGTGGAGTAGGTTTCACCACTTTGGAAGGCTATGAGGAGGAACCCAACTATCCAGCATACACCAATGACCGGGATAATGTGACTTTGGAAGACGGTACGATAGTGGAGGTATATACCAAGACCATGTTTTATAAGTATTTACCAAGTAAGCACAAACTGGCAGAACTGGGCATGTCTTTTGATGAAAATTCAATGGCGGGTGATTATGATTGGCCGGTGAACTTTCCCATACTTCGTTTGGAGGATATGATGTTGCTGTATGCGGAGATACTGGCAGGTGAAGGCAATGTGGCAGGAGCGATGGAGTATGTCAACAAAATCCGAGAACGTGCCGGTTGTGATCCGGAAACAGCTTCCAGTAGTGCAGAGGCGTTGCGGTTTATAAAACGCGAGCGGCGTGTGGAATTGGCAGGTGAGGGGATACGCTGGTTCGACCTTGTCCGGTATGGAGAATGGCAGTCTGCCATTACAAGAATGTTCGATAATTATAACAACCTGACGGGACAGACAAGAGTGAATTAAAGAACGGACGATATCTTTATCCTATACCTTTGGATCAGATGAATGCCGTCCCTGGACTTTATTCCCAAAATGAGGGATATTGAAATAAATATCAAGTTAAACAAAAGTAATTTATTAGGGCAACAGCTGGTCGGGATGACTGGCTGTTGTTTTATTTCAATATGCACCAGTTTGAGTTCGGTTAATTTGAAAGCCGCCTACAGTATATCTGGGCAAATCTTTGTAAATTCGAACAATTGTACCGATATTTGCGCTAACTAAAAAAGAAAAGAGTATGAAAATAGGAGATAAAGTCCGTTTCCTTAGTGAGGTAGGGGGCGGTATTGTGACCGGATTTAAAGGAAAAAATATGGTGTTGGTAGAAGATGCCGATGGCTTTGATATTCCGATGCCCGTCAAAGAATGCGTGGTGATTGATACGGATGATTATAACATGAAGCGTAAACCTGTTGCCCCGGCTCCTAAACAGGAGATTGCTGGTGCGAAGGCAAAAGGAGTGTCAGTCAAGGTGCGTCCGGATGAAGAGGAAGACGAACGCCCTGTCACTTATCGCCCGGCCGAGCGGAAGGGGGGAGATATACTGAATGTGATGCTGGCTTTTGTGCCGCAGGATCTCAAGGCCATTTCCGCGACAGCCTTTGATGCTTATCTTATCAATGACAGTAATTTCACTTTGTACTTTACTTATCTTACTGCCGAAGGAAGCAACTGGCGGGTACGTAGCCATGGCACGGTGGAGCCGAATACGAAATTTTATATCGAGGAGTTCGATAAAAGCGTTTTGAATGAATTGGAACGGGTGGCTGTGCAGTTTGTCGCTTTTAAGGATAACAAGAGCTTTTTGTTCAAGCCTGCTGTCTCTGTGGAATTGCGCATAGATACCGTGAAGTTTTATAAACTGCATACTTTCCGTGAGAGTATTTTCTTCGAGGAGCCATCGCTTATTTATGATATCGTGAAGGATGATGTTCCGGTGAAACAGGTGTTTGTGTCGGCAGAGGATATAAAGGACGCATTGTTGCAGAAGCATGAACCGGAACCGCGCGTTTCAAAGCCTTCCCGGACGAAAGTAATAAAAAATGATATATTGGAAATAGATCTTCATGCCCATGAGTTACTGGATACGACTGCCGGTATGAGTAACAGCGAGATATTGAATTACCAATTGGATGTCTTTCGTAAGACCTTGGAGGAATATAAGAACAAGAAGGGGCAGAAAATTGTCTTTATTCATGGTAAGGGAGATGGCGTGTTACGCAAATCTATCTTGCAGGAGTTGAAGTATAAATATAAAAACTATGAAAGTCAGGATGCTTCGTTTCGTGAATATGGTTTCGGGGCTACCATGGTGATTGTTCATTAAGACTTTCTCATTCATATGGAGGGTGGTATGGCAACATTAAAAGAATTTTTGAAATCGGATCGTTTTGCTACTTGTGCGGGAGTGGAGCTTCTTGAGATAAAGCCGGGCTATGCCCATGCGCGTATGGAGGTGACCGACCGGCATCTGAATGGGGGAGGAGTATGTCAAGGCGGTGCCTTGTTTACATTGGCCGATCTGGCTTTTGCCGCTGTGGCGAACAGCCGTAAGAAACTTACACTTTCAGTAAATGCCAATATTACTTTTCTCCGTCCCGCTAAGTTGGGTTACGTGTACGCTGAGGCTGTTGAGGTGTTTAATCATCACCGTATTCCTTTTGTCGAAGTAAAGATAACAGACGAACAGGGGGAACTGATAGCTGTTTTTACTTCATCGGGGTATCGTAAAGAGTCTGATTTGCCGGTAGATGCATTAGAATAATTCATAATAGATAAAAGCCTGTTGTCAAAAAAGGCAACAGGCTTTTTTAATGATAGTTATCAGTGAAGGCAATGGTTGTCTTATCCTTCTTTGACTTTAGCTTTTCCTATTCTTCCCGGTTCTACGAACAAATATTTGTAGCCTGCGCGGATACTTGCCAGATGTAGTTTTTCCAAATGTGCACGGCGGACAAGCAAAGCTGTCATTTCATGAATACGTCCGTTAGCATAACCTATCATTTCGTCCTCGGTTGTATCCTCAGAACCGTAAGAGCCTGCTCCTTGGACGATCATAAAAGGTGATTCGGTACCTGCTTGATCCATACCGACAGCAATGGCGACATAAATCCACATAGGTCCGTGAGCAACTACTTTACGTGCTGTGGCCGTGCGGCTTTCGCCTTTTGTCAGCGTTTTGTGGCAACAGCCTTCTACGGATTGAATTTTCTCTCCTAAATCGTATACGGCTACTTTGTCATCGGCGGCATCCAAAGGTTGTTCAAACAGAACGGTGTCTTTTTTCCCCGGATAACTGATATGATAACATTCATATTCCGGTTGCATTCCTCGGGGTTCGTCATCCCCTACGGAACCTGCTACAAGTTTAACTTCTAGAAATGAGCCGTTCAGGGCGGTTTCATATACCGCATCCGTCAAAGCGGCGTTACTGGTTAATTCTAATTCTTTCATAAGTCAAGGTTTTTTTAATAAGTTTCCCTCATAACATTGGGTGAAAAGAAAAGTTCGTGATAGTTTGATAAGGAACAAAAACGGGTGTTAATAGATGAAATAAGGGGATTGGTCGATTACTCTTGTTCACATGATGATAAAGCCTTAACTTTACTACTGGAAAAAGAAAAACTCTGAGAATCAAGATAGAAAAGTAGAAAGGCACCCGGATTGTTGGTCAGTCTGGATAAAAGGGTCGTTTTATAAATACGTTAATAATAAGTTTGTTAGTAAATAAGGTCGGATAAGGCTTTGTTTATAAGGAAAACGCTCGTTGCGAAACGGGCGTTTTTTTTGATTGTGTTTATAAGAAAATCTTATAAAAAAAACGTTCTACTCCGTGAAGAATAGAACGCTTTTTTATGGAATGGAGTTTACAAACGATAGTCAGCTAAATCATCTGCTTTAAATTTACGGATGAAATTGAAATGCTTTTCTATTTCAGCTTCAGCATAGTTTACATATACATGGGCTGACTTGGCGAACAACTCAGGTGCTTTTGTCGCATCTTGGATAAGGAGATGTGACATGATACATACGGCAGCCATTTCATAAAGACGGCGTGCTACGAAATCAAGCAACTCTTGATTCTGGGCTTCTTTTACCGCATTGGTGCATGCGTCAAATTTGTTGGCCATTTCTTTCACACGGTCCATCAGCGGTTGCATTTCTTCACTGCAAGGAATAGCTTCGTAATTACGCAAGGTTGCGATATAAGAACCGTTGGTTACATAACGGATAGCGGCTACAGTCTGTAGCTGGGTGGTACCTTCGTAAATGCTGGTGATGCGTGCGTCGCGATAGATGCGCTGGCAAGCATATTCCATCATGAAACCTGAACCACCGTGAATCTGGATACAATCGTATGCATTCTGGTTGGCATATTCAGAGTTCATTCCTTTAGACAACGGAGTGAAACTGTCAGCCAATTTGGCGTACGTCTTCTGTTCCTGACGTTCTTCAGGAGTCAGTTTACGTTCGCGGGCAATATCGTCCAATGCTTTGTAAATATCCACATAGCGTGAAGTTTGGTAAAGCAATGCACGGCCTGCATCCAGTTTGGCTTTCATGATAGCCAGCATGTCATATACTGCCGGAAAATCGATGATGGCTTTTCCGAACTGCTTACGCTCTTTGGCGTATGCCAGTCCTTCGTTGTAAGCAGCTTGTGATAAACCTACTGACTGGGCAGCGATACCCAGACGAGCGCCGTTCATCAATGCCATTACGTATTTTATCAAACCGAGTTTACGGTCACCGCAAAGTTCGGCTTTTGCATTCTTGTAAACCAGTTCGCAGGTAGGAGAGCCGTGGATACCCAGTTTGTTCTCGATACGGCGTACATCCACACCTCCTTCGTTTTTGTCATAGATAAACATAGACAAGCCACGTCCGTCTTTGGTTCCTTCTTCGCTACGTGCCAATACCAAGTGGAGGTTGGCGTCACCATTAGTGATGAAACGTTTCACACCGTTCAGGCGCCAGCAGTTGTTGGCTTCATCGAAAGTAGCTTTCAGCATCACAGACTGAAGGTCGGAGCCGGCATCGGGTTCGGTCAAGTCCATAGACATGGTTTCTCCGGCACAAATACGGGGAATGAAACGGCTGTGCTGGTCTTCGTTTCCGAATTCATACAGTGTTTCGATACAGTCCTGTAAAGACCAGATGTTTCCGAAGCCTGCATCGGCGGCAGCAACAATTTCCGCGCACATGGTATACGGAGTGATGGGGAAGTTCAAACCGCCGAAACGACGGGGCATGGTCATGCCGTTCAGTCCGGCTTTGACCATCGCATCCAGGTTCTGCTTGGTCCCTGAAGCATATTCCACACGTCCGTTTCCGCAGTGAGGGCCTTCTTCGTCCACGCCTTCGGCATTGGGAGCGATGGTTTCACCTGTGATTTCACCGGTGATTTCCAGAATCTTATCGTAAGAGTCCATGGCATCGGCATAATCCTGCGGTGCATAGTCGAACTCGTCTTTGTCTCTATAGTCGCGCTCTTTCAGTTGGCAGATGCGCTCCATCATCGGATTGTTCAAGTGATACTTGAGTTCCGGTATATCGGTATAAAAGTTTGCCATTACTTACTGTTCTTTTTATAGTATTTAATCAATTTTGGAACGACTTCTTCCACAGTGCCGTTAATCACATAGTCGGCAATGGTGTTGATCGGAGCGTTCGGGTCACTGTTCACAGAGATGATAATACCTGCGTCCTGCATACCTGCGATGTGCTGGATTTGTCCGGAGATACCGCAAGCGATATACAGTTTGGGGCGGACGGTCACACCGGTCTGGCCAATCTGGCGGTCATGGTCCGCATAACCTGCATCAACAGCCGCACGGCTGGCTCCCACTTCGGCGTGAAGTTCTTTGGCCAGTTCAAACAGTTTGTCGAAACCTTCTTTAGAACCCATGCCATAGCCTCCGGCAATCACGATAGGTGCACCTTTCAGATTATGTTTGGCTTTTTCTACATGGCGGTCGATGACTTTCACTACATAGTCTGTCTCAGGAACAAACTTGGCTACATCGTGGTTCACCACTTCACCCTTATAATTTTCGTCCAGAATCTCTTTTTTCATCACGCCTTCACGAACGGTCGCCATCTGCGGACGATGTTCGGGATTGACGATCGTTGCAACGATGTTACCACCGAAGGCGGGGCGAATCTGATACAACAGGTTTTCATAAGTGATACCGTTCTTTTTGTCTTCGTGAGCACCGATTTCCAACTGGGTACAGTCGGCAGTCAGTCCGCTGGTCAAGGCGGAAGATACACGCGGCCCTAGGTCGCGGCCGATAACGGTAGCGCCCATCAGGCAGATTTGCGGTTTTTCCTCTTTGAACAGATTCACCAAAATAGAAGTGTGAGGCAATGAAGTATAGGGGAACAGGCCCGGAGCATCGAATACGTGCAGTTTGTCTACTCCGTAGGGCAATACTTGTTTTTCAATTCCTGCAAGGCCGGTTCCGGCAGCGATTGCCTCAAGCTGGCAGCCTAACTGATTAGCTAATTTACGACCTTTGGTTAAAAGTTCGAGACTCACATCGGCACTGTCGTGCCTTCAATCTCGCAATATACAAATACATTATTCATAATCGTTATCCTATTGTATGGTTAGCTAACAGTTCTACAATCAATCCTTCCACATCCTGGTCGCTTCCTGTCATGGTCTTGCTTTCTTTTGCCTGGAAGATGATGTTTTCAATCTTCTTCACTTTGGTGGGAGAACCCGACAGACCGCACTGCTTGGTGTCTCCTTCTACATCGGCCACACTCCATTCAGTGATATTCAGGTAAGGGAATTTTTCATATAGTTCAGCGTAGGGAAGTGCAGCACCTTCTTTGGTGATGGCTGCTTTTTCCTGTGCGCCCAAAGCGCGTTTGTATTTCTGTAACAATTTGGCATTACGCGGACGGCAGGGAGCTGCACTTCCGTTTACCGTCAGTACAATGGGCAGCGGGCCTTCCACTGTTTCCACTCCGCCGTCAATGTGGCGTTTTACGGTGATGCGACGGGCATTTTCGTCCACGTTCAGAATTTCTTCGGTGTAAGTGATCTGGCTCAATCCCAACTTTTCTGCTACCTGCGGGCCTACCTGTGCGGTATCGCCGTCGATAGCTTGGCGTCCGCCGATTATCAGGTCATATTCGCCTATTTTGCGGATAGCCGTAGCGATGGCGTATGAAGTGGCCAACGTGTCAGCGCCGGCAAAAGCACGGTCAGTCAATAAATATCCATTGTCTGCTCCTCTGTATAAACCTTCACGAATAATTTCGGCAGCGCGTCCGGGGCCCATGGTCAGGATGGTTACCGTAGAGCCGGGATGTGTGTCTTTCAGTCTGAGTGCCTGTTCCAAGGCGTTCAGGTCTTCCGGATTGAAGATGGCCGGAAGTGCCGCACGGTTGATGGTACCGTCAGCGTTCATGGCATCTTTCCCCACATTACGTGTGTCGGGAACTTGTTTTGCCAGTACTACAATTTTTAAACTCATATACTTTAATATATTTGGTATTAGTAATATTCCGGTGGCAAATTTACTTAAACAATTTGAGTGACAAAAGGATATGAGAAGAAAATATGCACAAAGTTATGCTGTTTGCGCAATGATTTTGTTGTTTTATTTGTAACTTTCGGCACAATTAGTGGATACTTATAGCGTTTTGTTTGTTATGATTTAAAATAAATAAAAAAGGAATTATGAAGAAAGTATTGTTTTTATTCGCCTTGTTGCTTCTGAGTATGGGGGCTATGGCGCAAAAAGTAATTTATGATGAAACCAACCAGACCGGCGTGCGTACAGTGGTATGCGAGGGCATGAATCTGGGTGTTTCCAATAACATGGACGTATATGTGGCACTCGCTGGATTTCAGTATAAAAGTACCATACGTTATTCGTTGGCTGTTACTATCGGGTCGGGGCATGAGGTGGAAATTCCTAATGACAGTAAGTGTGTCTTGACGTTGGATAATGGAAAGACATTAGAGCTGCCTACGGTAGCAGGCGGCGCTTCCGTATTGCAGCATGTAGATGTGGAGATGAGTGATGTGTATCAAAGTTTCCGCCGTTTTGCCTATTATAATATAAAGGCTAAAGAATTGAAGAAAACCGGCAAAAACGGTATCGTACAAATGGATATACAGTTATCTCCCGGAAACTATTCCATAGCATTCAATCAGGATGTATTGGGAAGTATGCTGACCGGTTCTATGTCATTAATAAATAATATGTTTGGTAAATAACTTCTCTTTTCATATTTTATGGTGCAGCCTTTTCTTCTCAGAAGGAGAGGCTGTCTTGTTTTTGAAAGTCAAAGGGTTAAACAAAACGTTGCTTCATGTGTTTTCCTAATGTTTTTTAATGTGATAAACTTATGAGGAAAATACGTAGATGGGGAGTATGGCTCCTTTTAATCATTCCTTTGGCACTGAATGCCCAGCAGCGGGCCGAAAAATTATTGAATGTACCTTTGCCGGAACATTGGCAGGAAGAGGATGCGATGTTTCAACAACTGCTTCCGGTGGATGACCATTGGTGGACTGTATTTCAGGATGCCACACTGGATTCATTGATTCATGTGGCTGTCAGGCAGAATCCGTCTGTCCTTACTGCCTTGAACCGTATAGATATGGCGAAAGCGAATCTGAGGATAGCCAGAGGAAGCTATTATCCGGCTTTGTCATTGGATGCCGGGTGGAACCGCCAACAGACTAGTGGTAATACCACTACGGGACAGCCTCAATCCAGAGTGGGGTATTATGATGCAACGGTTAATATGAGCTGGCAGGTGGATGTGTTCGGTTCCATCCGCCAACGGGTGAAAGCGCAGAAAGAAAATTTTGCGGCAAGTCGTGAAGAGTACAATGCGACGATGGTAAGTCTTTGTGCAGAAGTGGCGTCGGCCTATTTTAATTTGCGTGAGGCCCAACAGGAACTCAGTGTATTACAGCGCAATGCTTTATCTCAAAAGGCGGTGGTAGATATAACTGAAGTGCGTTATAATACCGGATTGGCTTCCAAACTGGATGTGGCTCAGGCTAAATCGGTTTATTATAGTACATTGGCTTCTATTCCTGCTACAGAATCCGGTATTATTCAATATATGAATGCGTTGGCTGTATTGCTCGGGCTTTATCCTCAGGATGTGACGGCTGCACTGGAAACAGGAAAGCCGTTACCCGATTATATAGAACCGGTAGGGATCGGTCTTCCCGGACAATTACTCTTACGACGTCCCGATGTACGAGTTGCCGAACGTCAAGTCAATGCACAAGCAGCCCTGTTGGGAGCTTCCAAGACCGATTGGCTTCCCTCATTTTTTCTGAACGGTTCCTTTGGCTATGCTTCACATGATATGAAAGACTTTACTAAACGTCGCAGTATGACATGGAGCATCGCTCCTTCTATGAGCTGGACGATTTTTGATGGTGGCCAGCGTGCGAATAATGTACGTTTGCAACGTGCACAACTGGATGAGACCATCAATCAGTTTAATACTACGGTTCTTACAGCGGTGCAGGAGGTGGATAATGCCATGAGTAGTTATAAGAATTCCATCAAACAGATTGTGGCATGTCGTGAGATGCTGAATCAGGGGAAAGAGGCATTCAAACTTTCATTGGACTTATACAAACAGGGCTGAGTCCTTTCCAAAATGTATTGGATGCACAGCGTTCGTTACTGTCCTACGAGAATTCATTGGTGCAGGCACAGGGGTATTCATTGCTTTGTCTGATTCAGATGTATCAGGCATTGGGTGGAGGATGGTAGGCTGTGACGGAAAAGCTGTTGGTGACCTTCATGAACGATAGAAATAATATAAACCTAACCCAAGATATGAAAAAAATAATGATAACTTTCGCATGGACGGTATGTGTATTGACCGCCTGCGATAAAAATAAACCTTCTCAGGCAGGAATGCAGGCATTGCCTGTAGATGTAGCGAAACCTTTGGTGGAAAATGTGACGCTGACCAAAGATTACCCCGGTTATCTGGAAGCGGAATCCACGGTGGATTTGGTGGGACGGGTCAATGGAACCTTACAATCCAAGAATTTCGCACCTGGTTCCCGGGTACGTCAGGGACAGGTATTGTTCGTTATAGAACCGACACTGTATGAAAATTCAGTGAAACAAGCGGAAGCTGAATTAAAAACGGCCAAAGCTAATCTGGAATATGCTGTCAGCAGTTATCAGCGTATGAAAGAAGCGATAAAAAGTGATGCCGTGAGCCGCATACAATATTTGCAGGCGGAGAGCCATGTCACTGCTTGTGAGGCTGCCGTAAGTAATGCCGAAGCTGCTTTGAGAACTGCGCGTACCAACTTGAGTTATTGCTATGTCAAAGCTCCTTGTGACGGAGTGGTTGATATGTCGGCTTATTCGGTCGGGGCATACATCGGTGGTGCTTTGCAACCGGTTAAATTGGCTACTGTTTATAAGGACGACCGCATGTATTCCTATTTTAATATTGCAGATAACCAATATCTGACATACGAACTGACCCGGGAGACTGCCAGTAAGATTCCTGCGGAAACTCATTTTGTAACCTTGCGTTTGGGGACTGACGGGGAGCAGACATGGAAAGCCAAGCTCGATTATCTTTCTCCTGATGTGACGTTGACTACAGGTACTCTCCGCCTGCGTGCGGAATTGGATAACCCGGACGGGCTGCTCCGTCCCGGATTGTTTGTCAGTGTCACATTGCCATACGGTGAAGCGCGGAATGCGGTGTTGGTTAATGACGCCTCGATCGGAACAGACCAGTTGGGTAAATATTTGTATGTGCTGAATGACAGTGATATCGTGAATTACCGGCATATCGAGGTCGGTCAATTGGCGGATAATAATATGCGTATTGTCAAAAGTGGTTTGTCACCGTCCGAACGTTATGTCACCAAAGCATTGCTGAAAGTGCGCCAAGGCATGAAAGTGACCCCATTAATTACTAATCACTAACCATTAACCACTAACCACATGTTTTCAAAATTTTTCATAGAACGGCCTATATTTGCCACGGTACTGGCTTTGTTATTCGTGGTGGCCGGACTTGTAACCCTAAACATATTGCCCGTGGCGCAATACCCCGATATTACGCCGCCTACCGTGCAAGTCAGTGCGGTATATCCGGGGGCCAATGCTGAAACTGTAGCACAAACTGTCGGTATCCCCATTGAACAGCAAGTGAACGGTGTGGACGGAATGTTGTATATGAGCTCCAATTCCTCCGCATCGGGCGCTTATTCGCTGACCGTGACTTTCGAAGTAGGGACCGATATCGATATGGCGACTGTGATGGTACAAAACCGGGTCAGCGTAGCGTTGAATTCTTTGCCCGAAGCAGTGAAGGTGCAGGGAGTGACGGTGCAGAAGCAGTCCTCCAATATTGTGATGATGCTTACACTGAGTGGTGACAGTATTTATGATGGTCTTTACCTGACCAACTTTGCCAACCTGAATCTGGTAGACCAGTTGACCCGTGTGCCGGGAGTGGGAGCGGTGAATGTCATGGGAGCCGGTGATTACTCCATGCGTGTATGGTTGAATCCTGAAACAATGCGTATCCGCCATATTACTCCGCAACAGGTGTACGCTGCTATTCAAAGTCAGAATATGGAGGTCTCAGCCGGTTATGTGGGGCAGCCTGTCGGTAGTTCGGCCAATAATGACTTTCAATATACGTTGAATGTGAAAGGACGTCTTTCTACTCCTGAAGAGTTTGGAGACATCATATTGAGAGTGGAAGATCAGGGAAGGTGCTCCGTCTGAGGGATGTTGCCAAAATTGAGTTGGGAAGTGCCGAGTATGGAGTTGTTTCCAGATTGAAGGGACAGCCTACGGCAGGCATTGCCGTCTATCAGTTGCCGGGGAGTAACTCATTGGATGTGTCCCGGGGAGTTCGTGCACGTATGGCGGAATTGGCTGAAACATTTCCGGCAGGGGTGAGGTATAATGTGACATTGGATACAACGGATGTGGTTCATGATTCCATTGATGAAGTGATGAAGACCTTTGTGGAGGCGATCATTCTGGTGGTGCTGGTTATCTTTTTCTTCCTGCAAAGCTGGCGGGCGGTTCTTATCCCCTGTCTTACTATCCCTGTCTCCCTTATCGGAACACTGGCGGTAATGGCCGTTTTAGGCTTTTCTATCAATACCTTGACACTGTTCGGCTTGATATTGGCTATAGCCATTGTAGTGGATGATGCCATTGTGGTGACCGAAAATGCCACCCGTATTCTGGATGAAGGGAAGCTGGACGCCCGGGAGGTTACCGGGCAGGCGATGGGAGAGATTACCGGACCTATTGTCGGAGTGGTGCTGGTACTGCTTGCTGTGTTTATCCCTACTACGCTGATTAGTGGAATTTCCGGGCAGCTTTATAAACAGTTTGCATTGACTATTGCGGCTTCTACAGTCATAAGTGGCTTCAATTCATTGACATTGACTCCGGCGGTCTGCGCTTTGTTGCTCCGTCCCACTCCGGCGCATAAGGCGCGTTTGTTCCGTTGGTTTGATAGTATGAATGACTGGATGCAGCGGATTTATGACGCTTCGGTAAAGTGGTTGTTGGCACGTCCGGTCATTGCTATCGGTTCTTATATCATAATATCAGTCATTGCTATTCTGATGTTTGTAAAATGGCCCAGTACCTTCATTCCCGAAGAAGATGACGGATATTTTATGATTGCCATCCAGCTTCCGGCCGCTTCTTCTTTGGAGCGTACGCAAATGGTAGGTAAGCAGATTGATGCTATTTTGTCAGACTATCCCGAAGTGAAGACTTATTTGGGCGTAAACGGATTCAGTATTATGGGAGGCGGTCAGTTGCCTAATGCGGCCACCTATTTTGTGGTGCTGAAGAATTGGAAAGAGCGTGCAGGTAAGGAGCATACCGCTCAAGCGGTGGTTAACCGTTTTAATGGACAGGCATACGCATGATACAGGAAGCTCAAGTCTTTGGTATTATTCCTCCCGCTATTCCGGGCATGGGCAATACAGGTGGTTTGCAACTCGAGCTGGAGGACCGTAAGTCTTTGGGCTCGGAAGAACTGCAAAAGACGGTTGAGGCTTTATTGGCTAGTTATCATAATGAGCCGGCTGTCGCTTCCATGAGCAGTATGTATCAGGCGGATGTGCCTCAGTATTTCCTGAATATAGACCGGGATAAAGTGCAGTTGATGGGTTTGCAGTTGAATCAGGTTTTCTCTACATTAGGGTATTACATGGGGCAGGCGTATGTAAATGATTTTGTGGAATTCGGCCGTATCTACCAAGTGAAATTGGAGGCTGGCGAACAAGCCCAAAAAGTGATCGATGATGTGTTGAAACTGAGTGTGGTCAATTCGAAGGGGGAGATGGTGCCTTTCAGCAGTTTTACGCAGATAGAGCATAAGCTGGGAATGGATCAGATAAACCGGTATAATATGTACTCGGCTGCTTCTATCACTATTACTCCGGCTGAAGGGAGCAGTTCCGGGCAGGCGATAGAGGCTGTGGGGAGTTTGATAAAAAATCAGCTGGGTGGTGAGTTCGGATATGAATGGACTTCTGTTGCTTATCAGGAAACTCAGGCAGGTAATACCACTACCATTATTCTGATTATGGCATTGCTGGTGGCTTATCTGGTGTTGGCGGCACAGTATGAAAGCTGGACCAGTCCGGTGGCTGCTGTGATGGGCCTGCCGGTTGCTATCTTGGGTGCGATGCTGGGCTGCTGGGTGATGGGTGTTCCGGTGAGCATTTATACACAGATCGGTATTATCCTGCTGATAGCCTTGTCTGCGAAGAATGGTATTTTAATTGTGGAGTTCGCCCGTGATTATCGTAAAGCCGGCAATTCTATCCGTGAAGCGGCATACGAGGCGGGACATGTTCGCTTGCGCCCTATTCTGATGACCTCATTTACTTTCGTGCTGGGGGTGATGCCGTTGTTGTTTGCCACAGCGCCGGTGCCGGTAGCCGTGTGGCATTGGGAGCGGCAGTGGTATTCGGTATGGCGGTGAATACGATTTTTGCTACGATCTATATTCCTAACTGGTATGAGGTGATGCAGCGTATCCAGGAGAAATGGCTGACAAAGAAAAAATAATTGTTGGGTTTCACCACAGATTGATCGGATTTGTACAGACAACTTTATTTAAAAACTGTATGGATCTGTGTGAATCTGTGGTGAATTTCCGTATCTTTGCTGTAAACACGTAGAATATGGATACAATAAACAACGATCTTACTAATTTATTGGAACAGATGGGGGTGCATCAGGAGAGTTTGGATGTCACTCAGCGTATTATCATTATAGCGGGGATTCTGATCATCGCTTTTGTAGCGGATTATTTTTGTAGAAAAATAGTGGTTCCTGCTATAAAGAAACTGACGGCAAGGACACAGGCTAGCTGGGATGACTATTTATTCAATGATGCTGTATTGAATAATATGTGCCACCTTATTCCCCCTATCATATTGTATGTACTGCTCCCTTTTGCTTTTCCGCATGAGCCTGTGACCTTGACGTTCATTCTGAAACTGTGCTGGGTTTACATCACGGCTGTGGCCATGAAGTTGATCTGTTCTTTTCTGACTTCTCTTTATACTATTTCAAGCGAACATGAGAAGTTGAAGAACCATCCTCTGAAAGGGGTATATCAGATGGTAAAACTGATTGTGATTTGTGTAGGGGTGATCATTATAGTCAGTACCTTGATAGATAAAGATCCTGTGAATATTCTAACCGGACTGGGTGCCTCTGCGGCTATCTTGATGTTGGTTTTTAAAGATACGATTATGGGACTGGTGGCCGGAGTCCAGCTTTCCGCCAATGATATGCTCCGGCCGGGAGATTGGATTACCATGCCGAAATATGGAGCGGACGGTACAGTGATAGAGGTGACTCTTACCACTGTAAAAGTACGTAATTGGGATAATACCATAACTACAGTCCCACCCTATGCATTGGTCAGTGATTCGTTCCAGAACTGGCGTGGTATGCGGGAAAGTGGTGGACGCAGAGTGAAGCGTGCTATTAATATAGATATGAATACAGTCCGTTTCTGCACACCGGAGCAGATGGCGGAGTTTGAGAAAAAAGTTTGGATGTCAGGCTTTGAAAGAACGGGAAAAGAGGAGGTGAATCTTTATGTGTTCCGTCACTATCTGGAATATTATTTGTGCCATAATCCTCGGGTAAATACAGAATTGATTTTGATGGTGCGTCAATTACAGCCTACACCGCAAGGATTACCCATAGAACTTTATTTCTTCTCAGCCAATAAAGACTGGATTCCATACGAACGTTTGCAAGCAGAGGTTTTTGACCATTTGCTGGCCGTTCTTCCCGAATTTGGATTAAGGGTTTTCCAAAGCCCATCAGGATTGGATGTGTTGGCTTTTTCTTCCCATTGATTATTTATAATCTCACTAGCGGAGAGATACAGAAAAACATCACAGGTTAACACGGATTAGATCAAGTTTATTACAAAATGAATAATCCGTGTTAACCTGTGGAATCTATATATTATACATGAAGTTCCAGTATGAACCGGGTTCCTTTCTTATAATCAGTATCCAAAGCCAGTGTTCCATTTAACTTATAAGCGATAAGGCTGCAGGTGGGGAGTCCTAATCCGTTCCCTTGCGTTAAATCGCGTATTTCAGCAAATGGTTTGAACAGTTTCTCACGCGCTTCAGCCGGAATTCCCGTTCCCGTATCAGTTAATATGAACTGATGTGTATGAGCGCTTCGTTTTTTAAATTCCAGTGAAATTTTACCGCTTTCCGTATATGCCGCCGCATTGTTCAGTAAATGGTTTAATATGCGTTCCAATTCTTCTGCATTTGTCTTGATATTTACACGTGGAACGTTTACCACGGCTTCTACTCCGGACTTGAAATTTATCTTCGCTTTCTCCATGATACTTTCACATAGCGTATTTATGTTCAGTTCCTTTAGCGGATAATGTTCTTCGCGTGTCTCTTCCAGTGAAATATACGTCTGGATAGCTGTCATCAGTTCTTTCAGTGCCTTGATGTTTTCATGTAAGACCGGAGTGGGGGTTGTTTCCTTTGCAGCTTCATCTATTGTATTCAGGCTTGGTTCGATCTGGCGCTGATGTTGCCGATAAACTTGGACTTCTGTTCATTGTTTTCATTTGCTATCTGCAAGCTGTTTTTCAATTTCTTTACCTGGCGGATGTGTTTGAATAACAGGGCGGCCAAGAACAATAATCCGGCGGCCAGTATGGCCGATAACACACATAGTGCAATGATAATAATTAGATTTGTAGTAATCTTGTCTTCTTTTATCCGTAGATTTTTTTGACTGGTCTCATATTTTTGTTGCAGTGTGTTTAGCTCATTGGCTGTTTTGACTGCTTTTATGGAGTCTTGCCATGAAGTATAAAGTTTTCTCATGGCAATGGCCAGTGGGGCGTTATTGTTCTGCTCCGCATATCCCAGCATGTCTTTATAACATTGGTCTATTCCCTTTTCGTCTTTACCGGCAGAGCGCTTTTGGAACAGGCTTTTGTAACATTCCAGGCTTTTGTCTGTCATGCCGAAAGTTTGATAATAATTGGCTTCCGTCATCAGAAGTTCTTCTTGTAAAGAATCTGATTTTAACTGGTCAGTGTAGGAATGAAGTTGTTGCAAGAGTATCTTGCACTGTTCTGTATTCTTCAGATTCGTATACATACGCAAGCGTTCTTTGCCCACCATGAAACGTAATTTGTATTCAGGGGATTTTTTTTCTTGCTCACTATGATAAATCAGTGCGTCCATTTGCCGGCACGTGGCAAAGGCTTCTTTGTATTGTCTGTTTTGAGTAAAAAGCGTACTCACACGTATTCCCTCCTCTACCGCTTTGCTTATTTGTTTTTGTTCGGCATACTGAGTGAACTTTGCCCACTTTGCATTTAATTCTTTAATATTGACACCTGTCGGTGTAGCTGTTGTCTGTCCTTGCCCTGCAACACAACAAAAGGCAAGTGCTAATGTTAGAAGAATTTTTTTCATTATTGAAACAGGTTTTCTGCAAATATAACCCTTTTTTAACCAAAAAGTTTCGGAAAGTGCAACTTTTTTTCATCTTCTGGCGTCTAAAGTGTAAAACAATGACTTTTAAGCAGGACAGGCCATCTTGTAAACAGAAAAAATCATAAAATAAAAATGAGGAAAATAGTAATAATAGCCATACTGACAGCCAGTATGGTGCAGGGAGTTTTTGCCCAAAAAATAATGATAAAGGGTACTGTGAAAGACGCGGCAAGCAGAAAGGCCGCGGAATATGTCAATGTGGTTTTGCAAACAGCAGATTCTGTTTTTGTTGGAGGGACTACCACGGATGGAAAAGGCGGTTTCTTGCTGAATAAGGTTTATGCAGGCGATTATTTGTTGGCGATCTCCAGTGTGGGCTATCGTACGCAGTTTATTGTATTGGACGGTATTAAACAGAATGTGAACTTGGGGGAGATTCTTTTGGAAGATGATGCTGTGGCTATGGAAGGTGTCACGGTCAGTGCTTCCGCACAGGTCAGTCAGCCGGATCGTAAGCTGATCTTTCCTTCCGAGCGACAAATGAAGGTCTCGACAAATGGAGTCAACTTGTTGCAACAGATGATGCTTCCCCGTATTCAGATCAATCCGATGAATAATGAGATAGGAGTGCTGGGAGGTGGAGAACTTCAGCTCCGTATCAATGGGGCGAAAGCTGAAATAGAAGAGATTAGGGCATTACAGCCGTCAGACATTATCCGCATAGAGTATCATGACAACCCGGGACTGCGTTATGGGAACGCCGAGGTAGTGCTTGACTATATTGTCCGCCGTCCGGATACGGGTGGTAACTTTGGGATGGATTTGACTCAGGGGATGAATACCATGTGGGGAGAACATAATGTATTTGGGAAAGTGAACCATAAAAAGTCGGAGTTTGGAGTCTCGTTTTATACAGGTCCTCGCGATTTCTATGGCATGTATCGGGATAATGAAGAAGTGTTCCACCTGGCGGACGGAACGACACTGCATCGTATAGAAGAAGGTGAACCGGGGCATGGATCCATGTTTATGAATAATTTAAGTGTGAACTATAATTTGCAGCAGACCGAGAACTCTTTGTTCAGTGCTACTTTTCGTTTGAGAAGTAATAGCCAGCCACACATGGATTATCAAGGGGTATTGGTCAATGTTTCCGCACCTGATGATAAGGTGGATATGATAGACCGTACCAAAAATAGCTGGACTCGTCCTTCGTTGGATCTTTATTATCAGCAGGGATTGAAGAACAAGCAACTCTTGATATTCAATGTGGTAGGTACTTATAACCGGGAAAAATCACGCCGTTTGTATCAGGAAAGCTTGCAAGGCGAGTTGTTGACTGACATTCATAATAATGTATCAGGGGATAAATATTCTCTGATTGGGGAGGCGATTTATGAGAAGCAATTTTCTAAGGGGAATTCGTTGAGTTTCGGTTTGCGTCATACCCAGTCTTTTGCCAATAATGAATACCGTAACGGTCATTATTATGAAACGGATATGAACCAAGGAGATACATACGCTTATGGTGAATACCGCGGAAAGTTGAATAAATTGGACTACAGATTGGGTGTAGGTGTTACCCGTTCTTATTACAAACAAAGTGGTGATGATTTGTATGAGAATTATAGTTTTAACCCCCGTTTTGTGCTGCATTACACGTTGCCGGGAAATTCATTCATCCGTTGGAAGTCCGATATCAGTAATGCTTCTCCGTCATTGGGGGATTTAAGTGCGGTGGAGCAGATGGTGGATTCGTTGCAAATCAGGCGGGGCAACCCGAATTTGAAATCCTATCTGCGTTATCATACCGAGTTGACATACGAATGGCAGAAAGGCATATTCTATTCTAGTCTGTGGGGAGCGTATGATTATCAGCCGAAGGCTATTATGGATGAGAAATATCAGGATGGTGACAAAATTGTACAGACATGGGACAACCAGAAGGACTGGCAGAAATTGTCGGGGCGTCTGACTTTGCGTGTCGGTCCTGTTAAGGACATGTTGCAGTTCTCGTTTACCGGTGGGGTGAATCATTATATGAGCCATGGCAATATGTATTCTCATACTTATACAAACTGGTATTGTAATGCTATGGTATCTTTCAATTATAAGCAGTTTTCTCTTTTCTGGCAAATGAATACCAATTTTAATAAATTCTGGGGGGAAACTTTGTCTGGTGGTGAAAACATTCAAATGTTAGCGATGTATTATACGCACAAGAATTTGCGTGTAGGTTTGGGAGCTTTCAATCCGTTTACGGATAATTATAAGCAGCAGACCGAGAATTGGAATAAATATGCTTCCTATAAAAAAGCGAATTATGTGAAAGAGAGCTCGCAAATGTTCTTGGCAAGTGTTTCTTATCATTTTTCGTTTGGCCGTAAGTTTAAAGCCGGTCAGCGTAAAGTGAACAATAGTGATAATGATTCCGGAGTGATGAGTACCGGAAAATAAACAAGATAATCGTTTTAATGAACATAAGTTCCTGAATTTAACGAGACAATAGATAATTACCCTTGATAAAATAATAGATAAAAATGAAGAAATACATGATGGATTATGAGCTGCTGTGGGAGAGAATAACGGATTATGCAAAGGCTGCCGGTAGGACGACTGCCCGTCCTGTACTTTTATTGTATTATGTATTGCGAAGTCCTGAAACTCCCTCTTCGGATAAAATGCTGATTGTGGCGGCACTTTCGTATCTGGTATTGCCGGTCGATTTGATCTCGGCAAAGCGGTTGCCGGTTATCGGATGGATTGATGAGGCGGTATCTTTGGTTTATGCTTATAAGAAAGTATGCCGCTATGTGACTCCCGAAATAGAGTCGGAGGTGGATAATATACTGGAGCGCTGGTTCCCGGAAGGAAAGTACGAGTTGATAGAAGAATAAATTTTGTATTTGTCTTTTGGGAGGCAAGACTGGGTCTCGTCGGATTCCGGCGTGACCCTTTTGGGTTGATAAATACCGTTTTTTATTAATTCAGAGCTGGAACATGTTTCTTTGAGAAAAGAATTTTGGCAGGATAGTCTCTATTTTAGATCGGATAATTATTAAAACGGCTGATATAATCCATTTCTGAACAAATCTTAATTTTGAATCTTTTTTTTATAGCGTATATTTGACAATGAAATAGCGCTTGTCCTCTGGAATATCGCCAATTTTATAAAGACTGCACAAGGCTGTTTTCGACAGTACAGTGTTTTATGTATGTAGGACAAGTACTGTCGATTTTTTAATATTTAAAGAAAAAGGTGGATTTTCCATTGGTGAGTTCCTTTTTTTCTTTAAATTTGCGATTAGCAAAGATTTTTGAAAGTCTTTGCTTTTTGAAATATTGGGCTTACGAGCGTTAGTTAGCTAATATCTTGTCTCTAAAATCGCCAAATTTTAAGACTGCACAAGAAGAATGCTACAACGTTTGTTTACCTCGTATTATTATAACCTGTATAATCTATGGGCTTGCTTTTTCTATCTGTTTCTATGAAAAAGCAGGTGCTATGACCACTTCTTATAATATAACGAAGCGCAGACAAAGTTGTTCATTTGTGCAGTGGGTGTTTGGCGATACCTGGAGGCGGATGACAATCGGGTTTGCGCTTTTTCTATGCGTTTATTCCTGATTTTTAGTTTTTAGTGATTACCTTAAATTTAGAAATATGCGGTGCAAAAACTGTGGTTGGCCTAATAAGCCAAATGAAAAGGTCTGCGTAAAATGCCATGCGCCATTAGAAGCGGACAATGAGGAGGTTTATAATGAATCAGGAAGAGGCAATTCTTTTGCTGGTGAACAACAGCTGAATAAGACTGTGATGGAGCAGGAAATCTTTGGCGGTAGTTCCTATAACTCTCAAAAAGATGACAATCTTTCACATAGTGAGGAAACAAGCCAATGTCCTAAATGTGGTTATCCTGTTCGTCCGGGTACAGAGAAATGTCCCAACTGTAAGTTCTCTATCAAAGGTTCTGGAAGTGCTTCTCATTTTGAGGCTGGATACAATGGTCCTGCTTCGGGAGGAGGGGGAGAAACGGCCAGACGCCCGACACGGATGAACACAGATGACGGGAATAAAAATAAGTTTCGTGGTACAGTCAATCCATATATGATGAATATGGAGATGGATCCCACATTTGTCTTGAAACCTTTAAAAAGAGTCAACGAACGACATGATTTTGAGGAACAAGAATATGAAGGAAAAGAAGTGATTTTAAATCGTGATAATACGGAACAGAATAATTCATCTATTACATCGCGTCAGCAGGCCATTGTTACTCGGGTTGACGGACATTGGTATATTGAAGATCGAAGCGAGCAGAAAACGACTTTTGTTCAGGCTGCGAAAAAAGTGGAATTACACGATGGTGATATTATTCTTTTGGGAAACAGATTGTTTGAGTTTCATGAATAAAACCATTTAATATGCCGGTAGTTGCTCAGAGATGTAATTTTGCTATAGGGGATATCATTGATAACCGCTTCCAGGTAAGTAAAGTACTTGGAGAGGGATCTTTTGGAAAGGTGTATGCTGTAAAA
The DNA here is from genome assembly GCF_000614185.1 of Phocaeicola sartorii JCM 17136 = DSM 21941. Taxonomy (GTDB): domain Bacteria; phylum Bacteroidota; class Bacteroidia; order Bacteroidales; family Bacteroidaceae; genus Phocaeicola; species Phocaeicola sartorii. The sequence continues at coordinate 12,946 of NZ_BAKM01000016.1, read as the reverse complement.
GATTATAGTGGAAATTTGCAGGCTCTTAAACTCTTGAAATTGTGGGAAGTTCCTTCGGATATACGAGAATCTTTGATGACACGGTTTGATATGGAGTTTGAAACGGGGCGTATTAATAGCGATTATTTGGTTCATTCTATTTCTCATGGAGTAGTGGAAGGTAATCCTTATATAGTGATGGAGTATTGCCCTGGTGGAGATTTGTTAAGTGCGGCATCTCAGTCCCATCTTGACTTGGCTGAAGTTGCCACTCATGTGTTATGTGGTCTTAAAGCATTGCATAATTGTGGGAAGGTGCATCGTGATTTGAAACCGGAAAATGTTTTGGTGAAAAAGAATGGAGAGTTTGCCTTGACTGATTTTGGTATTTCCGGTGATCGTAACAAGCGAATGACTGAAAGGAATATTTTAGGTAAACCTAAACAGATATTTGGCACTTATGTATATGCCTCCTGAGCAATTGAACCCTCGTAAGGATGCTACAGTTTTACCTACAACGGATATATTTTCTTTTGGAGTGATGATGTACCAGTTGATTACCGGAGATCTTCCCTTTGGTAGATTGGATTCTGAACGTGATTTGATTCAATATCTGCGGAAAGGAAAGAATGGAGACTGGGATCGATATTTGTTGCTGGATACAGCCGAGGGCGGAGACTGGTGCAAATTAATAGAGGGATGCTTGATCCCTGATTTTCAAAACCGGTTACAGGATGCGGATGAAGTGCTAGCTTTAGTGCCACAGATGCAACGGGTGAGACCTCGTATCGTAGAAGAGCAACGTGATTTTCAGACTAGAATTATAAACGGGGTTCTTTTACGTATCATGCAAGGGGAAGATTATGGTAAAGTCTATAAACTTGATGATATGCTTAGAGGGGAAAGTGCCATTCTTAGTATGGGCAGAAAAGATGATGGCGTTTATAATGACATTGCAATCGTGGAAGAAAACAGCAGCTATATTTCAAGAAAACATTGTACGTTGGAACTGGACTATGATATTGGTTCTTGGGTTATCCGGGATGGCCAGTGGGATAGGTATGATACCGGAGGTTGGCGCAAATCTACCAATGGCACTTATGTCAATTCAAAGGAAGTATCTATAAATGGTTTACCGTTTAGTCCTGGTGATATAATTTCGATAGGAGATACTAAATTACGAGTGGAAGCATATTAAGTACATAACTTTAAATTAATAGAAAATGGCAGGTCATACAACAAAACCATATAAGAATACCCTATCAGGTTCCGTAGGAGCGGGGATGGGTTCTCTTTTTACTCCAGGGGGTAAGAAGTACTATATACTGGAACATAAAGTGAGCAGTAAATATCATAGGGCTGGAGAATCGCAAGAAATTATTGTGGACAATATTGAATTAGGTCGTGATTCACATTGTCAGGTGCGTTTCGACGAGAGTTTTAAAACCGTGTCTCGACATCATGCCGCTATTGTAAAGGATGGGGATATGTGGAAACTCGTTCAGATTTCAAAAACTAATTCCACATTTCTCAATGGCCATCCGGTCAAGACGGAATGGTATCTTCAAAATGGTGATGAAATACAACTTTCGGTAAATGGCCCTAAACTTGGATTTATTTTGCCAACGGGTAAAAAGTCCACAGTGGGTTCTATCGGACTGACTCGTAGATTGAGTTTGTTCAGACAGCAGGCTTTGAGACCCTATAAGACGGCGATAACGACATTGGCATGTTTGCTTGTTTTAATTTCCATAGGGGGGGATATGTAATCTATCAACAAGGAAAACAACTGAATGATAATACTTTAGCTTTGGCTGATGCTAAAGAAGTGAATGCTAAAAATGAAAGATTGATTACAGAACAACGAAAGTTACTTGAGAATCAAGGAGGACTTTTAGATTCGTTAAAGAAAATAAAACCTAAAGTTATAGTTAAATATGTTGAAAACGGCAATACTTTAGGGCAAACTGGTAGTGTGGATATGTCTGTTTGTCATCCTTATGTATATCACATAACGGCAACAGTATTTTATAATGGGGAAGAAGTTTCTTCTTGGTTGGGAACAGGATTTCAACTTGAGGAGGGAAAATTTGTAACAGCACGTCATGTGTGTAGTACTTTTTACTCAAATAGTTTTTATATAGATAACGGAGTAGTGTATCCTCGTGAGGGAGTAAATCCTATTGATGTATATAAGGAATTGATGATTAATGTTCTAGCTCAACAAGGAAATATTCAGATTAAATTTAAGTGTGTTTCTCCAAATGATACATATTTATTTACGAATAATCAAATCAATGAGGTGGGAAAATATGATCAAATACATACGTTGAAAGAACCTTATAGAGTATATAAAATTATAAATGGAAAAGTAGCAAAAGATGCTAATGGAAATCCTGTGGTTTTAGCTCAGGTTCCAGCTGGAACAAATATTCGGATTGGAGCAGGTGGAGCTGTTGATTTTGCTTATGTGCAAAATAATTTAAAGAAGGGCTTGAAATCCAATAAAAGAATATCAACCGAACTTAAACAAGGTACACAGTTATATGTACTGGGATATCCACATGGATGGGGTAAAGGAAAACCTATTTTTTCAACAGCTATTTGTTCTCAAAATGGTTTGAGTGAAGAACTTGGGGGAACTATTATGGTTTCAAATAATAATACCGAAGGAGGAAATTCGGGAGGACCTATTTTTATTAAGACTCAATCAGGATGGGAGGTTGTTGCAATAGTTTCTGGTAGCAATGCTGCAAAAGGGCGTTTTGTACCTATAAGTGTTATTCCGTAAAATTTAAGATATGATGAAAAAAATAGTTGGTGTAATCGTTTCTTTATGTATATGTTTGGTGGTAGAGGCACAGATTTATATAAAATCAACCGAGCAACAATTCATAGAGGATGTGGTTAAAAGTGGATTATTTATCTCCAAACAAAGTTTTCAAATCTGCGATAGGGAAACTGGTGAATTGTTTGGATTGAATGGTAAAAAGGAATTTGGAGTACAATATTCTATTGGAGTAAAGATTCCTGATGGAATTGTGCTGACAGATAAAGCTGTTCGTCCTTGGTTATACAATAATAAGTTCGGAAAGTACAGACAGAAGTATGATCCTGTGTTTTACCAGGCAACATTTTCTGAAATGACAGATAAAGTAAAATACGATTCTCTTGATTATACGTTGGCTGAATTAGACGGGGTGGTTGATACAACTATATATAAGTTTTCTTCCGGCACATTTGACGGGAATGGATTTGCCTTGGATGGCACTATAGGGAAGAAAGAGGGTTGGATCGTTTGGATTACCGCAAAAAAAGACCATGATTTTGAGCAATCGGCAAATCTGAATTATACCATTTATCGTAAAACGATTACAATAGATGTTGACAAGCAACCTTTTGATATTAGCAAGCCGAATTTGGAGCAGAACATATTGGGAGGAATCTATGTCGTTCCTGTTTATACAAAAATCGGTGTCATTGAGTTTCGTCTTTGTGGTATTGTTTCATTGGTGGACGATGGTTGGAAAATATACTGTCCGTTTGTTGGAATGAAAGGAGAGGAGGCATCTGATGAGGCTCCGGGTGACACAGAGGTGGGGAGTGACGAACCGTCAGAGCTGACACCGGTAAAGGATATGGGTAAGGAGAAAGCGAAGGATAAGAAAAAGAAGAAAAAATGAGTACGATAAAATTCAGACTGGCGGCAAAGACCGATATGGGGCTTGTCCGCACAAATAACGAGGATAATTTTCAGGCAGCAGCTGATTTGTCATCCGGACAAATGCGCTGGGTGAATAATGAAATATGCTCGCTGGGTGAAAAAGGGGCATTACTCGTTGTTGCTGATGGGATGGGAGGAATGAATGCCGGCGAGGTAGCTTCGGAACTGGCCATAGAAACAGTGCGTGAATATTTTTCTTTGGAAAATCTGACGCCGGAAGTTACCAGGAACCGTTTCTCAATAGAGAAATATATGAAGGAGGTGATTGTTGCTGCTGATGCTCGTATTAAAGCCGAAGCGAAAGAAAGGCCGGAAACACGAGGAATGGGGACAACAATTGTGATTGGCTGGATATTGGAAGGACAACTTTATGTTTCGTGGTGTGGTGACAGCCGGGCTTATATTTATAATCCGGTTGCAGGTTTGCATCAAATAACGAAGGACCATTCGTATGTGCAGGGGCTTGTTGATAAAGGGGTCATTTCAAGAGAAGATGCTTTTGAGTATCCTGACAGTAATATTATAACTCGTTCTCTTTGTGATGGAGGGGCGAAGGCAAAGCCGGAGTCTTTGTTGAAGCCGTATGAATTGTGTGATAATGATATTGTTCTCTTATGTACCGACGGATTATGTGGTATGGTTAGAGATAATGAAATGGAACTGGTTATCCGTAATAATGAGCACAACATGGATGTGCTGGTGGATGAATTGATTCATGCGGCTTGCGAGGCTGAAGGATCTGATAATATAACGGTTTGCCTTTGCCAGATACTTCAAGGAGGGGGGCATTGCAATCCGGATGTCTTTATCGAATCGGAGAACCGTTTGAATGGCGGGATCAATAATATGATTCATACAGTAGTCAATGGAAATAAAGCGGGAGCTCATAAAGGCAAAAAAAAAAATAACTGCACTCTTGATTTGTTTACTTTTGGTCATGGTGATAATTGGAGGAGGAATATGGTATTTTGTGGGGGGAGCTTCCGGAAAGAATGCTACAGACGTTGTAAAAACGGATTCTACGGATGTGAAGAAGGATAGCATTCCCGATACACTCAAGCAAAAGGATGATGCTGGAGACAATGATAAGGTTTCAGACTCTTCCGGGAAAGGTAATAAGGCAGAATCTTTGCCGGATCATGGTAGTGGAAAAAGTATTTTCCCCAATGATGCAAATCCAGGGAAAGATAAAGTAGAGGAAATGGATCCTGGTGAGGAGATAAATGGTGAGAAGGACGTATTGGTACCTGTAGGCAATATAAATGAAGATGAGGCGATGCTCCGGAAGTAAAAGAACAAAAGACAATCCCTGATGAATATCTGATAAAAAAGGGAGAATTCACATGGAAAAAAATAACGGACGGCATAAATAAAGAGTATAAGACAGATTTTAGTGAGATAGAAGTAAAAAATGCGAATCCTAAAGTAGATCTTGGAACGATAAAAATAGGTCAAAAGATTAAAATCCCTAAAAAATAAGATGCTATGGAACAGAAAATAACGATTGGACGTAATCCGAAAAGTACAGTTCGTATTGAAGAACGCTGGGATACGGTCAGCAATGATCATGCCACGATAGAGAGAAGAGGCGATGCTTTATTGTTTTTTGACCATAGCTCTAATGGAACAATCATAAACGGACAAAAGGTGCAGAATACAAATGTTGGTATTTATCCTGGTGATAAAATACTTCTGGCCGGAGTGTTCGAATTGGATTGGAATATTATAAACCGTTATTTTCCATACCAACATCGGCCGACAGTTACAAGGAATATCCATGGAGGGGAGCAGAACACAGGGCGGAGAACTGTTCAAATGGATAATTTTTCCAGGAGGGATAATGTTCAGAGCATGGGGCGACAGACCGAACAGTTTACTCCTGGCGCTGTGAAAGATGTTTCTCAGAATTATGTAAGGCCGGACAGAAGAGAGAATTACGGACAAGCAAACGTTTATTCTCAGGCGGATATGGACAGAGCGATGGAGAAATGGAATTGGGGAGCGTTTTTCTGTTCATGGCTATGGGCGGTAGTACATAAAATGTATTGGCCTTTGGCTATTCTTATCATAGGGGGGATTCCGTATGTGGGACAAGTATGTAGCTTATGTCTGTCTGTTTATTTGGGCTTGAAAGGATCGCGGATAGCATGGGAAAGTGGTAAATATAAGGACTTCGAGGCTTATAAGAAAGCCCAGCATAATTGGGCGGTCGGAGGAGTGATCTGGTTTCTCATATCATTGGTTTCTTCGGCTTATCTTGTATATACCACTTTATCAATATTATAATAAAAAATCGTTTAGATATGGAGCTGAGTAAAGGGTGTTTATTCCACAATAGATATTTATTGGTTGGCGCTTTAGGATGTGGGGCATCGGCTGAAGTATGGAAGGCAAAAGATACCAAGGCAAATGATTTGACAGTCGCGTTGAAAATCTTCTCCGAACATGCTGACATGGATTCTTATGGGTTGCAGAATTTTGAGAGGGAGTTTACAACCGTGTATAACATGAAACATTCTAACTTGTTGCCTCCTACAGGTTATGATATATGTCAGGGCCGTCCATATCTTATTATGCAATATTGCGAGAATGGGTCGTGCAGCAGTATGATAGGACGGATGGAAGAAGAAGATCTTATAAAGTTCTTGCATGATGTTGCTGCGGGATTGGAGTATTTGCATGATCATAACATTATACATCAAGATATCAAACCGGATAATATACTGCTGGATGATAATTGTAACTTTATGGTTACAGACTTTGGTATCAGCGTAAATTCGAGTAGTGGGATAAATGATTCTAATGGTATGTCTGGGGGGACCAGGGCGTATATGGGGCCGGAGCGTTTTACCGGCATAACCAATAATGCCAGTGATATGTGGTCTCTGGGGGCCACTGCCGTGGAATTGCTTACAGGAAATCCTCCTTATGGAGAACATGGGGGGCTTCTTCAGGCGGAGGGGGAAACTTTACCGGAATTGCCGAAACTTCAGCCTGAAGTGAGGGGCTTGATTATGGGGTGCCTTGCGGAGGATCCTGCTAAAAGAATTAAGGCGAATGAGATACGACAGAAAATAGAACTTTATTGGGAAACCGGCTCTTGGGTCAAGCATTCGCAAAAACAAACAATAGCAATCGCTGTTACGGGTGTGCTCTCGGTATTGATGTGCCTTGGTATATTTTTATGGGATTATAATCGGATAAAAGTTTATTATTATAAAGATTATAGCGAATATTGGGGGATTCCTGAAGGAATAGGACGTCTTAGTGTCAATAAAAAGAATCATAAGGAGATGTGTTATAAGTTGGAATATAGCCAACGCAAACTGAGACATCTTTCTTTGGTCAATGCTATGGGAAAAGTGATAGGGCATACGGATACGGAACACATGAACAGCCGTTTTTCGGATGTGTATTATTTCTATACCGACGATGGCAAAATTGATTATAAGACTATTTATGATCCCAATGGGAGAATGTTGTTCAAAATGGATTATGATGAAAACCTTAAGACAGTGACTTTTCGTCAGAATGATGAATACGGAACGGAAATGAATCTTGAGGCCAACACGAATGTTCTTTATAAGAATGGATCGTCAACTTTTACTGAAAGGAGTCGTATATCTCGTTATTTGTTGGATTATGATGAAAATGGGCTGCTTACTGAAAGAAGGTACGTTGGCCTGCAAAATGTTCCGGCTAGTGACAAGGACAATATTTATGGGCAGCGATATAAATATGATAGCAAAGGACGTAAAATAGAAGAGTCTTTTATAGGCGTGGATGGTGGTTTGACAAGCAATAGTGATGGATTGGCTATAAAAATTTATACATACAGTGAAGATGATGATTGGACTTCTGTTTCTTATTTGAATATGGAGAGAAATGGGTCGCATGACGGAAATAATTGTGCGCTCGTAAAGTTGGATTATGACCCGTATGGCAACCGGATAAAGGAATCTTATTTTTCTATTGATGGTAAGCCTGCCATACGCACTGATTTAAATGTTTCCGGATTTCGTTATACTTACAATGAGAAAGGTTTTAGAGTTTTACAGTCCGGTTTCGGAGTGGATGGTAATTTAGCTTATTGTAATGCCGGATTTGTGACTCAGCGCGATTCCTGTAATGAGGATGGTTTTGTGGTACATCGCATTTTCTTGGATGATAACGACGTCCCTGTGCTTTATAATGCGGATGGAGATTGCTATAGTTCCATGGTTATTGTGCCTAACGCGACCGGTCTCCCTTTGGAAGTGAGCTATTTTGATGAAAATGGTAATCCGATGGAAACATCTGCCGGTATCTTTCGCATGGTGAGTGCATTTGACAGTCAGGGAAATTTAACGGAGCAGAAGTATTTTAATAAGGAAAATTCTCCCGTTGCTGTTAATGGCTTTTATTATGAGTGTAGAACGGAATATGATAAATTCAGTCACCCGATACGGGAATACTACTTGGATTCTGAAGGAAATGTGACAACGTCTGATGGCGTGGTGGCTGAATATAGATTTGAATATAACAGACAAGGTGCGGTGACGAAACTCTCTTTTTATGATGCTGAAGGCGCTCTTGTCGCGGGAATGGGCTTATTCGCGGGATACACTATTGAATATGATGAAATGGGAAATCAGAAAAATATACAATATTTCAATCCGGAAGGAAAACCTTGTGTGGGTGACGGAGGCTACTCGAAGGCTGAATATACTTATGATTTGAAGAGTAACTTCCTTGTAGAAGTGAAAAATACTGATATCAATGGAAAGGTGGTAGGTGATATTCGCTATAAATACGACACAAAGGGAAATGTCATAGAGTCCTATACTTTGGATGGTAATGGCAAACTGTCTCCGGGCACAGTGGTGGAAAGGAAGGAATTTGATGCGGATAATAGAATTATGACAGAATATTATTGTGATTTGAGTGGTAAAAAAGTTAATCTGCCTCAGAATTCATATTCTCAAGTGAAATATGAATATGATGAAAGAGGAAATCGTATCGTTACTACTTACTGGGGGGTGGACGGACAGCCTGCCCTGGATGAACAAAAATCACATAAGAGGATGTGTGAATATGATATGATGAACCGTGTCGTTTGCGAGAAAAATTTTGGGGTGGACAATAAGCCATTTCAGGCTTGGATACTAATCCGGAAGGGTGGGTTAAATATGACCAGTGGGGGAATATGATAGAAATATCTTGCTACGATGGATTCGGCAAGCCACGTTTGTCAGCAGATGGATTCTTTATCCGTAAAACTCAATATGACAAACGTCGGAATATTGTTCATGAAGAATTTATAGGCACAGATGACAAGCTCATCTTAAATAAAAGCAATGGATATGCCCGGGCTGATTATACTTATGATAATCATGGCAATAAATTGGAAGCTAAATTCTTTGATATTTCAAAATGTATTAAGATCGAATCTTGGAAATATAATGATAAGAATAAGTTTGTAGAACAGCTGGTATGTGATGGTAATGGAAAATTGTCGGATAAATTCTATGGAGTGTCGAGAATGACGGTTGATTATGATAAAACGGGTACGATACCGGTTATACGGAAATATTATAATCAGACGGGAGGACTTCTAGGCACTCAGAAGTGGAATGAAGATAAAAGCGAGTGGGGGGAATTGAATATGACAGGCCGGTCTTCTCTGAATATGCCCTCTTCCAATTGGCAGGATGTCGTGCGTAATGACGCAAAGATGTGTCCTCAGAAGTTTGACAATAATGTTTATGTACAGTCTATCGTTTATACAAATACCTCGGTTACGGTAACAATAAAACTGGCTGGTGTCTCAAAATATGATATGGGTGAATTGGATGGAAATTCTGTAAAAGAAGTAGGTAGTACGATGAAAACTCAATTGCGGAATACATGGGGATTACCTGGCAACGTATCTTTGGCGATTGTTATTGTGGATAAGGCTGATAGAACAGTGTACACGATATAAAAAATAAGGAAAGATGAGAAGTATGAGGTTTATAGTGTTGTTTGCAGCATGCGTTATATTGCACTCGGTCGTTCAAGCGGCTGATTTGACGCCAGAGCAGGAGAAATTCCGTTCAAATATTATACAGTTTCTAAAAGAGGAAGGCTTTTCACCGACCATTGACGAGGATGATAATAGCGTTAACTTCAAGAAAGAAGGGACTCTTCATTGGATTGCCATATCGGATTCTAATCCTTTCTATCTGGAATTCCATAGAGTGGGGCTTAAATGCAATGATGCTGACAGGAAGGCTCTTCTTGCCGCTGTTAATTACGGAAATAGAAAGGTCCGTTGTGCAAAAGCGATGCTGGGCGATTCTTCTATATCTTTTGCAATAGAAATGTATTGCCACTCGGCCGAAGAATTTCGTTATGTCTTTTATAAATGCTTGAAGGAACTGAACTCCATGCATAAAACGGTTTCGGATTATTATAATGAACATCCCGACGGGGGGGAGACTGCTTCGGATCCTTTTACCGTTAGTTCGGTCTCTATCGCTAACACGGATAGTGAAAGCCATATTATTACTTCCTATGGAAGCAAAATATACAGTGGCAGAACCCAATATCTCAAACCTAAAATTTATATGAATACCACCCGGACTGGAACTTATGACATCTATGTGAAGTTTTATACACCAACAGGACTCTCCACTTCTTCAAATGCCAATAGTCCCGCTGGATATAGTTATAAAGATGCGGTGACAGTATCGGCAACAGGTTTTCAGGCTCATGAGTTGTCCGGCTGGGGAGGAAATGATCCGGGACATTGGAAGAAGGGTGAGTATCGTTTTGAATTTTACTATAAGAATAAGATGATAGCTAAAAAAGAATTTACAGTTTATTGATAAAGACAGAAAAATGGAAGGTAACAAATTATTTCATGACAGATATTTCTTGGAACGCTTGTTAGGGCGTGGTAATTTTTCGGAAGTCTGGTTGGCAAAAGATACCAAGACTGACATACAGGTCGCCTTAAAAATATATGCTCCTGCAACAGGTCTTGATGATGCCGGATTAAACGTGTTCGCACGGGAATTTTCTTTAGTCGTAAATGCAAATCATAAGAATCTGTTGAAACCGTTGTATTATGATTCTTGTGACCGCAAACCTTATTTGGTCTTGCCTTATTGCAAACAAGGCAGCATAATGAAGCAGGTGGGGAAATTTACAGAGCAGGAAGCATGGAAATTGATTCGGGATGTCGCTAGTGGGCTGGCGTGGCTGCATGGAATGAATCCTCCGGTTATTCATCAGGACATAAAACCGGATAATATAATGATTGGAGAAAAGGGGGACTTTATGATAACCGATTTTGGGGTCAGCTCACATTTAAAATCTACATTACGTAAGAGCCTCAGTTCCGCTTTCAGTTCGGCGGGAACCATTGCTATATGGCTCCGGAGCGTTTTGGCAAAGATAATACTCCAATAATGGCGAATGATATTTATTCTCTTGGAGCGACGGCTTTTGAAATGCTGGCTGGTGATACACCATTTGGTGATGACGGAGGGCTTGTGCAGAAGAAGGGGGCTGAGGTCCCTGAGTTGCAGGGGGATTTTTCGGTGCAGTTGAAGAAAGTTATAGCAAAATGTTTGAGAACGAATCCTTGGGAACGTCCTACTGCGGAACAGTTGGAGATATATGCTTCGGCGGGGATGAGAGGGGAGACCATACGATTTATTGATGAGAAAACCTTTTTTCAAAAGCATAAGATCGTTATAATTCTTGCTGTAGTATTGGGATTTGCTTCTTTTGTCGTAGGTGGTGTCATGTTGAATAATCATCGGGAGAATGAACGTGAGCTCAGACGGGTCATGGCGGAAAAGCAATATAATGATTCTTTATCTTTTTGTATTCAGAGGTATCTTGTTACAGCTGATAGCTTGAAAAAAATAGGGGATCAACATTATGAAAACTATGAAATAGCTTATTTGGCTGCTTTTGAAAATTATAAGCGCGCGCAGGATTGTACTTTTAAGTTTATTGGTGATTCGGTATCTGTAGACGAAAAGAAATGGGAGGGGATGAAAAGTGTGGAGAACGAGTTGTATGCTGCTTATAAGACATTCAATGAAAAAGCGAATTTCTTTGCGGAAGAAAAGGAAATAGCTGATGACTTTAAAATGCGGGCTGATAAAATAAGTACAGTTATTGATATTGAAAGTGTGGGAAAAGTTTTATCGGATACGGTAAAAACAGAAAACTAGATGATAGAGTGAAAAAGATAAATAGTAAATAATAAATTGTTGTAATTATGTGTAGATTTGGATTATTGAAGAATATTTTTTTAGTGATGTTGCTTTTTATACCCTTGGCGGGACTTGCACAAAGTAGTTGTGACAAGTTGTTTGCTGATGGGGTAAAGTTACAACAAACCATGACCATAGCAGCTCAAAACAGGGCAATTGCTATGTTCGAGAAGGCAAAAGTATGTTATGATTCGAGTGAACGGAAGAATATTTGTGATCAACAGATAAAAACGAGTCTTACTATTATCAAAAATCTGAAGTCGTCTTCTAATGAAGGAAAGGAAAAGGCTAAGAAAAACACAGAGATGAATCCGGATGATTCTCTGTCAATAGAAAGTCTCCCTAAAAAGGAAGTTCGCAATGATATAAAGTTAGCTTTTAATAATAACCATTTGGTGTTTAAAGCGAAAGGTGGAGAATTTAAGAAGGTAAAAGTAGAATGTAATTATGATGATTGGAGAGTCACTGATGTTCCTGAATGGTTGACTGTATCAAGAAATGATGATGACGATCTCGTTGTTGAAACTAGTGAAAATACGATGGAGGAAGAACGGGCTGGTGTGATAAAAGTGGAATGTGGTGATAAGGAAATATCGTTGATTATAAATCAGAAGAAATATAGTAAATTGGAGAGATTGAAGATGAAGATTATAAAGTGATTTATTTTCCCTCGTTCCCTCCTTCCTTCCCGGGGTTTTATAAAAGTGCTGCCACTGCCACCACCCTTTTTGCTGAAACCACGATGGACAGGGCGTTTCAAGGGGTGGTGGCAGCACTTTTTTTACGCGGTAAAAAGGGCTGCTGCCACCACCTTTCTTCGTTTTCTTTCCGGATGCCCGGTGCTTTCCGGCTGTTTTTTTCGGGGCTGGTGTCCGGAGCTGGTGTCCGGAGCTGGTGATGCGTACGGTCCGCCTTGTTCATCTTGAAAGCGTCAACTGATATCATAACTAAGTATTAACTCCGTCAACCATCCTTACAAGTAAGATGAAGG
>NZ_BAKM01000017.1 GCF_000614185.1 Phocaeicola sartorii JCM 17136 = DSM 21941 | reverse complement strand
GAAATCTCTCGTAATTAATTGAAATGATCGTCACTGGCATGAGATGGCTGTGAGGTCTGTTTGGTTGTAAAGAAAAGTATGTGGACTTCGTGAGCCAAGTAAGCGGTGTTACTTTGCCTGGGAACATATCTTACTTTGCCCACGAAGATATCTTACTTTTTTCAGTGGGATATGATCGTTCATGATACTCTATAGAGAAGACTCTGAAGGAAAAATACTAAATACCTATCAGGCAAGCAAACAATCAACATCAAAAACAAAAAAACGTGTGCCTAAATGAAAAAGCCGTGTGGAATGAAAGACTTTTTCCCCTCTTGCTGTTTGACAAATAAAAGAAAAGCCGTAAGTTTGCCATTCAAAACAGAATAGAAACACAGCATGAAACTATCAGCCAAGGAATTTGAATATCATTTCCGCTGCCTTTACCGTCCTCTGAATATGTATGCCTTACGCTATACTGAAAACCTGGATGATGCAGAAGACATTGTCCAGCAAGCTTTTTCCGATGTATGGGAGAAACTTGCCGAAGGCACACCTGTCCAGAACCTGAAAGCCTATATGTATCAAGCGGTGCGCAACCGTTCGCTCTCCCTCATTGCCAACCGTCAAGCACACTGCGATGCAACGGAGCTGACAGATTTGGAAGATTTGACAGAAGAAGAACGCATCATTCGGTCAGAACGAGATGCCCGCCTCTGGACTGCCATCGACCATCTCCCGGCCGAACGCAAAAGAATTTTCCTGCTTTCCAAACGTGACGGACTTACTTATCAGGAAATAGCCAGCGAGCTAGGCATTTCCATCAAAACAGTTGAACATCAAATCAGTAAGGCACTAAAAGCACTGCGAGAGACTGCCATTAAAGTATATACTTTCTTCTTCGGATAAAAAAAAAATCGGCAGGCGGATGGGGGAATTTTGTCTTTTCCCTGTCTTAGTAGTGAAAATGAATAGAAATAACATGGAAAAAGAAGAAAAAGATATCCGCTTTGTGGCCCGGTTCTATCGGGAAAACAGGCTGAACACGACGAAAGCCTGGCAGAAGCTAGGTATCCGAAAAGAGAGAAATCATGCAACCTTGTTATATAGGCTGACGGCCATTGCCGCCGTCGTGGGCTTGATAGCCGGATTCAGCTGGTGGTGGATGTATGACAGACAGGACTGGATTGTCATTGCCTCACCCACTCGCACCGTCAAAGAAATCACACTTCCGGATGACAGCCGCATCACGTTGGCCGAAAACTCAACCCTACGATATGACCGTAAGGCATACGGCAAGAAAAACAGAAACGTCGCATTGGACGGGAAAGCCTATTTCTCGGTCGTACATCAGGAACAATGCTCTTTCACCGTACAAACCGAACTGGCAAACATACAAGTATTAGGCACACGGTTCCAAGTAACGGCAAAAGCAGACCAAACTTCGGCAACCGTAGAATCGGGAAAAGTCCTTTTCTATAACAAAGAACAAAAAGAGGCCATTCTGACAAAAGGGATGCATGCTTCCATAAACCAACAAGGACAGATGCGGATAGACAAACAAAGTGATCCCAATGCTTTTGCCTGGAAAACCCGTGTATTTGTCTATAATGAAACTTCTCTGAAAAAGGTAGTGGAAGAATTGGAAGCAGTTTACAAAGTACATATTAACAGAGTTCCACAGGAAACACATTACCTGACCGCTTCTTTTGACAATATCCCGGTAGAGGAAATCATTGAAATCATTAACCAGACACTCGACACTAAACTAGACATAACTAAATGATGCAATTCCATTCTAAAATTTCTTTGCTTCTGCTCCTATGCCTCATGCACTTCTGCATTGAGGCAAAAGGAACAGAACATGAAGACGAACCGCTTGTTACATTGGATATGCGCCAAGCTCCTGTACAGAAAGTACTGGCAGAAATCACCCGGCAGACAGGTGTAACTTTTTCGTATGAATCATCATTGATAAAACATCTGCCTGCGGTGGACATAACCATGACCGACAAACCGTTGTCTTACTGTTTGCGCATCTTATTACAGAAACTGCCTGTGGAATACATACAGACAGGCAAGTACATCATTCTCAAAAAGAAACAGAAGACGGTGGTAATCAGCGGATTTGTACGAGACAAAGCCTCTTCAGAATCCCTCATAGGCGCCTCCATCTATGATGCGGAAAGCACCGGGGGACAACCAGCAATGCAGACGGTTTCTTCAGTCTGACATTGAAAGCCGGAAACAACGTCTGCCTGAACATTTCCTACGTAGGATATGACAGTTTCCAGCAGTCATTCACGCAATTGGAACAAGACACTCTGCTCCCAATTCTGCTAAGCAGCCATCAGCAACTTGCCGAAGTAATCATAACCAGCCAATACACCGCTTCCTCGTCAGTCCATACATCCGGAATGGGACACACCCGCCTCAACAAAAACCTAATCCGGCAAACTCCCGTGCTATTTGGAGAGTCCGACATTATAAAAACCCTACAAACCCTGCCAGGGGTATCGGCAGGAATGGCTGGATTGGCAGGCATGCACGTACGAGGCGGTAACGGAGATGATAATCTTTACATGATAGAAGGCAACCCACTGTACCAGATCAACCATGTGGGCGGCTTGTTCTCGGCCTTTAATGCCGAAGCTGTAAAGGACGTGGAATTCTTTAAATCCGCTTTCCCCGCCCGTTACGGGGGAAGGCTGTCCAGCGTGGTCGATATACATACAAAGGACGGAAACATGAAAGAATATCATGGAAGCGCCATGTTGGGACTGACCTCAGGCAGCCTCAATCTGGAAGGACCTGTCGTGAAAGACCGGACTTCATTCAACTTTGCGTTACGCCGTTCATGGATTGACGCCCTTTCCGCCCCAGCCATCGCCATCTGGAATTCTACCAGAGATAAAGGAGACACCGAAATCGTGGCGCGATATGCCTTTACAGACATGAACTTTAAACTCAACCACCAGTTCAATGACCGCAGCCGCGGCTATGCCGGAGTGTACTGGGGAAACGATTTCTTGAAAGGAGGAGAAAAGAGAGATGGGAATAACGGGTACGAAAGCAGAAATACCGGCAAGCTGCGATGGGGAAACATCATGCATTTACCGGCTGGTCATACGTATTCAGCAACCGACTCTTCGGCAATGTAAACGCCGCCTTCACTCACTACTCCTCCACCCTGAAAGGAGACTATTACCAAGGAACGGAGACCAGCTATGTATCACAAGAAAGTTCAACCCGAAACCGCATCAACGACTTCAGTTTACGCGCCAGCTTTGACTTCCGTCCCAGTACTTCCCATCAGTTGCGCTTCGGAGCTCATTATATCTATCACCGTTTCCACCCTGTAGATGAGAAGTTCCATTTTGCCAATGGTCTGACCGCTCAAACCAGACAAAGCGACAACACCATCCTGCCGGCACACGAATTAGGCATATATATGGAAGAAGACTGGAAAATAAATCAGAAGATACGCTTGAATGCCGGAATCCATATCGGATTGTACACCATCGACTGCAAAACATACACTTCTCTGGAACCCCGGCTCGCAAGCCGTTTACTGATTAGTCCGCAGCTCAGCCTCAAAGCCTCCTATACCCGGATGAGTCAGTATGTACACCAGCTTAATGAAAGCTACATCAATCTGCCTACGGACACGTGGATGCCGGTCAGCCATAAACTGAAACCGATGCAGAGTGACCAAATCGCCTTGGGGGCCTATTATACCACCTATAACCAAACTTACTCTTTTTCCATAGAAGGATATTACAAATGGATGAAACACCTCATAGATTATAAAGACAACTACCAGTTTCTTCCTCCTTCAACCACTGGGAAGATAAACTGACTCAAGGAAAAGGCCGTTCATACGGCATAGAACTTATAGCCCGCAAAGAAAAAGGAAAAATAACAGGATGGGCAGGCTATACCTTAAGCTGGAATGACAGGCAGTTCACCGAAATAAATAAAGGTAGACGTTTCCCCGCCAAATTCGACAACCGACATAAATTCAATATTGTGGTTAATTGGAAAGTCCGTTCCAAAGTAGAACTGACCGGAAGCTGGACATACATGACCGGAAACCGGATTACGGTTTCTTTTGAGAACTATCAAGTCATATCCCCCCAGTACACCGGACACTACCTCCCGATGCCCGGAAACTCCCTGACCCCTCCCTATATGAGTTCAAACGGGCTGGATTATTACACGGAACGGAATAACTTCCAGCTTCCTGCCTATCACAGGCTCGATTTGGGCATCAATATCTACCGTCCGAAGAAAAAGGAACGGATGGGAATATGGAATATCAGCATCTATAATGTCTATTCCTACATGGCCCCCGTCAGCATACGCAAAGGATGGTGGTATGGTGAAAATTGCTTTCATACATTGGGAGTCATTCCCATCATACCGTCAGTTTCTTACACTTATAAATTTTAAACGATTATGAAACCGCTGTTGTACATGATACTTTCCGGAATTATCCTTACTTCCTGTTATCGGAAAATAGATTTGGACGAATATCGTACCACCCCCAAAATAGTTATAAACAGTACGGTATCGCCCGATACCGTAGTGATGGCTTCCATTACCCGGACCTGGTTTTATCCGGACCGCAGCCCCTATGTCAATCTTCCCCACGCCCGGGTGGAACTCTATATAAACAATCAATACATAGAGACCATGCAATGGAAAACTCTGGATAACCCTGGAAATCCGGACCAGCCAGACACCCTTTTCCTGTCGGATACCGTTCCGGTAGAAGGAGACAAGATAAAGATTGTGGCATCCACCCCCGAATATGGTACGGCAACAGCAGAAGATGTCATACCGAAAAAAGTACCCATAAAAGACATTAAACATACAATTAAAAAAGGTAACGGAGTCTATCAAGGAGAACTCGCCGATTATTATGAAATATATTATGAAATCGTTTTTGATGAATTTCCGGAAAAAAACAATTATTATCTGGCCAGAATCACACAAGCCCAAACAGACTATTACGGTTATCACACCCTTGGAATAGACTATATAGACCCCGTATTCAAAGAACAGGATGCCATATTGGACGGAAGTATGGCCTTCAACGGACTGGAAAAAAGAAGCGGTGCCCTCTTTACCGACCAAAGCATTAACGGGCAAACCTATACTTTACAAATAAAAGAAACAGCGACGAAACTGGGCGAGGCAGAACAAAGAATCATTTCCATCTACTCTCTTTCCGAGTCCTATTTTTTATACCTGCTGTCCTTACAGAAAATAGCCGGAAGCACATTGGAAGGAGGCTTAGGCAACATAGGACTTGCCGAACCCCTCCGCGTCTATAGCAATGTGGTAGGAGGAACCGGCATTTTAGGAGGCAACCAGCACTCGGAAAAAGCGATAACAATAAATAACCCATTTAAAAACAACTGATTATGGATACATTACAACAAACTCCCCCCTTATGGTACTGGAGCGAACCCGCATCGGGATACAGCATTGAAGATTGTGAGCAAATAGTGGCAGAAGAAAGGAAAGACAGCCAAAACTGTCAGCCTTGATGTCTGATGATATTCATCTGGTCATGCTGGACAAAACGAAGAATCTGTCCGCGTCTATATTGTATTCACCGATTTCTTCGCACTGCCCGACATGACCAAACAAAAAGAAATCAAAAAATAGTTTCCCGACCTCCTCCTATGGCAGAAGAAACAATTTCCCGCCTCAACGGATAATTCCCCCTCAAGCGCTCGAACTCCTCAGGATGCCGTTTCAACGCATCACTGTCACGCGTTGGATCATAGACCTGCAGGAAAGCCTCTTCCGGATCGGACGAGTAAGTCATAGGCGGCAAGGCAGGCGGTACTATTTTAAAGTCAGCTTGCAGGTGAAAGAAACGGCACAGCGCCTCCAACGCCATCCGGGTAGCGTTCGACTTTCCATCCGCCGAATAACCTGCAATATGAGGAGTGCCTAAAAAGACCTGCTGCAATAATTCCAGATTAATATCAGGCTCGTTCTCCCATGTATCAATGACAGCATCACTTATCCTCCCCGTTTTCAACGCATCGAGCAAAGCCAGAGTCTCTATGACTTCCCCACGGGAGGTATTGATTATAAGAGGTTTGCGTTGCAATTCCGCAAAAAAACCGGCATCCGCCAGGTGAAACGTATCATATTTCCCATTCCTGTTCAACGGAGTATGGAAAGTAATCATATCACATTCCCGTGCCAACACAGACAAATCCACGAAGCCCGCTTCCCCCCGGTCCGCACGCGGAGGATCATTCAACAACACACGCAGGCCCAATGAACGGGCCATACGCTCAACGCGGCTTCCCACATGACCCACCCGACAATGCCCAGGCAGGTATCTTCCAGCCTCATCCCCTTCCGGCGTTTCAACAACAGCAACACCGAATGCAGATACTGCTCCACGCTGCCCGCATTGCAACCGGGACAGTTCTGCCATTCAATCCCCGCTTCACGGCAATAATCCACATCAATATGGTCAAAGCCGATGGTTGCCGTAGCAATAAACTTCACCTTGCTGCCTTCCAGCAACTCACGGTTACAACGGGTACGGGTACGGATTACCAATGCGTCAGCATCCCGTACATTTCCGGCGGTGAACCCACTGCCGGACAAATACACCACTTCATCGGCTATCTGTTCAACAGCCTCCCGAATATAGGGTATTTTATTATCTACAATTACTTTCATCTTTAAAAAAACTTGCCGAGTGACAAAGGTAGGCACTTTTACCGAATAATAATTGGTTGATTAGAAAACTTTGCATAGATTTGTCTTTTCAATTATTATAACGATAATAACAAAAATACGTAGCTATGACATTTACAGAACTTTGCAACCCTATTTTTGTCCAAGTCATCAATGACTATCACAAGACAGATAATGTGGATACTCCCATCAACAACCCATACGAGTTGAAAAGTATAGAGTACTATCTTTATCTGAAGAACTGGATTGACACAGTGCAATGGCACTTCGAAGATATCATCCGTGATCCGAATATCGATCCGGTGGAAGCCCTTGTTTTGAAAAGACGCATTGACAAATCAAACCAAGACCGCACCGACCTGGTAGAGCTGATAGACAGTTACTTCCTCGACAAATACAAAGACGTGAAAATAAACGCCGATGCCACAATCAATACCGAAAGTCCCGCATGGGCCATTGACCGTCTTTCCATTCTGGCACTGAAAATATACCACATGCGCCAAGAGGTGGAACGTACCGACACAACTCCCGGGCATCGCGCACAGTGCGAGAAGAAACTGACCATTTTGCTGGAACAGCAAAAGGACTTGTCCTCAGCCATAGACCAACTGATAACCGATATTGAAGCCGGACGCAAATACATGAAAGTATATAAGCAAATGAAAATGTATAACGACCCGGCTCTGAATCCTGTACTATACGGAAAGAAATAAGCAATTGCCTTATGGCCAAAATTCTGGTAATTCGTTTTTCGGCAATCGGTGATGTGGCAATGACCATTCCGGTTATCTATTCATTAGCCACCCAATACCCCCAGCACCAGATCATGGTGTTGAGCCGGGACACGCTTGCCCCTCTGTTCGAGGGGCTGCCCGACAATGTTCTTTTCCGTGGTGTGGACCTCAGAGGCGAACATTCAGCTGATGGGGCTGGGATGGCTGTACAATGACCTGAAGGAAGAACAGTTTGATGCCGTGGCCGATTTTCATGACGTTCTCCGCAGCAAATACCTGCGCTGGCGTTTCAAACTGTCGGGCGTCAAAGTGGCGCATCTGGACAAGGGACGCAGTGGAAAACGAAAACTGGTACGCCCCAAGCATAAAGTGATGCAATGCCAGAAATCTTCTTTCCAGCGTTATGCAGATGTCTTAAGGGATATAGGCTACCCCATACAGTTGGATTTCGTATCTTTGTTCGGAGACAAGAAAGGAACCATCCAATGCATGAGTCCACTGACCGGAGACAAGGACAAGAACAAATGGATAGGAATCGCGCCTTTCGCCGCACATGTAGGAAAAATCTACCCCCTGTCCAAACAAGAGCAGGTAATAAAACAACTTTCCACACGGAAAGACACCAAAATATTCCTGTTTGGTGGAGGACGGAAAGAGATAGAGGTATTGGAAAAATGGGCGAAGCAGTTCCCCAATGTCATTTCCACAGCCGGAAAACTGACGCTGAACTCGGAACTGGCATTGATGAGCCATTTAGACGTAATGCTATCCATGGACTCCGCCAATATGCACCTGGCCTCTTTGGTAAACATCCCCGTTATTTCCATCTGGGGGGCTACCCATCCATACGCCGGGTTCATGGGCTGGAAGCAGCTGCCCGCCAATGCCGTCCAGGTAGATCTGCCCTGCCGTCCCTGTTCCGTATTCGGGAACAAGCCTTGTCTTAGAAACGACTATGCATGCCTTCAAGGAATCACTCCCGAAATGGTGGTACAACGTATTGAAAGTGTAATTGATTAAAGAACAAACTGTATATGAAAATAGTAATTCATCCCGAATTCGTTGATGCCGCCGGTTTTATCAAGCGACTTCCCCAATCCTTTGAACAGGAAGGCGAATTGTTGTACGACAGCCGCAATAAAGTGAAACGATATAGGGTGAATGATAAGGATATGGTTGTCAAAAGATATAAGCAGCCTAATATCGTACAAAGAATCGCTTATACCTTTTTCAAGAAAAGCAAGACCGAAAGAGCTTATCTTTTTGCCGGGATGTTGCGCGAAAAAGGCTTTTCCACCCCCCATGAAGTAGCCTATATAGAACGGAAAAAGAACGGTCTGTTTCTGGACGGCTATTTCGTGTCACTCAACTGTAGCTATCCCCCCTTGTCGGAATTATTGCGGAAACACGATTTTGACAGGCATCCGGCTGACGAACTGGCTGCCTATATGGTTGAGTTACATAAAAAAGGAGTGCTTCATGGCGACCTGAACCTGACCAATATTCTGTATCACACAGACCAGGAAGGCCGATACCAATTCACCCTGATAGACACCAACCGTTCAAAGTTCAAACCAGCCCCCACCCGACAAGAGTGCCTGGAAAATCTGAAACGGTTGACACACAGCAAAGCTCTTCTACGCTATATTGTAATGCAATATGCCACTTTACGGGGATGGAATCCCAGAGAATGCGCCTTTATCGTTTTCCGCTACCTGTTGCATTTCGAGCAAAAACGAAAAAGGAAGCGCAAACTTCAATCGTGGATAGGAATAAAAAAATAATTGCTAATGAATATTATATACTATATTGTCTTTTTCTTCTGGTACCTGCTTTCGCTCTTACCACTGCCGGTTCTGTATGTTTTCTCCGACCTGCTCTATTTCCCTTTGTACTACTGCGTCCGTTACCGCCGCCGGATTGTAAGGAAAAACCTCACTGAATCATTCCCGGAACTGTCAAAAGAAAAAGTAATCCGCATAGAGAAGCAGTATTATCATTTTTTCTGCGATTATATCATAGAGACTATTAAACTGTTCTCCATCTCGAAGAAGCAACTGAAAAAACGGATGACATTCGGAGGAGTGGAAGAGATCGTGAGAAAGATGAAAGCAGAGGAGAAGAATTTTTGTTTCGTATATTTAGGGCACTACTGCAACTGGGAGTGGATAGCCTCTCTTCCCTATTGGGCCCCCGATGATATTCTTTGCGGACAAATCTACCACCCTCTGTACAACAAGGCGTTTGACAAACTTTTCCTGCGTCTGCGCAATCAGTTCGGCGGCGAATGTATCCCCATGAAAGAGACACTCCGCCGGATTATAGAATTAAAGCGGGCGAAGCAAAAGACAATCATCGGTTTTATATCCGACCAGACGCCCAAATGGAACAGTATCCACCATTGGACCGAGTTCTTCCATCGGGAAACTCCGGTTTTCATTGGTACAGAGCGTATTGGAAAACAAGTAGACGCACTGATTTATTATGCTGACGTGAAACGAATAAAAAGAGGATATTATCACTGCGAGTTCAAGCAACTGACAGATGATGCCAAATCCGTCCCCGATTATGGACTGACAGACCGGTACACAAAGAAGCTGGAACAGATGATAACCGCCGTGCCCCAATATTGGTTATGGAGTCATAACCGATGGAAACGCACGAAAGAAGAATTTGAAAGAAGAAAACAAGAAGAAAATAAATAGTTATGGAAAAATATGATTACTTAATAGTAGGAGCCGGTTTGTTTGGAGCCGTTTTTGCCCACGAGGCTAAAAAAGCGGGTAAACGTTGTCTGGTCATTGACAAACGCAATCACCGGGGAGGAAATATCTATTGCGAGGATATAGCAGGTATCCATGTACACAAATACGGAGCACATATTTTCCACACAGACAACAAGGAAGTATGGATTATGTGAACAGTTTTGTAGAGTTCAACCGCTATACCAACTCTCCTTTGGCTTCTTTTGAGGGAAAACTGTACAACCTTCCTTTCAACATGAATACTTTCTACCAACTGTGGGGA
Source organism: Phocaeicola sartorii JCM 17136 = DSM 21941 (assembly GCF_000614185.1). GTDB lineage: Bacteria > Bacteroidota > Bacteroidia > Bacteroidales > Bacteroidaceae > Phocaeicola > Phocaeicola sartorii. The sequence goes on along the minus strand of NZ_BAKM01000017.1, from coordinate 104,543 downwards.
GTAAAGACCCCCTCGGAAGCGAAAGCCAAGATAGAAGAGCAACGCAAAGAGTATGCACATCTCACAGAGCCCGCCAACTTGGAAGAACAGGCACTTAAACTTTGTGGAAAGGATATCTACCGCTGCCTGATAAAAGGATATACCGAAAAACAATGGGGGCGTTCAGCCAAAGAACTGCCTGCATTCATCATCAAACGCATCCCTTTCCGTTTCATTTATGACAACAACTACTTTAACGATGCGTATCAAGGTATCCCTAAAGGCGGTTATAATGTATTGATCGACGCGCTACTGGAAGGAATCGAAGTCCGTCTGGACACCAATTATTTTGACCATCGGCAAGAATTGGACGCATTGGCCGACAAGATTCTCTTTACCGGCTGTCTGGATCAATTCTTTGACTACCAATGCGGACACCTGGAATACAGAAGTCTCCGCTTTGACACACAACACTTGGAGATGGAGGATTTTCAGGGTAATGCCGTGGTGAACTATACCGAACGTGAGGTTCCTTATACCCGTGTCATCGAACACAAGCATTTTGAATACGGCACACAGCCCACCACCGTAATCACCTACGAATATCCCGATGATTTCGCACCGGGCAAAGAGCCTTATTATCCGGTAAACGACAAACGGAACACAGAAATGGTAAGAAAATACAAAGAGCTGGCGGCAGAAAGAAAAGAGGTGCTGTTCGGTGGACGACTGGCACAATATGCCTACGCCGATATGGACGACACAGTGGCTGCCGCCCTTACTTTATGGAGAAAACAAACTAAAAACTAAAATACAAAATTATGGAACCATCAAAAAAAAAGGTACTGATAGACCTTTCTAACTTAAAGCATCCAGCTTGTGGATTCGGGCAAATAGCGATCAATTACTCAAAACTGTTTGCCACTCTGCCTGTAGATGACCTGCACTTCGTGTATTTACTTCCCAAAAGAGACAAAAAATACTATGGAGATAATGTCACTCGTGTTCTGTTAAAAGACAGAAAGCTGAAACGATGGTTCCCGTCCCTCACGCTTCCTAAAGTAGATATATGGCATTCAGTAAATCAGTTCAACTGTTTTTACAGGAAAAGTCCGAACCACATACTCACTATACACGATTTGAACTTTCTGTTTGAAGAAGAAGGCAAAGAGAAGCAAAAAGCTCTGCAGATTATGCAGAAAAGAATAGATAGAGCAACAATCATCACCACCATCTCTAACTATGTGGCTGATGAAATAAAGCAATACATGGATCTGAATGGAAAAGAAATTCGTGTCATCTACAACGGAGTAGAACGAATAGACCAACAGCAAGACAAGCGGCCACAGTTTGCCCAAAAGCGCCCTTTCTTCTTCACCATTGGAGAAATACGTGCGAAGAAAAATTTTCATCTGCTAGTAGATGTAATGAAATCCTTTCCTGAATACGACCTATACATTTGTGGAAACGACCAATTCGATCATGCAGAAGAAATAAGAGCACAAATCAAAGAAAAAGGAACAACTAACGTCTATTTAACAGGAACTATAGAACAAACAGAAAAAATATGGTTATACCGCAACTGTGAAGCTTTCTTATTCCCCAGCAGAGGAAAGGGATTCGGACTGCCGGTTATTGAAGCCATGCAATTCGGCAAAGCAGTATTTATCTCCAATTATACCTGTCTTCCCGAAATCAGTAACGGTCTTGCTTTCATCTGGGACAAACTGGAAACTCAAGCAATGGTAGAAAGCATTAGAAAAAATCTCCCTTCCTTCTACAAACAGAAGGAGCGAATTGTACAAACAAAGGAACATGCCTATTCTTTCAGTTACGAAAGACACATCAAGGCATATATCGACTTATATCACGAACTACTCCAAACAAAAAAACAAAATTAAATGAACTGTTACCTTTCACGCAACTACAAAGGCCTGTCCAGCGCCGGGAACAAGGCAAAGACAGACATTGAACGGATCATGGAAGACATGTCCTTCAGAAACGTAGGTTTACAGCAAACGACCTATACTAATGAGATACTATCATTTCTCACCACATTGACCGGTGTGCTAAAATCTCCTTTCTGCCTGCAAAAAGGAGATAAGCTAGTCCTTCAATACCCATTGAAGAAATATTTTACCTTTGTTTGCAACATGGCTCACCTGAGAGGGGCGAAAGTAATTGTGCTCATCCATGATTTGGGAAGTTTCCGCCGTAAGGCATTAACAATAAAACAGGAAATACAACGTCTGAATCATGCCGACTATGTTATAGCACATAATGAAAAGATGAGGAAATGGCTAGAAGACAACGGATGTAAAGCAAAACTTGGGGTATTGGAAATTTTTGATTATCTGTCGGAAACCAAGGCAAGTGCCAAACCGGATGTCAAGAAGCCTTACAGTGTATTATACGCCGGTGCGCTAAACCTGCGCAAAAACACTTTCCTGTACGAAATAGGCGAATATATCCATTCTTTCCATTTCAATCTTTATGGTAACGGATTTGAAATTGACAAGGCTAAAGGTAAGGAACACTTTAATTATATGGGGTTTGTGAAATCAGATGACCTGATAGCTACCGCCCAAGGCGATTTCGGCCTAGTATGGGACGGATTCTCTGCTTCTGCCTGTACAGGTAACTTTGGAGAATATCTTCAATTCAACAATCCACATAAAACCTCTTTATACATCAGATGCGAATTGCCTGTCATTATCTGGAACAAAGCTGCATTAGCCGATTTTGTATGCAAAAACGGAATAGGAATATGTATTGACTCATTGACAGACCTAGAAGATATTTTAAATTCACTGAGTGAAGAGCAATATTTGGAAATGAAAAAGAAAACAGCTCAAATAGGACAACTATTGAGTGAAGGATATTTTGCAAAAAAAGCATTGCAGAAAGCAGTTGAAAGTTTGTAATATCACTTTTTATAAATAATAATTAAACGAATTATCACATGATACCTAAAATCATCCATTTATGTTGGTTCAGCAATGACCCTTTTCCGGTAGAAATCAAAGTTTGCCTGGACACGTGGAAGCGTATACTTCCGGATTTCGAAGTAAAACGCTGGACTTATCAAGATGCTAAAGCCATAGGTTGTCCATTTATTAATGAAGCGCTAGAAGCTAAGAAATGGGCTTTTGCTGCTGATGCCGTCCGTTTCTATGCCCTATACAATGAAGGGGGCATTTATATGGATAGTGACATTTTTATCCTGAAACGTTTCGATCATCTGATACCCAAACACGGCTTTGTCACTTTTCAAGAAAATAAGGCCACACAGCTACAGGCAGCCTTCATGATAGGAGAAAAAGGAAACTCATTCTGCAAAGATGTATTTGAATATTATAAATCAACTCCCTTTTTAAATCCTGACGGTACTTACAATAGCGTTATATCACCTGTCACCATGTACGATGCAGCTTGCAAAAGAGGTTACCTTCCCGAAGACAAAGAACAGCACCTGGCTGACAATGTAACCATTTATCCAGCACACTATGTAACTCCTCGCCATAAATATTTTACCACTTCCGATACCTTTGCTGAACATCGTATCTACGGAAGCTGGAGGACACGCAAATTCGGAAGGAAAGTGGAACTTTATATAAAGCATATCTTGGCAACAGCAAAATACGCAATATTAAGAAAGTAACAGCACCCAATGCCATCTACATTAGTCCATACACACAACCTGTTAAATTATGTTAGGTCGTGCAGCAAAACAAAGAACTTCTCATTTACATTATAGTTACTCTGAACAATCTATCACCAGAATAACAAGAAAATGTAAATAAGAAGTTCTAGATTTTATAACATGATAAGAGAAAAAAAAAGTGTAGCAATTGCTATCCCCTATTATAAGAATAACTTAACAAAAACAGAACAGACATCATTAAAAGCCTGTACTCAGACATTAAGTTCTTATGACATATTTCTTGTATCTCCCATTAAACTAGACACTTCTGATATTTGTAAGGAATACCCTTTGTTGAAAGTGAAAAAATTCAAGAATGATTATTTCAATAATATAAGAGGATATAACAAATTAATGCTATCTGAAGATTTTTACTCTCAATTCACAGATTATTCCTATATCCTTATCTATCAATTGGACGCTTTCGTATTTAAAGATGAGCTCCAAACATGGGTAAATAAAGGCTATGATTATATTGGCGCTCCTTGGATCCATTCATCACAATATACAAATCATAAAGGCGGGACAATAAAATGTAAACTGAAACGTTTTTGGTATAGAATAACAAAAAACAAAAAAAGATTACATAGATATTATTGGGGATATGTGGGCAACGGTGGTTTCTCGCTTAGAAAAGTTAGTAAAATGCTACAAATCACAGAACTTTATAAAGACAAAATAGCAGAACAACTAAATGACGACAAGCCCTTCTATGGAGAAGACATGTGGCTACAGTTTGAATTAAAGTATAAGCATCGTTTAAAAAAACCCACATTCAAGGAGGCTATTCGTTTTTCTATAGAGACTGCACCAGCAAGGGCATATCAATGGAATAACAATACATTACCTTTTGGTTGCCATGCTTTTAACCTCAATCAATACAAAGATTTTTGGGAACCCTTCATAAACAAATCAACCAATAAAATGTTTTTTTAGTAAGAACAGAGAAAATATATAAACAAGACTAAAAGAAAATATGTCAAAAGAATTAATTACTGTGGTAACTGTATGCTTTAATGCAGAAAATGTAATTGAAGAAACGCTTCAAAGTATTTTGGAACAAACTTACAAATCTTTGGAATACATAATCATAGACGGAAATTCTAAAGATAACACCTGCCATATCATAAAAAAATATAAGCCCTTGTTCATTACGAAAGGAGTCTTGTTCAAATTCATTTCTGAAAAAGACAATGGCATATACGATGCCATGAATAAAGGAATAAGGCAAGCAACAGGAAAATGGATAAATTTCATGAATGCTGGTGACAAATTTTGTACTCCAACAGTCATAGAAGAAGTTTTTAACAGAGAAATATCGGATGATGTAAAAGCTGTTTATGGGAATGCAATTATGATAAAGAAAAATAGCAGAAAATGTTTCGTATCTGAAGAGCCCCATGTCATCTTAAAAAAAATGGTGGCCTGTCATCAGGCTATCTTCGCAGAGGTAGAAGATATGAAAGAACACCCGTTTAATTTGGATTATAAAATATCAGCGGACTATCATTATATGTATCAGTTATACAAACGCAACGGAAAATTCCTACCTTTATCCATCAATGTTGCTGATTTTGAAGCAGAGAATGGAATTTCATCCACAAACAGCATAGGATGCAAATGGGAATGCGCAAAAATAGCAGGAATAGATCAAACATGGCAATGGAGATTCAAAATCACTAGAAAAACAATTGAAGTTTATACAGAACGATTCCTTTATAAATATCTTCCTGAAAATTTATTTAATTCCCTACACCAATGGAATTGTAAAAGATTAGAAAGAAGACGCATGAAAAAACAACAAATGAAATTGGTGCTATCTAGATGAACAATTTAGAGTAAGAAAATTCTTAATAAAGTGTATGAGGCAACTGAATCGTCATGAATCAGTTACTTCATACACTTAAGGATTTCTTAAATCTAAAAATCTACATGAAAAATACGAGTACCCACCAACTTCAAAAGTAAAGTAAAAAAATGCTCCTTATAATGCGTCATTTCACCATATTCTAAAATGCAACGATACACCTTCCAAAATGGATAATCTGTTTCATATAAAAGTCTTATAAAACGATACAAGGCCTCATGCTCATACCCTTCCTTTTCTTCCTCTGACAATTGCACCGCTGATAAAGGCAATCTGCTTTTCCACTTTTCCTGATGCAAGCGTATCATGGTACACACCCAATCATTCTTGAATGTTCCTTGTGAAAAATGTTCCAACAATACTCTGTTACACACATAATTCTGATAATGTTCAGCAACCTGTAATGAAAAATCCAAATCATACCCATGAAAACCGGTCAGAAGTACCTCATCAAATTTATGTTCCTCCCACACTTGTTTACGCACGAACAAGCATAAACCATCCAATGTAACACAAGGAGCATAATCCACATGAATATCTAAATTATTCACAAACCATTTTCTATACGGATTAATCCGTTGAACAAAGTTGTTCACACATAAATCTGGAATACTATGGACTGAAGAAAAAGCTTTCGACTTCATGCGTGAACCGGAAAAACCTATCACGCCACAATCCGGTTTCTTTAATTGATTAATAATCGTTTCGCCCCAATTGAGCGAATAAAAAGCTATATCTTCATGTATAAAGCACAAATTATCATACCTGGCTTTTTCCGCACATAAATTATACACCTTTGTTATTCCATATTTAGTCTGCCGGTTGTCAAAGGCTATCATTTCATACTCCACATCTCCTATCGTACACTTTATGTTCTCTTCCAGACAGGCAGCCCTTTCCGGCGATATACTACAAATAATAAAAGAAATCATACACAATCATTATTTTACAGCCTGTATCATTGAGTCCAAGCTTGTTAATATCATACTAGTTTCAGTTTTTTATGCTGTGAAATACAAAGATAAGAAGATTCCGCAGCATTTCTATATTCCAGCTCCTTTTTCTTAAACATATTCAAGACATCAGAAGTACTCATTTTATCTATCTCACTTTATTCGTTTTTTCCAGCCATTTTTCCTAACTTTGCCATAAACTAAACAAGCAAACTATATGAAATCTGCCATCTGCGCCATAAGCCGCAATGAAAACAACTATCTGGAAGAATGGATAACCTATCACCTGCACTTAGGATTCAATCATATTTTCATATACGACAACAATAATCCCGATGACAATAGCACTTCCCAGTTTTGTTCCATCCAATCTTGGAAAGAACAAGTAACCGTCATTGATTATCGAGGCAAACTCGCCGCACAGCTCATCGCTTATAACGATTGTTATACAACCCATTCAAAGGAATTCGACTGGATAGCCTTCATCGACATTGACGAATTTATAACCTTTGGCTCAAAAAGTGCCTATACTCATATCAACAACTACCTTTCCTCTATCACTAATTTTAATGTAGTGGCTATCAACTGGATGTTTTATGGAGATAATGAAGAGGTAAACTTCAAGAAAGGAAGCGTTATCCAACGATTTCCTCACCCCATATCAAATTCGGGCCAGAACAAACATGTCAAAGTCATTGTACGTACCCGGATGGATATCAGGTTCATCCGTAACCCACATTGTGTAGATGGGAAGGTACGAATATGTGATGACTGCCAACAACGAGTCAAAAAGAGCACCCCGTTCAAAGCCCCTTCTTTTAAAAAATTGTACATCCGCCATTACGGGACCAAGAGCATAGAGGAATTCATCACCAACAAAATATTAAGAGGTGCAGCAGATCAAGGCTCCAATCCTTATAAGCTCGATCTGTTTTATCAAACGAACAAAAGAAGCAAGGAAAAACATGGAGTAGAACAAAAATATTTCCATGTGCACAGACCAGTAGAAAATCCGCTGGTCAGTGTCATCATACCAAACTATAACCACAAGAAGTACCTGAAACAAAGAATAGACTCCGTACTATCTCAAACGTTTACAAACTTTGAAGTTATTCTTTTAGATGACTGCTCTACCGACAACAGTCAACAACTTTTATTATCCTATAAAGACCACCCACATGTCAGCTACATTTTTCTCTGTACTAAAAATAGTGGAAGTCCTTTCTTTCAGTGGGAAAAAGGTATTCGTCTAGCTAAAGGGAAATATATATGGATTGCAGAAAGCGATGATTGCGCGTCACCCGATTTTCTATCTGCGACAGTAGAACAATTGGAATTGCACCCTGACGCACAACTATGTATCACTGGCTCTCATGTGATAGACGGTGACAATAATCCCGTTCAAACAAATGAGTTTGACCATTGGGAGGAAGACGGGAAAAGCTATCTGTTCCAATCCGAAAGTTACCTTACTTCACGTATGTTTGAAATAAATTCCGTTTATAATGCCAGCATGGTGCTGTTCCGAAAAGCCGGATGCATTTCTAACATTTCATCACATTATCGGGAAATGCGCTATTGCGGCGACTGGCTGTTTTGGCTAGAACAAATCTGTAAAGGAAATATCATAGAGATTCACCAGAAATTGAATTACTTCAGAAAACATACTACGAATACCACCTATGAAGGTATTCAGAACGGAAACGCATTAGGAGAAATCGCCTTTATAAGGAACTGGTTCTATACACAAATCTTCCAAGATTCCCTAGCTATTCTTCAAGACAAGTACAATTTTTATCGTATGATCAAGCGATTTCCCATATCCACCCATAGACAAAGGAGAAAGGTACTAAAGGAAATTGCAAAAGAAGGGAATATCACCTATTGGCATTATCAAAAATGGAGACTGTACAAAATGTACACCAAGCATGTCAAGCCTTTACTGGAGGGTCAAATCAATAAATGAGCATTTTAAGTAGCCAAGTTCCTTGACGCATCATTCTTTCTCACCAGGAAGTTGGAGGCGTTTATGCTCTCACTTTACGCATAACAGGCTAATTATAAAAGTCTGTCTCGCGCGTCTGAACGTGTAAGATTTCACATACATACGCATAAGCCTGCACGTACGTATGCGTAGCCCTGCATATACGTATGTATAACTCCATACGGACGTACGTGAAAAAACATGCTGACTGACATCAGATTATTCATCTTTAACTGCCTATTTCTTTGATTATTGCAAAAATCTACCTACTTTTGTCAGCTTAAAAGTCATTGTTCCCCTTGTCACTAAAAAAAGATTCAAATAGATGAAAGAATTCTTCCAAATGATGCGACGATTCGTATCACCTTACAAGAAATATTTAGGTTGGGCTGTCCTGTTAAACCTGCTTTCTGCGGTTTTTAATATATTCTCATTCACTTTGTTAATCCCTATTCTGCAAATCCTGTTCAAAATAGACCAGCGGACTTACAGTTTTATCCCTTGGGGCAGCGATATGGGAATGAAAGATATCGCTATCAATAATTTCTATTACTCGGTGAGCCGCATGATTGAAATCCATGGCGCATCAGGAACCCTGCTGTTTTTAGGATTGTTCCTCGCTTTCATGACCATGCTGAAAACCTCTTGCTATTTCGCCTCCTCCGCTGTTATGATTCCCTTACGGACAGGAGTTGTACGCGACATCCGCATCATGGTGTACAGCAAAGTGATGCGCCTGCCGTTACGATTCTTCTCGGAAGAACGGAAAGGAGATATCATTGCCCGCATGAGTGGTGATGTGGGAGAAGTGGAAAACTCCATCACCAGTTCGCTGGATATGCTCATCAAGAATCCGATTTTGATTGTGATGTACTTCGGCACCTTGCTGGTAACCAGCTGGCAGCTGACCCTGTTCACCCTGTTGGTCGTTCCGGGTATGGGATGGGTGATGGGAAAGGTAGGAAAGAAACTGAAACGCCAGTCACTGGAGGCACAAGGCAAATGGAGTGACACAATGACCCAGCTGGAAGAAACATTAGGCGGCCTCCGCATTATCAAGGCTTTCATTGCCGAACAGAAAATGATAGACCGTTTTACACAGTGCAGCAACGAGCTGCGCGATGCCACAAACCGCGTCGCCACCCGCCAAGCCCTGGCACATCCGATGAGTGAATTCCTAGGTACTCTGCTGATTGTACTGGTATTGTGGTTCGGAGGCTCACTTATTCTGGGAGAGCACTCCTCCATTGACGCACCGACTTTTATATTCTATATGGTTATCCTTTACAGTGTCATCAATCCGCTGAAAGAGTTCTCCAAAGCCGGTTACAATATACCGAGAGGACTAGCCTCCATGGAGCGTGTAGACAAGATCCTGAAAGCAGAAAATCCGATCAAAGAAATAGCCGATCCGAAAGTGCTGGATAATCTGAATGACAAGATCGAGATGAAAAATATTTCTTTCAGCTATGACGGGACACGTCAGGTATTAAAGGATATCAATATCACGATCCCCAAAGGAAAGACCATCGCTTTAGTGGGCCAGTCGGGGTCGGGAAAATCAACACTGGTGGATCTGCTGCCACGTTACCACGACATACAGGAAGGAGAAATCCTGATAGACGGAATCAACATCAAGGAATTACGCATAGCCAATCTGCGCAGCCTGATAGGAAATGTGAACCAGGAAGCGATCCTGTTCAATGACTCTTTCTTCAACAACATCGCTTTCGGTGTGGAAAACGCAACCATGGAGCAAGTAATAGCTGCCGCCAAAATTGCCAATGCGCATGATTTCATCATGGAAACAGAGAAAGGGTATGACACCAATATCGGAGACCGTGGCGGCAAACTGTCCGGCGGACAACGCCAGCGTGTCAGCATAGCACGTGCCATCTTGAAAAATCCGCCCATATTGATCCTTGACGAGGCGACTTCCGCTCTCGATACGGAAAGCGAGCGTTTGGTTCAAGAGGCTCTGGAACGTCTGATGAAGACACGTACCACTATCGCTATCGCACACCGGCTTTCCACCATCAAGAATGCGGATGAGATCTGCGTGCTTTATGAAGGTGAAATCGTAGAACGGGGCAAGCACGATGAGTTATTGGCTAAAAACGGCTACTACAAGCGGCTGAATGATATGCAATCACTGGCATAATCCGGAATAAATACGCATCAGCTGCCGCGCCTGTTCTTCTTCCGAAAAACGGCGCACGTAGTTTTTCCCTTCTTCAATCATCCTTGCGCGGACAGCCTGGTTGCCGGAGGCCTGCTTTAAGGCATCGGCCATTCCTTCCACATCGTCAGGATGGACATAAATGGAAGCGGGGCCTCCCGCCTCCTCCAGACAAGAGCCGGTAGCAGCCACTACCGGAACCCCGGAATGAAGGGCTTCTATAATAGGAATGCCAAACCCTTCGAAACGGGAAGGGTAGACAAACACGCCGGCTTGCTGATAAATGGCAGGCAAATCGGCAAAAGGAATCCCATGCAATATTTTCACACGCTCCTCTAAATGATGGGCGTGTATGAATGTATCTATCCGGTCTGTATAAGCAGTCCGTCGCCCCAAAATAACCAGATGCATCTCCTCAGGCAGACGAAGGAGGGCTTTCACTGCCAGAAGCACATTCTTGCGCTCCTCTATACTTCCTACATTCAGGATATAATGCTCGGGCAAACTATATTTCACGCGTACTTCCCGCTTCTTTTCATCAGTGGCCGGTAGAGTGAATGATACATCACAACCTTGATAAACTACTTTTATTTTCTCTTCGGGAATATGGAAATAAGAAATGATATCGCGCTTGGTACACTCGCTGATTGCTATGACCCGATCGGCGTATTCACAAGCCTTGCGGAACTTATAAGCATAGATTTTCCGGTCAATCCAATGATAATACTCCGGATAACGCAAGAATATCAAATCGTGTATAGTGACCACACTCCGGGTATGCCGGGCCTTTCTGATAGTTAAAGGCAGCTCATTGCTGAGCCCGTGAAACAGGTCGATACCTTCCTTATCCAGGCGTGAGGCAATCCCCCAAGTACGCCACGACGACTTGAAATGCTTCCACATGCCTTCCGGATAAATGGTCTTCAGGCGGGGACAATGATGCAACAACTCGTCAAACACCCGGCTCGACCGCCTGCGGGGAGCATAAAGCACATATTCATTCTCCGGAGAAAAACGATATAAAATATCTATGACATAGCGGCTGTAATTCCCCAAGCCCGTGAAATTCTGGACAGCACGTTTACCATCAAATCCTATTCTCATATTCCTTTATTTATCTAAGGCAAAGGTAAATATTTCCCCTCTCCCATACAAAGAATAAGCTAAAAAGAAAAGTACCCTGCCTAAAATAAGGTTTGTGCGTTTAGAATATATATCTTTGCTGATAATTACAAAATTAAAAACTAAATGAAATCTCTTGTTAATTCTCTATTTCCAAAAAAACTTTGGACACGACCGACAATCGTATTCGGAGGAGGACTATTCTTTAAATTTATTTTATTCAATATCATCTGGTGTATGCAAACCACATTCACCTCCTTTTCCTTCCCCGAACTTTATCTGAACGCCGCATTGGCCACTTTGGTTTTACTAGTGCCCTACGCCTGCTTCCGGAAAGGATGGTTACAATGCGTTGTCATGTTCCTGTTAGACGGATTATTGACAGCCAACCTGATGTACAGCCGCACCTACTATTCAGCCATCCCGTTGGACAGCTACGGGCTGGCGGGAAATCTGTCCGACTTCACGGCCAGCGTCTATGACTCCCTGCGCTGGACCGACCTCCTTTTTCCATTATCAACCTTGGCATGCCTTTACCTGTATATCACAGAAAAGAACAAGCCGAAACCTACCATAAAGTGGCATTATCTGGCAACGACAGGTTTTGTATTATTACTTTCCGTAGGGCTGAACACCATCAAAGGCGGCTATAAGGCTGCATACGATTCCTTACAAAACGCCAATTACCATACATGCGGCGTACCGATGTACACTCTGTTCGGACACTTGTATTATAACGCCCTGCAAGCAAAAGACATCTATACTCCGCAAATAGAAGAAACCATCCGTACATGGCAAGCGGAACAACCGGCCTACAAGCCTTTGCCGGACAGCATCCCCGCCCAGACCAACTTAGTGGTCATCCTGTGCGAGTCATTGGAAAGCTGGGTGTTGGAACGAAATGTGGAAGGACATGAAATCACTCCCTGTCTCAACTCTTTGCTGAAAGAACCGACCACCTTATTCGCGCCCAAAGTACTGACACAAGTAGCGGGCGGGCGTTCCATAGATTGCCAATTGTTGCTGAATGCAGGAATGCTACCGATCAAAAGCGGCTCCTATAGCATGAAGTATCCCACTAACACTTTCTTCACACTGACCCAAGCGATGAAAGAGAAATATGGAGCACGCGGATATCTGCTGACTGTTGACAAACAAATAGTATGGAACCAGGGGGCGGTTGCCAAAGCTTTCGGTATAGACACCTTGCTCACCAAACCCTGCTGGATACTGGACGAGAAGGTCGGCTCACGTAAAAAACTGGGAGACGAATCTTTCTTCCGTCAATGTGTGGAGAAACTAAAAAAAGGAGAAATATGGAAGGAGAACGAACCGGCTTACTTCCAGTGTGTGACTTACTCCGGCCACAATCCGTTTATCCTGCCCGAAGAGTCCAGACGCATTACTTTTAAAGGAGACTACCCGCAACGGATGAAAGACTATATGTGCATGGCCAATTACACCGACCACGCCATCAAACAATTCATTGACTATCTGAAAACACGCTCCGATTACAGCCGCACTCTCATTGTTATAACCGGAGACCATGAAGGGCTGGCCGCAGACCGCATTCCCCTCTGCCATTCCGACGGAGGCAAAGATATTGTTTCGGACAAACCTTTTACTCCACTGATCATTGTCAACTCACCAATCGGAATGAGGTATGAAAAAGTAATGGGGCAAGTGGATATGTACACTACCCTACTGAACCTGATGAAGCTGGACGGTTACCCATGGAAAGGCATCGGACAAAGTATTCTGGACCCGGATAAAGCACCATTCGCCATCGGCCCCCAAATGAATGTGGAAGGTGATATACGGCACATTCCGGCAAAAGAAAAAGAACATGCCGAAAAAGCCCATACTATATCTGATATGATGATTCGTTATAACTATCTGGCACGATAATGGAAAGCAGACAAACGTTAAAAGAAGCGGTTCGTTTCGGCATAGTGGGAGTAGTGGCGACAGCAACGCACTATGGTATCTACTATTTATTGCAGCCTCATATCAATGTCAACATAGCCTATACCACAGGATATGCGTTAAGCTTCATCGCCAATTTCTATCTGACTTCCTATTTTACTTTCGGGACAAAACCTTCCTGGAGAAAGCTAATGGGAATGGGAGGAGCGCATTCAGTCAATTATCTGCTGCATCTGGCCTTACTCAATTTATTCTTGTTTATGGGAATCACAAAGACATGGGCGCCTGTCCCGGTATTTGCCATCGCAATTCCTATCAACTTTCTGTTAGTCCGATTTGTATTTAAACATAAAAAGCTATGAATACCATTAAACTTGTCATTGTTGTTCCTTGCTATAATGAGGAAGAAGTACTGAAGGAAACAACCCGGCAACTATCCGGCCTCCTTGCCCTGATGGAAAATGAGGGGAGAATAGAAGACGGAAGAATATTATATGTGGATGACGGAAGTAAAGATGCGACCTGGCCTCTGATAGAACAACTGGCCGGTGCCAACCCTTGCGTCATGGGATTAAAACTGGCCCATAACGTGGGCCACCAGCAAGCGTTGTGGGCCGGTCTGGAGTGGGCGGCGGATAGCAGATACGATGCCGCCGTATCCATTGACGCAGATTTACAGGATGACATAAACGTGATTCCTGAAATGGTGGATGATTGCAACAAAGGTATAGACATTGTATATGGCGTAAGGAAGGAACGGAAAACAGACACCTTCTTTAAAAGACATACTGCACAGCTGTTTTATAAACTGATGAGAACGATGGGGGGAGACATTGTCTATAACCATGCCGATTTCCGGCTGATGAGCAGACGGACTTTACAGGCATTGGTTTCTTATCCGGAGCGTAATCTTTTCCTGCGGGGAATAGTCCCCACCTTAGGTTATCCGTCGGCTTCGGTTTATTATGACCGCAAAGAACGGTTTGCAGGAGAGTCCAAATATCCACTCACCAAAATGCTGAATTTCGCATTGGATGGCATCACCTCATTTTCCGTCAAACCGCTACGATTGATAACCACTGCCGGACTGGTCTTTATGCTGGCATCCGTCATCGCCATTATTTATGCTTTATCGCTTTCGCCAGCGGACAGGTATTCCCGGGATGGACTTCGTTATTGATCTCTGTATGGTTTATCGGTGGGGCTATTCTGACCGCCATCGGAGTCATCGGCGAATATGTGGGTAAGATTTATAAAGAGGTGAAACACCGCCCGCGTTATTTCATAGAAAAAGAAGTAAACCTTTAACAGGTTTACTTCTTGACAAAATGATACAAATAAATAATATCGCGAATATCACATCCCCGCTTTTTGCTTCTATACACTTCATTGAAAGTATATTCGTTTTCGTACCGGGGTTTAAATCCATTAAAATCATTGGCTCCGACCAACAGATACCCTTCTTGAGGCATATCCCGTTCAAACAAAGCCACACGGTCATTATTATAAAAGTTAACCACATAGAAACGAAGCATATCCACACTGACATAAGAGTATATTTTCCCCTCAGGAACTATCTTGCGGACCTCTTCGGCCAGCCCTTTGTCGGACTTCACATTAAGAACAGCGGGCTGATAAACTCCATCCAAAGACATGAACAAGGCAAATGTCATAGCAATGGCACAATAAATGGCAGAGTCATAATGCCTGGTTCTGTTAATGCGGGTGAAATAGAATATGGCAATGCACAATGGCAACAGGATAAGCAGAAAACTAATAAAAGTGACAGGCATATCTTTCAATGCATCCATGTACAAAATATTCTGGGCGGCGTGCCTTCCCTGGAAAATGCTGTCGGGCACCCATCCGCATTTCACCGCTATAAAAGTAAGAAGCAACAAAATACCGGCTACGGACAGGAAACCACTATATATTTTAATGGCTTTTGAACTGATCCTGACCAGATACACCACATATTCTGCCACAAAATAAGCGATAAACGGATAGATAGGCAGCAGATAGACACTTCGTTTGCTCTTTGGGATGCAATAGAACACAAAGATTAAAACAATACTCAACAATGAGAACAACCGGGTATCATCCATCTCACGTATATAGGTCGTGAACCGGTTCCACCACTCACGCGGTCTTCCGGAAACCTTTCTGTATTTCAAGCTGAACAAAGAAAGCAACACCAACAAGGTGTAAGGTGCATATCCCGCCAATACGGTCAATACATTATAATAGGCAGGATTCTCGTGCGACTCATAAGTCATTTTACCCATAAAACGCCCGAAGTTCTCCTCCATCACCAAGGCTATGAAATTGTCTCCTCCCTGCTGATAGGCTGCAAGATACCAGGCAGCCGGCAAGATACATGAGACAACGGCAACCAGAAGCATGGAAAAAAATGCTTTATAGAACTTCATTCCACGAACCAACAGATAGACTCCTGTAACCAGACAAGGCAGAATGATACCGACAGGGCCTTTGGTCAAAGCAGCACACCCCATGAACAGCGTAGCCACCCACGGGAATCCCCGCTGCCCCTTCTCACACCATTTATAAAGCTGATAAAGCGCCAGCACAATAAAAGCGGTCAGCATCATATCGACACGGCAGTTCATACCCGCGCGATGCACTTCGAAATTGGATAAGGTAATGACAGACATCAGGAAAGCAAGAGAAGCACCTTTACGCTTGGCATAAAACAGAAAGCCCGCCAACACCATAGCTATCAGCGACAAAGCGGACGGCATACGGGATGTATATTCGGTCACTTCACCTGCAACAGATGAAACCGCCGCGATGCACCAATGAAAGAAGGGTGGCTTATAAGCAATATCCCCTCCATTGTTTACGGGCAGAATCCAGTTACCGGTCTCCAACATTGAATAAGCTACTACAGCTTCACGAGGCTCTCCTTTAGTGTGAAAATCTGTCAGCCCCAAAAAAGGAAGAAGAATGACGACACAAATCAGGACTAAAAAGACAAACAGTCTATTTTTCATATTCTCTATAGGGTTTATCCAGATTAAGATAATGGAAATTATGCTGACGCTGTCCCGAATGGGGCGGCACAACCATATATTCGCCGTATTTCTGTTTTAAATAAAGATGCGGATGCTCCACACCCCATACTTCCTTTCCCTCGAACAAGATGGGAGCCGGAGTTCCCAGAATGTGTTTGGGCATCACCCCCTTGAAGCCGTCGTCATGATCCACCACCCAGTCGCACCGGTCAAAATCATAACTCTTCATCATACGGCGCATCGTTTCCTGCACTCCTTTCAATGTAAAGAACTTCCGGCACAACAAAGGTATCCATGAGGACATGCCCTTTCCATGCCGGTAGGGATCACGGTAAATGAAATAAAGTATCTTCTTATAAAAGAAATATTTCATGAAGTGAAGACGCTGGGCCAATTTACTATCCGGCATACCGTCTAAAGGAAAAACATCCAGATAGATGCCGCCCAAATATTTCAGATGCATACGCTCAATCAAAGTAGTACTTCCATCCTGGATTTTAGCAAAAGGCAACGGATAGGTCGTATCATTCTCAAAACAGACAGCTTCGAACGGAGCGGGAAGCCACTCGGCGGCATGAGCCATCAAGAGGTCATAATCCGCACGGGGCATACCGATATCCAAATCATCGTCCCAAGGAATAAAACCTTTATGACGGACGGCTCCCAGCAGCGTGCCGGCTATAATGTAATAACGAAGGTTGTGCTCCTTGCAGACTTTATCGACAGCCATCAGAATATCGAGGATTCTCAGCTGCAAAGGACGTATATCGTATGTTGCCATAGGATCAAAATAAAGATGAAGGAATTAATTGCTGCGCCTGCCTGAAATCCTCTACTGTATCCAGTTCTACAGAATACAAGTCTGTGGTATCAATGACTCCGAAAGTATGCCCTTGCGGAATCAGGCGCTCAAAAGCACGTTCATAAAAGATATTGTCCAAGCCTTCCTTCTCTATCATCTGCTCCAGTTCTTTAAAAAGGGCAGCTGTATAGACTGATGACATTTTCTCTATACCAATAGACTCACCTATAGCGTGTTCGATAGAACAAACTTTGCTGATTTCTTTTACATTTCCTTTCTCGTCCACTATCACCTTTATTTCCTCCTCGCTGAGAGGATGATTGTTCAAAGCCAGCACATCCGGCTTTTCTGATGCCAGTACACGGGATACAATCCGCGGATCGAATAAGATGTCACTGTCCAACAAAAGGATGTCCTGCCCTTCCGCCTCGGAACGGGTGAGCCACAACGAATAAATGTTATTGGTTGAAGCGAACACCTCATTATATATAAAATGAATGTTCTGATCGGGATAATGCGCACCCAGAAAATCCTCTATCTGTTCATGACGATAGCCTGTCACTACAACAAACTCACTGATTCCATTGGCAATCAGTCCGTCAAAAGCACGTTGCAACAAACATCTCTGTCCTATTTGCAAGAGGCATTTAGGCATTGTATCGGTCAACGGGCGAAGGCGGGAAGCAATCCCTGCGGCTAAAATAATGGCTTTCATTGTCTGGCGATTCGTTTGATGGTGTCGGCTACAATACGGTTCTGTTCGGGACGGCCCAGCGTAATACGCAGATGTGTATTGATATCGGGTTCGTTCATAAACTTCACCTTATAGTTTTCTTCAGCAAAAGCAGCCTGCAGAGCCGGCTTCAACTCAATAGGATATTTTATCAATATAAAATTAGCGACAGAATCATAGACTTTAAATCCGGGCAACGCACCGATTTCTTCTTCATACATCTTCCGGCTTTCATTCATCATACGTGCCACTTCACGATAATGCGCATCCGATTTCAATGCGGCAATGGCGATATCTTCCGACAAACGGTTATATCCCAGATATTTGTTGCTGTAACGAATGAATTTCTCAAGCCCTTTACTGATAAACCCGAATCCCATACGCAGTCCCGGCAGGCCATAAAATTTGGAAAGAGTACGGGAGATAATCAGATTATCATACTTATTCACTAATTTACTGATATACGAATTGTCTTCGGTTACAAAAGAAGCGTATGCCTCATCTATGAGTACAATGGTTTCCTTGGGAACAAAGGACAACAGCTCGTCCAGTTCCTCCGGTGTCAGTCCGTTGCCGGTAGGATTATTGGGAGAAGCCAGCAAAAGAATCTTCGGGCGCTCATTCTCCACCATTTCTTTAATAGCGGCTATATCATACTTGAAGGTATTTCCAGCCTCGTACAATGGATATTGCAGCGTACGCCCCTCCACTTCATCGGCGATGGACTTGTAATACCACCACGAGAACTTAGGAATCAGCATGGTCTTGTTGCCGTCCGCCTGAGTCAGGAAATAATGAACAGACTGTTTCAGGATATCTTCCCCACCATAGCCTAATAATACCTGTGACTCATCAACTCCATACAATTCAGAAAGAAAGACAGAAAATATACTTTTCTTTCCTTCATCATAAATCCGAGTGTAAAAACAAAGTTTCTTTATGTCAAAATCTTTTAGTGCTTGTATTACTTCTTCCGAAGGTGAGTAATTAAATTCGTTCCTATCCAGAAATATCAGTTCTTGTTCCATTGAGATTGCTTTTTATTAAAATGCAAAGTAAGCACATTTTTTGTGTATATGAATGCTTTTAGCTGATTATTTTCGTTTCAGGCCTTATTCCTATCGTCTTCCCAAGTCATCATACACACTCTGCAAAATAGCCTTCCCCTTATTTATACGCTGCTCGCTGCCGGCGGGCTCTTCCAACAAGATACTTTCCGAATTATTATCAAATACCGTTACGCCGGTGCTGTCGCGGAAAGAGAAACCATTATTGAAACTATAAAAAGCAAAAGGATACGTGTAATCACTGCCCAGCACATTGCGGCTGAAAGTAAAGGAAGAATGATCCATGCCCAACTGCCCCAGCAAAGTGGCTGCCAGATCGGTCTGGTTCATTATCTTGTCTATTTTCATGGGTTGCTTCACCGCTCCTCCCAGCCAGAGCATCGGAATATGATAAAACTCAGGAGCCGTGTTCAATCCTACACGCGGATAATAGAAGCCATGATCGGGCAGACAAACGACCAGCAGGTTCTCCCAAACCGGAGTCTGCTTCAACTTGTCTATAAATTTCCCCAAGCAATCGTCTGTAAAGGCAAAGGCGTTGGGTATCTTCTCGTCCAAACGATGGTAGGGAACCTCAAAAGGCTCGTGACTGCTTAAAGTCAGAAAGGCGGTATGCCACGGAGCTTCTTTCCGGTCTTTCAACTGATTATAAAGGTATTCAAAAGTAATGTCATCATTTACCCCCCATGCGTTACTGGTCTGTTCCGCCAGAGAGAAATCCTTGTCGGCAGTCAGGTGCTGGTATCCTTTGCTCAGCAAATAGCTCTTCATATTGGTAAAGTTGATATCACCTCCATACAGGAAATCTGTTTTATAACCGGATTTTACCAGCTCTTCCGCAATGGAAGGAAGCGTACGGCTCTTGGCGGGAATCTTCATGACCGACGCCGTAGGCAATCCAAGATAACCGCTGAAAGTACAGACTGTCCCCCGGTCTGTACGGAAACTATTAGCATAACAATTGGTGAAGAAGACACCTTCTTCAGACAAGCGGTTGAAATGAGGAGCGACCTCAGGAATGCCACCCAGCGGACCAATGAAACGCGCACCATAGCTTTCCATTAAAATAATCAGAATATTAGGACGACGGGTATTCAGTACTTGGACAATACTGTCTCCATCTGTTGCCGGATAAAGTCCGTCAAATAATTCAGCCCGCTTCTCTTCCTCAAAAAAGTTGAACTCCGCAGCAAAATCCTGAGATTTGCCCATAGAGGACAACAAGCTGAAATCGGGATTGACCGCCGAATGGTTCAAGAACGGTTCATTACTGAAATACACTTGCCCTATATTGGACGTAGATTCCGTGACACCACCACGTATCATGATGAAAAGCACACCTCCTATCAACAGCATAACAGCCGTTCCCGCCCATCGTCTCCGGGCAGCCTCCAGGACAGAAGGCGTAATTTTCAAAAGCAAGCAGGCATAAAGGACTATCAGTAATAAGATAATCAGAACCCTCAACGCTATAAAACCGGTTGAAACACTTGCCAAAGCTTCTTTCGGCGAATCGACATAAAGAAAAACAGATGCATCCAGCTTGAATCCCCAGAAAGTATATAACGCCATATCTACCACAAAAATAATAGAGACCAAAGTGGCAACCAATATATAATACCCCCAAAGAATCTTCTTCAAAGGAAATTTCTTCAACCAGATGCTGACCAGTACCAACAGGAACGGAAGTGCTGTGAGATATCCCGCTGTAGCGGCATCAAGACTGGCTCCATGCACCATCACCTGCATATAGTCGGCCAGCCCGAACCCTTTTTCAATGGAACCATTATAGAGCATGAACAATGGTTTCTGTAGAATAAATATCAGTAAGACTGTAAAAAAGTACAGGCTGATATAAGCAATCCTCTTTTTCATATCTTCAATTTCTTTCTTATTTCCGTCCGAAATCAGCCGGTACCTCCCCCCATCGGTCGGTTTCCCATTTCAATAAAGGTATGGTATATTTATTTTCTTTCAGCCAGCTCTCGGCCCGTTCTATCATTTGAAAAAGTTTCTCCGTCTTAGGAGTCCGTTCCAGTTTGGTTTTGCATTTCTTCTGTTTCACCCAACTCAGCGCATTACGGCTGTCCGAGTAGACAGGCATATTGATATTCTTCTGCTTCATCAATGCCAGAGCATGGACAATGGCAAGAAACTCTCCGATATTATTCGTGCCATAGACAGGACCGAAATGAAAGACTTCCTGTCCGGTAAGCAAATAAACGCCCCGATATTCCATAGGTCCGGGATTTCCACTGCAAGCGGCATCCACAGCCAGACAGTTCAGATCAAAGTTCTCGGGTAGTTGTTTAGGAGTATCGTCTTTTTTAACAGCATTCTTTCCTATATAATGGAAAGCGGAAGAAGCCAAGGCGTGTTCTGCCTCCTCTTTAGTTCCGAATGCCTTGTATTGTGCGCCATCGTACCCTTTTATCTGTAGCTGGCAGTCAGTCCAGGAGTCATAAACTCCCGGATTGACACCTTTCCATACTACATAATATTTCTGTTTCTTTGCCATTTACATACGTTCAGGCACTTCGATGCCCAGCAAGCCCATCGCTGTCTTCACAATCTTGCCCACATTGGCACTCAGCGCCAGACGGAAGATTTTCAACGCTTCATTTTCTTCACGCAGAATGCTGAAGTCATGATAGAACTGGTTGTATTCCTTCACCAAATCGTATGTATAGTTCGCTATAATGGAAGGATTATAGTCCGAACCCGCCTGCTTGACAACCGATTTAAAATCGGCCAGCATCTGAATCAGACCTTCTTCCTTCGCGCTCAGTTCCAATCCTGCGGGTATTATTTCAGGAATGACGATACCTGCTTCGGCCGCCTTGCGCAATACAGACTGGATACGGGCATACGTATACTGAATGAAAGGTCCCGTATTGCCATTGAAGTCTATCGATTCTTTCGGATTGAAAGTCATGTTCTTACGTGCGTCCACTTTCAGGATAAAATACTTCAAAGCGCCCAGACCAACAATGCGGGCAATATTATCAGCTTCTTCCTGGGTCAGGCCGTCCAATTTACCTAATTCGGCGGAAGTTTCCTTAGCAGTTTCAATCATTGCCTCCATCAAGTCATCGGCATCCACTACTGTACCTTCACGGCTTTTCATCTTGCCCTCGGGCAGTTCCACCATGCCGTATGAGAAATGAACCAGTCCTTTTCCCCATTCAAAGCCCAATTTGTCCAGCAAGATAGAAAGCACCTGAAAATGATAGTTCTGTTCGTTACCCACTACATAAATCATCTTGTTGATAGGGTAATCCTGGAAACGTAACTTGGCTGTGCCGATATCCTGAGTCATATAGACAGAAGTGCCGTCACCACGAAGCAGCAGTTTATGGTCTAATCCTTCGGCAGTCAGGTCAGCCCATACAGAGTTGTCCTCTTTCCGGTAGAAGAAACCTTTTTCCAGTCCTTCCATCACTTTCTCCTTACCTTCCAGATACGTATTCGACTCATAATAAATCTTATCGAAACTAACCCCCATCATCTTATAGGTTTCATCGAATCCGGCATATACCCAGTCATTCATCTTCTTCCACAAAGCACGGATTTCGGGATCATTCGCCTCCCACTTACGAAGCATCTCACGAGCTTCCAGCATCAGAGGAGAGTTTGCCTCCGCCTTCGCTTTAGCCTCTTCTTCATTCAAGCCTTCGGCCTGATACTGAGCCGTCAGTTCCTTTACTTCAGCCTTGTAATGCTTGTCGAAAGCTACATAATAGTCACCGATCAAATGGTCTCCCTTTTTGCCTGATGACTCAGGTGTCTCACCGTTACCATATTTCAACCAGGCCAGCATGGACTTACAGATATGGATACCCCGGTCGTTTACAATATTTGTCTTGACCACCTTATTGCCATTTGCCGCCATGACATTAGCCAAGGCATTCCCCAGCAGATTGTTACGGACATGGCCCAGATGGAGCGGTTTGTTTGTATTGGGAGAAGAATACTCAATCATCACCAACGGAGAGTTCTCCGTTGCCTTTTCAATGCCGTATTCAGAAGCAGCCTGAATGGAATTCAAAAGTTCAATCCAACAATCCGAGGCAATGGTCAGATTAAGAAACCCCTTCACTGCATTGTAAGCCGAGACCAGTTCGGGAGCATGTTCTTTCAAGTATCCGCCAATTTCTTGTGCGGTTTGTTCAGGGCCTTTCTTAGACATTTTCAGAAAGGGGAAAACAACCAATGTAAGGTGTCCTTCAAACTCTTTCTTTGTCTTTTGCAGTTGTACCATCTTCCCGGGTACATCCTGTCCGTACAACGTTTGGATAGCGCTGATAATGGACGCGGTGAGTTTTTCTTCTATATTCATAATATGTACGTACTTATTTGTTATTGAGTTGCAAAGATATGAATTTTAAACGAAATCCGTTCTATTTCTTCTTCAAGTCTTCCGGAGAGACCAATTTATAGAGCTTGTCACTGGGACGTACCTTTTCGGGAACTTTAAAGGACACATGCTGGCCTTTCCTTACCGCATCCACCGGTTTCAGATCCACACGCGCCTCATCCAATGTCAGGAACACCGCTCCTGTAGTAGGGCCTGTGATCAGAAGTTTATCCCCTGCTTTCATCTCAGCGGCTTCCACCAGGAACTCGGCCACACCGATATTGGAGAAATACTTGATTCCCCTGCCCACATACACTTTGCGCTCAGTAGCCTCCGAACCATAGTTCTTGCTCCATTCGCCCAAGCGCTGTCCCAAATAATATCCATTCCAGAATCCGCGATTGAACACAGTCTTCAGCCGTTCATCCCAAACCTGCTTCTTCTCCTCGGTAAAGGTACCCTCCAGATAAGAGTGGATGGCCTCTTTGTAACATTCCACCACGGTACGTACATACTCGGGCCCCCGGGCGCGCCCCTCAATTTTGAAGACACGCACGCCTGCCTCTATCATCTCATCCATAAAATGGATCGTTTTCAAGTCTTTAGGAGACATGATGTATTTATTGTCCACTTCCAGCTCGATGTCACTCTCTCTGTCTTTCACATCGTATGCACGACGGCATATCTGCATGCAAGCCCCCCGGTTGGCGGAAGCATTCATCTCATGCAAGCTGAGGTAGCACTTGCCCGACACTGCCATACAAAGCGCTCCGTGGCAGAACATCTCGATACGGACCAACTTTCCGTCCGGACCTTTAATTTGTTCTTTCTGGATCGTATCATAAATCACCCGCACCTGCTTCAAATTCAATTCACGTGCCAACACCACCACATCAGCAAAGCGAGCATAAAATTTCAACGCTTCAGCATTGCTGATATTCAACTGGGTGGAAAGGTGTACCTCCTGCCCCACCTCGCAACAATAAGCCATTACCGCCACATCCGCAGCAATCACGGCACTGATGCCTGCCTCTTTGGCCGCATCCACAATGGTACGCATCAAGGCAATATCTTCATCATAAATAATGGTATTGATCGTAAGATAGCTCTTGATGCCATGTTCATCACAGATCTGAGCTATCTCGCGTAAGTCATTGACGGTAAATGTACTGGCAGAACGTGCGCGCATATTCAAACTCTCAATTCCAAAGTAAATAGAATCCGCGCCTGCCTGTATGGCCGCCGCCAGCGACTCACGTGAGCCCACAGGAGCCATTATTTCAAAGTCTTTTATAGAAGCTTTCATTATTCTTTTGATTAATGTGTGTGCAAAGGTAGGCTTTTTTCCGTATTTTTGCAGCTAGATTTCACCACAGATTACACAGATTCACACAGATTATAGATTAACGCCCGGATGAATCTGCTCTTTCTGTGACAAAAAGATAAACATAGAATTATGAAGATTAGAAATATAGACTTGGGTAAACACCCCATTTTACTGGCTCCGATGGAGGACGTGACCGATCCTGCTTTCCGCCTGATGTGCAAAAAATTTGGTGCGGACATGGTATATACCGAATTTGTTTCGGCTGATGCGTTGATACGCTCGGTAGGCAAAACCATGCAGAAACTGAATATCAATGATGAAGAACGTCCTGTAGCGATCCAGATTTATGGCAGAGACGTGGAAACAATGGTGGAAGCCGCTAAAATAGTGGAAGAAGCACATCCAGATATCTTAGATATTAATTTTGGCTGTCCTGTAAAGCGTGTGGCAGGCAAAGGG
The DNA here is from genome assembly GCF_000614185.1 of Phocaeicola sartorii JCM 17136 = DSM 21941. Classification (GTDB taxonomy): domain Bacteria; phylum Bacteroidota; class Bacteroidia; order Bacteroidales; family Bacteroidaceae; genus Phocaeicola; species Phocaeicola sartorii. Next base: position 79,053 of record NZ_BAKM01000017.1, on the reverse strand, counting down.
GCCGGCGCAGGTATGCTGCAAAATATCCCGCTGATGCTGGAGATTACCCGTGCTGTTGTGGATGCAGTAAAAATTCCCGTTAGCGTAAAGACACGTCTGGGCTGGGACAATGATCACAAAATCATAGTAGATCTGGCCGAACAATTACAAGACTGCGGCATTGAAGCACTGACCGTTCACGGACGTACCCGCGCACAAATGTACACCGGTGAAGCGGATTGGAGTTTAATAGGGGAAGTAAAAAAGAATCCCCGTATGCATATCCCCGTCATTGGAAACGGAGATATAACTACACCGCAACGTGCCAAGGAATGTTTTGATCTGTATGGAGTGGATGCTATCATGATTGGCCGGGCCAGCTTCGGACGTCCCTGGATATTCAAGGAAGTAAAACATTATATGGAAACCGGTGAGGAACTCCCTGCCCTTTCTTTCAACTGGCGGCTGAATGTGCTCCGCCAGGAAGTACTGGACAGTGTGAATCTGCTCGACGAACGTCGTGGCATTCTTCATGTACGCCGTCATCTGGCTGCTTCCCCCTTATTTAAAGGTATCCCCAACTTCAAAGAAACACGTATCGCCATGCTCCGTGCCGAAACAGTAAAAGAACTCTTCAGCATTCTGGACTACATAAAAGGGAATTACGGGATGACTGAATAATTTGTCAATGTGCCGATTGGCTGCGCTGTGTTACGCATGGCAATTGGCACATCGACAAATCAGCACATTATTCATTTATTTTACGCAGCCCCCTTTTGGGAGAGAAATTAATGTCTTTAGGATTGCCTTTATAAGCCACCTCACCACTACTGGATGCTTTCGCTGTCAGCGAGCCGGTCACATAACACTCCACATCACCAGAGGAACTGGCACTGGCAGACACATTTACCGCCTTCATCCCTTTTGCCTTTACATCCCCGCTGCTACTGGCTCTATAAGAAGCGTTCTCACAACTGCCAACCAAAACAACATCTCCGGAGGAACTGGCATCAGCAGATACATTGGCAGCGTTCAGATTCTTGATCGATACATCACCGGAACTACTGGCATCAGCAGAGAAATTCGTACAAGACACCTTTTCCAAAACCACATCACCCGAACTATTAGCGGTAGCCACGAAATCATCGCAAGAAACAGCACCGCCTGTCACATCACCACTGCTGCTGGCCTTGACCGTAACCTTTCCGTTTGTTTTCAGTCCGTTCTTTATAATAATGTCACCGGAACTGGAAGCTTTCAGACTGTTCACAGCCGGAGCAGAAACTCTTACTTCCTTTTTATGTTTCCCGTTTATTGAAAAATTGTTTCCCGGCGATTTAAAACCGACCTTAAGTACTCCGCCCTCCACACGTACATCAATATAATCCACCAGATTGTCCGGAGCATATATTTCCACATGTTGTCCACCGGAGCTTTGAGTATAGATTACATCCACCGAAGAACTGGTGGAAATAGCATTAAAACTACCCACATTCACTTTCCTGGTAACATAGTTCTTACTAGGAATTATTCTCTCCGCACATGCTGTCACCGACACTAACATGAGGGTTACCGCCATTAAAGTTGATACTAAATTTCTCATATTGCTTCTGTTTTTATTTATTAGACGTTATTTACAGGCCAAACGTTGCAGTGTTTGCCCACTATTTTAAAAGCAATATTCATGCCAAGGGAATTTACCATTGACAATCAGCACTATAGAAAAAGGCAGGGTGTCCGTAAATGGACACCCTGTACGTTTTTATATGCTTTTCAAGACTATTTCAGCACAAGTTGGAAGACTACCGATGCAAACCAACGCTTATACATATAAGTAGCCAAAATATAAATACATACCGCCGAAATCCAGCCGGCAATAACATCAATCAAATAATGAGCCTGGATATAGACTGTAGCACAACACAGAAGTACATAGAACGGTGCCAGGAAATAACACAGTTTCTTATTCACACGATAGGCCATAATCATCACAATGGTAGATATACCGACATGTGAGCTGGGGAAAGCAGCCGTGGGCCGTTCACCCACTTCCTGTGAGGCCTCCACCAGATTAAAGAAGAAACCGTGATCAAAACCGGGACCGGGCAACAGGATGTCATTGTTATTAAAATAATCACCGATAGCCGGGAAATGCTGCGCCATCACATTGTCCATCCCGATAGCCGGAAAATAAAATTGCGGACCGGCAACCGGAACCAATATATATATAAGGTAATAGATGAAAAACGAAGTGACCAGCACAAACGACGCTTTCTCGAACACTCAAAACGGAACAGAAAATAATAGATAGTCACTATTCCGATCATCGGGTAATAAGCAAAATACCCCATATTGAACGGCTCACTGAACCATACGGAAGGAAAATGCTCACTAAATTCCACCGAAGGCTGGCAACGGAACAAAAACTGCTCCGCCGAAGCGAAGAAATTATCCAGATTGGGGAAAAGGCGGTTAAACTCAAAGGTATCGGGATACCAATACGCCAAAAATGCCATTTGCACAGCCATCCGTATAAACGCCGTCAGTTTACACGGATACTTGTGATACAGGTATATCAATGCAAACGTAATGACCACAATGCCCGCACGCTCCGAAAGCATCATTACAGGGTGGTCCATACGAGGAAATAATATTAAAACCATTATGGTCGTGAGGGCATTATATATCAGACTAATGCTCTCTACGGCAAACAATCCTTTCACACTGTCTACCCGTTTGAATAAATTTAAAGCCATCCTTCTTTCTTATACCATGCAATGATTTCCTTTACTCCCCTGTCTAAAGGGTACTCCGGACGATATCCCAGTTCTTCCACCAAGGGTGAAATATCGCATTGCCAATTACGTTGTTTCATTATTTTATATTTGTCAGCATTCAGCGTACTTACCTTTCCCAGGCAACGCGCTGAAAATTCAGCGAGCAAAGATACAACTTTTAAAATAAATAACGGGCATTTAATGTGTATAACCCACGGATTACCAAGTTCTTTTTGTATCAAATCAGAGAAAGCACGGCTGGAATAGACATTTCCGTCACTCACAAAATAGGCGCGCTGCCTCACTCCATGTTCTATCGCCAAATAAACAGCCTGCACCAAATCTTTCACGTAAATAAAGGTAAGATCCTGCCTTTTAAACCCGGGAGCAAAGTCTATATGCTGCTTGATGGACTTCGCCATCAGGAAATAATCGCGTTCGCGAGGCCCATAGACACCCGTAGGACGGAAAATCACTGCCGGAAAATCATCCAATGACTGCAAGTAATGTTCCGACTTCAGCTTACTGACCCCGTATGCCGTATTGGGCATTGCCGTATCACGCTCACTGATGGGCGCATAATTATCTTCATGGACAGGGCCGAAAATACTAAGCGAACTGATATAGACAAATTGCCGGGGAACCATATCCAAGGTTCTCAAAGCTTCTACAAAATTACGGGTATAGACATAATTACCTTTGTCGAATTCGTCTTTATGAAGACATTTAGTGACACCGGCACAATGAATGATGTAATCCCATCCCTCATGCGATTGTTTATGAACAGCCAATTGCTCCATCAACCTTCCGGGATGGGCAAAATCCAATTCGGCAAATTGAATGCGAGGATCTTTCAAATAGGTACGACTGCTGCTTTTACGTACACCAGCCATACCTGCATGCCTCTTTCCAGTCCTCCCTCCACCAGGAAACTGCCAATAAATCCGCTTGCTCCGGTTACCAGCACTTTCTTTAATTGACAAGTGTTCTTTTGTGCAAATTCTTCGTTATTCATTCTTCGTATTTTATTTCACCGGTTCCACATGAATACCCACATGAGTATCCTCTCCAAACTTTTCTTTCAATCTATGTTCAATGCCGGTTGCTGTCTCGTGCGCTTTATGCAGAGAAATGTTCCCGTCCATGCGTATATGAATCTCTATAGCATAATTGTTTCCGATACGTCGCGTGCGCAAATGATGCGGCTCGCTGACTCCGTCAAAAGATAACACAATCCGCTCTATCTCACGTTCCACACTGTCCGGCAAAGACTTTTCCAACAATTCATCCAGACAAGGAATCAGCAGCTGAATGGAAACCCGCATAATAAAGAAACTGACTATCACAGCGGCAATAGGATCAAGTACCGCCCAATGAGGCCAAGCAAAATCGCTCCGCCAATGCCGGCAGCCGTTCCGACGGATGACAATGCATCGCTTCTATGATGCCATGCATTCGCCACAACAGCCTGCGAGTGGCATCTTTTTCCTACTCTGACCGTATATTGATAAAGTATCTCCTTCAACAAAATAGAAATAATGGCAGCAATCAATGCCAACATGCCCGGCTGACGAAGCTCCCCGCCTCGCAGAAAAGCCAATATTTCTGTTGCTCCATTCCACAATATTCCAAACCCGACCCCCAGTAACGCCATACCAATCAAAGCAGTAGCCAATGTCTCATATTTCCCATGACCATAATCATGGCTTTTATCTACAGGTTTATTGGATATGCGCACGAAAAGAATCACCACTACGTCCGTAATGAAGTCAGAAAGAGAATGAACAGCATCCGCCAACATGGCGGCGCTATGCCCCGCTATTCCGGCAAGAAATTTAAAAATAACCAGCAAGAAATTAACAAAACTCCCCACTAGTGTAACTTTATAAATTTCTTTTTCCCTGATTTTCTTATCAAATTCAGTCATAACAATTGTTTTAGAACGGACAAAGATAGCATGTTTCATTTAGATTCAACCAAATTTAATGTATCTATTGAACCGCTATTCCAATTATTTTGTTTACTTTGTAGCACATAATACATTAATATATCCCCTTATGGCTAAAAAGAAAGAAAAAAAAGCAGGGAAACGTATGAAAAAAAGCGAAAATGTCTGAACGACTGATCAGCTTATTCCACACAAAACCAAACGAAACATTCAGCCTGAAACAATTATCAAACAGTCTGAACCTCACGACACATCCGCTTAAAATGCTTTGTGCCGACATCATTGCTGAAATGATTGAGGATGATTTTCTGCAGGAAGTGGAAAAAGGACACTACAAACTGAACGATCACGGTCTGATTATGACCGGAGTCTTTCAGCGTAAAAGCAACGGCAAGAACTCCTTCATCCCCGATGATGGTGGAGAAACAATTTTCATAGCCGAACGTAATTCGGCACATGCCATGAATAATGACAAAGTAAAAATCGCCTTATTTGCCAAACGCAAGAACCGGAATCCGGAAGGTGAAGTGATAGAAATCCTGGAACGTGCCAACGATACCTTTGTCGGTACACTGAAAGTGGAAAAATTCTATGCCTTCCTGCTGACCGAGAACCGCACCCTGGCAAACGATATTTTTATCCCGAAAGACAAGCTGAAAGGCGGAAAGAACGGAGACAAAGCGGTTGTGAAAATTGTAGAATGGCCCGAAGAAGCAAAGAATCCGATCGGACAAGTGATTGATATTTTGGGAAAAGCAGGAGAAAACACGACCGAGATGCATGCCATTCTGGCTGAATTCGGCTTACCTTACGTATATCCCAAGAATGTAGAGACCGCCGCCGAAAAAATTCCGGCAGAGATTAACGAAGCGGACTATGCGGAACGTGAAGATTTCCGCAATGTCACAACTTTCACCATTGACCCAAAAGATGCCAAGGACTTTGATGACGCACTTTCTATCCGCCTCATCAAACCGGGATTATGGGAAGTAGGCGTGCACATTGCCGACGTTACTCACTATGTAAAAGAAGGAAGTGTCATCGACAAAGAAGCCGAAAAACGCGCTACTTCTGTTTATCTGGTAGATCGCACCATCCCGATGCTGCCCGAACGGCTGTGCAACTTCATCTGTTCCCTCCGCCCTGACGAAGAAAAACTGGCATTCTCCGTCATTTTCGACATGAACGAAAAGGGAGAGGTAAAAGACTCGCGCATCGTGCACACCGTTATAAAGAGCGACCGCCGTTTCACCTATGAAGAGGCGCAAAAAGTGATTGAAACGGGTGAGGGCGACTACAAAGAAGAAATACTGGAGTTGAACAAGCTGGCACAAATCCTGCGTAAACAAAGATTGGCCGCCGGCGCTATTGACTTTGACCGCGTAGAAGTGAAATTTGAGATAGACGAAACCGGCAAACCGCTCAGCGTTTACTTCAAAGAATCCAAAGAAGCGAATAAACTGATTGAAGAGTTTATGTTATTGGCCAACCGTACGGTGGCCGAAAAGATCGGTAAAGTACCTAAAAACAAAAAAGCCAAAGTATTCCCTTATCGTATCCACGACCTTCCGGACCCCGATAAACTGGAGAACCTGAACTGGTTTATCAATCGCTTCGGATATAAGATACGTACCTCGGGTACCAAAACCGAGGTATCCAAATCCATCAATCGTTTACTGGACGACATAAAGAACAAGAAAGAACAGAATTTGGTAGAAACCGTATCCTTGCGTGCCATGCAAAAAGCCCGTTATTCCACTCATAATATCGGTCACTACGGTCTGGCGTTCGACTATTATACCCACTTCACCTCACCTATCCGCCGTTTCCCGGATATGATGGTGCACCGTCTGCTCACCCGCTATCTGGCAGGAGGACGTACGGCACAGGAAACGAAATACGAAGAACTGTGCGACCATAGTTCTGAGATGGAGCAAATCGCTGCCAACGCAGAACGTGCGTCTGTAAAATACAAACAAGTAGAGTTTATGAGCGAACGTCTGGGCATGGAGTTCGATGGTGTCATTTCCGGAGTTACCGAATGGGGACTTTATGTAGAACTGAATGAGAACAAGTGTGAAGGTATGATTCCCATGCGTGACCTTGGTGACGATTATTATGATTTCGATGAAAAGAACTATTGTCTGACAGGCCGCCGGCATCACAAGAAATTCAGTTTGGGAGATCCGGTTACGATTAAAGTAGCCCGCGCCAATCTGGAGAAAAAACAACTTGATTTCGCTTTGATCGAAAAATAAAGATTCATATCCTGTTGCAGGGGCGGATAAAGCCTGCCCCTGCAACCCAATTACAGTTTCATTTACTTCACCCTTCTATTCAATTGGTTATTCGCTTTATCCGGCTTGGATTTGCCTACCCGTTTACCACCCGTCTTCTTTTTCATTTCCTGTTTCGCCTTAAAGGCAAATGGATTCTTCTTATTTACCATAAATATGCTCTTTTTTCTGCAAAAATAAAGGATTAAAGTCAATATTCATTCTATTTATTGGCAATAATATAGAATTTACTTACTTTTGTCCTTCTAAAACATTCTGTTCATGACTACATTCAATTACACGAGCATATTAACGCAGGCAGTAGATGAATTATCTGACAGCCAGTCCTATAAAGGATTATTCCACCAACACAAAGATGGAGATCCCTTACCCTCTGCCAAGTCTCTATACAAGATCGTAGAACTGGCACGCGCCATTCTCTTCCCGGGATACTTCGGAAATTCCACCGTCAACAGCCACACCATCAACTACCATATCGGGGTAAATGTAGAAAACCTGTTCGGCCTGCTGACTGAACAAATCCTGGCAGGACTCTGTTTCGGACAGGAAAATAATAAAAATGCAACCGGTGACAATGAACCATGCAGAGAAACAGCCACCTTACTGGCAGCTCGTTTCATCAATAAACTGCCCGAACTCCGCCGCATTCTGGCCACCGATGTGGAAGCCGCATATTACGGTGATCCCGCTGCCACATGCTTTGGCGAAATCATCAGTTGTTACCCCGCTATCCGCGCTATCAGCAATTACCGCATCGCACACGAACTGCTAATGCTGGGAGTGCCCTTAATTCCCCGTTTCATTACAGAAATGGCACATTCGGAAACCGGCATCGACATCCATCCGGGGGCACAGATAGGACATCATTTCACGATCGACCACGGCACAGGTGTGGTCATCGGAGCAACCAGCATCATCGGAAATAATGTGAAACTCTATCAAGGAGTGACATTAGGAGCCAAGAGCTTTCCGCTAGACGACAATGGAAATCCCATTAAAGGCATTCCACGTCACCCTATTCTGGAAGATGATGTCATTGTATATTCCAACGCTACCATTCTGGGACGTGTCACCATCGGCAAAGGAGCTACCGTAGGAGGTAATATCTGGGTGACAGAGAATGTACCTGCAGGAGCACGTATCGTACAGCGGAAAACCAAAGACGAATAAAAACAGCAAAGGGATACCGGCATCCCGGTATCCCCTGCTCCTAAACTAAAGCAAATCAATGATTACTTTGAAGCGTATGCACACAACATCCACACCATTTTCTCCTGTTCTTTCAGATAGTCACTCATTACAGCTACAGTACCTCGTCACCAGCCTGTGAAGCGACGGCCAGAAGTTTACGCTCTTCCACAATGAAATGACTGTAAGTCTCCAGAATGTTGTTCAATGCTTCGTCACCGCTTGTAATCCCCTCTACCTCTTTTATATTCGACACTTTCAGATAATCACTGTACTTGTTCTTCGGAACGCCTCCCAGCATCAGGATACGTTCTGCCAGTTCGTCCACTTTCCCGGCTGCATTGTTATACAAATCCTCGAATTTGCTGTGCAACACAAAGAAACCGTGCCCTTTAATATTCCAGTGGAACCCACGGAGATTAGCATAAAATACTTGGTAGTCTGCCAATAATTGTTGCAATGACTCCACTACCTTTGCAGCTGCAGCTGAATCCAGTTTGATATAATTTAATGTTCTCATAATGTTCTATTTTTAAATTGATTACTTTTATTTTTTTCTCTGATGCAAAGATAATGGAGAAAGTAATGCGTGTCAAACTGATAATTTCTATCTTTGTATAGACAAAATCTATTAAGCTGAAAATTATGAACCTGCAACAACTGGAATATATCCTTGCCGTGGATGAGTTAAGGCACTTTGCCAAAGCTGCCGAATACTGTAATGTAACACAGCCCACCTTGAGCGCCATGATACAAAAGCTTGAGGATGAGCTAAACACCAAATTGTTCGATCGTACCACCCAGCCCGTCCAACCCACACTGACAGGACGGAAAGTGATAGAACAAGCCAGAATAGCCTTACGGCAGACCAATCAGATAAAAGAAATAGTAAAGGAGGAAACACGTTCGGTGGAGGGTGTATTCCGCATAGGAGTCCTGCCTACAATCGCCCCCTACCTGCTGCCCCGTTTCTTTCCCGAACTGATGGAAGAATACCCTTCCCTGGACATCAGAGTTACGGAAATGAAAACGCAGGAATGCCTGGAAGCACTGAAAGGAGGCGTTCTGGAAGCTGTCCTCATTGCCGGAGCAGCAGAAGGAGACCATTTCCATTCCATCCCTCTTTATTATGAATCTTTCTTAGGATACGTTTCAAAGCACAACGCACTCTTCAAAAAAGAAATGATCCGTTCCAGCGAAGTCAACGGTGAACAGTTGTGGCTATTGGACGAAGGGCATTGTTTCCGCGACCAACTGATGCGTTTCTGCCAACTGGAAGCTGCCAAATCCTGCCAGATCGCATACCGGCTGGGAAGCATGGAAACTTTCATGCGCATGGTAGAGAGCGGCAAAGGCATTACATTCATTCCCGAACTGGCCGTCTTGCAACTCAATGACGAGCAAAAAAGGCTGGTACGTCCGTTTGCCATGCCACGCCCCACACGGAGAATCTACCTGGTGACACGCACCGACTTCATCCGCCACACACTGCTCAATATGCTGATAGAAAAAATCAAAGCCTGTGTGCCTAAGGAGATGCTGACGTTACAGAACGGACAGAAAGTGGTATGATGGCCGACTTTTCATAAAACAGGTATTCTTGCAGCTCCCCAAAAGTAAATTAATTCACTTGTCACAGGTAGTTAATGTCCATGACTCCGATACCCATAATTTCCAATCCAGGATGATTATCTGTTCATTCACATGTAGGGATGCTGGAAGTATCTTCATTTTAAACGCCTCAGCGATAAAAACCGGCTGCTCCTTTTCTCCTTTCATCTACCGTTGAAACGCCCTGTCCATGGGTGTTCCGGTTATGAAAGGACTCCTGTCATTGCCCTGCCACTGTCCTTTCAGCCTCCTTTCACACACTCTTCATGTGTACACAGTGCGTATTCCTGATTTAGGTTGTGAAAGGAGACAAACATACGGCTGAAACGGAAGTGAGGGGAAGTGGTTTCAGTTTTAACCGGCAGATTGTCTGTGGGTATTACATAAAATGAAAGGGTGACGGGAGAAAGGGGGATGTTGACTTAGCGGGGGAATGCGATGAACAAGCTAGGTTTGTTCACTGAACAGGCTAGGTCTGTTCACGAAACATGCTGGCGTGTTTAAAAAACGTATAGTTGTTTTTAAAAAAGATGAAGATCTATTTTTAAAAGATGAAGATCTATTTTTAAAAGATGAAGATCTATTTTTAAAAGATGAAGATCTATCTTAAAAACATAAAGGCGTATTTTAACGACTCCGCACCCAGCTCCATTAAATCTTGCATCAAGTTCCATTTAATCTTGCATCAAGTTCCATCGCATCCTGCCCCAAGTTTCATTGCACTTTGTACCAAGTTCCATGCCATATTACCTCCCTCTTGACAAACGCCTTTTTATGTTGTGCATTTGTGTTCCTCTTTAAAGTTCCGGTAAAAACCGACCGAAGTATTGCTGTCATAATAGAGGCTGCAACCCAGATAGAACAATTGCCATTCGTATTTTTCGCCTCCATCATGCCTTTTGAGATAAGATTCCGGACCACCCGGGTAGATAAAAGAAGCCCACGAAGAAGCTGAAAGTCCCGGTTTCATCCTCTTTTTCACTGTATCAGACAGATTAATCCCCTAAATAATTGATTAGCAAACGGAAAATCACTAAATTTGTCCCATCAATTGAAATTACGTAATTATCATTATAAGATGAAGGAAGAATTCGAGCTAATCGCCAAGACTTTCCAGGGACTGGAAGAAGTGCTGGCAAAAGAACTCACCGAGCTGGGAGCCAGCAACATAGAAATAGGAAGACGCATGGTAGCCTTTACAGGCGATAAAGAGATGATGTATAAGGCAAATTTCTGCCTACGCACCGCCATCCGCATCCTAAAACCCATCAAACATTTTGAGGCGAAGAATGCGACGAAGTTTACGAAGCGATTAAAGCCATCGCATGGGAAGACTTTTTGGATAAAGATAAAAGTTTTGCCATAGACGCTGTGGTTTTCTCGAACGAATTCCGTCACTCCAAGTTCGTGGCCTACAAGGTGAAAGATGCCATTGTGGACTATTTCCGTGAAAAGACGGGAGACCGCCCCTCTGTACGCATCAACCATCCGGATGTGGCACTGAACATCCATATAGCCGAGGATAAATGTACCCTGTCACTAGACAGCTCGGGTGAGTCACTTCACCGCCGGGGATATCGCCAGGAAGCCGTAGAAGCTCCTTTGAATGAGGTACTGGCAGCCGGTATGATCCTGATGACCGGGTGGAAAGGCGAGTGTGACTTGATAGACCCGATGTGCGGTTCGGGAACAATTCCTATCGAAGCCGCCCTGATAGCACGCAACATCGCTCCCGGCGTATTCCGCAAGGAGTTCGCTTTTGAAAAATGGAACGATTTCGACCAGGAGCTGTTTGACCGCATCTATAACGACGACTCACAGGAGCGTGAGTTCACACATCGGATTTTTGGATATGACAATAATCCGAAGGCAAATGAAATCGCCACTCACAATGTGAAAGCAGCCGGACTGAGCAAGGAGATCATCTTGAAGATCCAGCCGTTCCAGCAATTTGAGCAACCCAAAGAAAAAAGCCTCATCATCACCAATCCTCCTTACGGCGAACGTATCTCGACCAACGACCTGCTGGGCCTGTACCAAATGATAGGTGAACGCCTGAAACACTCTTTCACCGGCAATGACGCATGGATACTAAGTTATCGTGAAGAATGTTTTGACCAGATCGGCTTGAAGCTTCTATAAAAATACCTCTGTTCAACGGTGCATTGGAATGTGAGTTCCGCAAATATCAGTTGTTCGACGGTAAATACAAAGAGTTCCGCAGCGAGAATGCAGACCAGGAATTCAAACCCAACCGGGAGGAAACCCGTCCGCGACGCAACACGGAGAGAGTAGAATATGGAGAACGTAGAGAACGCCGTAGTTTCGATGACAGACGTGAAGGACGCGGAGAATACAAAGGAGGAGAACGCAGAGAGCGCCGTGGTTTTGACGACAGACGGGAGGGACGCGGAGAATTCAAAGGAGGAGAGCGCAGAGAAAGACGCTATTTTGATGACAAACGGGAGGGACGCGGTGATTCCAGAAGAGGAGAGCACCGTAACTTTGGTGACAGACGTGAAGGACGCGATGATTTCAAAAGCAGACCCCGTAAATTTGATGACAATAAGGAAAAGACAGAAGAATAAACAGTTATGAGAAAATTAATCAATCTGATTGCCTTATTAATCATGATTTCATCTGTAACATGGGCACAAGACAAGAAAAGTTTCACCCTGGAGGACTTGATGCCGGGAGGAAACAATTACTATAACCTGCTACCACAGAATCTGTATGGTTTGCAATGGTGGGGGGATGTATGCATCAACGCCGACATAGAAGAGGTAAAAACCATCCATCCGACAAATGGAAAGGAAAACATACTGATCACTTTGCAGGAAGTGAATGAACTGTTGGCAAACAAGGAATTAGGGAAAATCAACCACTTCAGAAATGCATCTTTCCCCTACGCTGAAAAGATGATATTGGTAAATACCACTTCCAACAAAGTGCTGATTGACTTAGCCCAAAAAGAAATAGTATGGAGCCAGCCTCTTCCTCCTAAAGCCGCCAACCAGGACTGGAGCAAGGAAAGTCGTTCACTGGCTTATACCCTTGGCAACAATCTGTTTGTAACGACTGCCGACGGGAAAACACAACAAGTCACCGACGAACCGAAAGGCATCGTATGCGGGCAAAGTGTACACCGTCAGGAATTTGGTATCTCGAAAGGTACTTTCTGGAGTCCGAAAGGAAATCTGCTTGCTTTCTACCGTATGGACGAAAGCATGGTAACCGATTATCCACAAGTAAACACCTCCACCCGCATAGCGACACTGGAGCCGGACAAGTATCCGATGGCAGGAATGACCAGCCACAAAGTAACTGTCGGCATCTACCATCCGGCTACCCAAAAAACAGTTTATCTGAAAGCCGGTGACCCTACCGACCGTTATTTCACCAATATCAGCTGGAGTCCTGACGAAAAAAGCGTTTATGTCATCGAACTGAACCGTGACCAGAACCATGCCCTGCTATGCTGCTATGATGCGGAAACAGGAAAGCCGCTGAAAAGTACCCCCCTTTACGAAGAGGAGCATACTAAATATGTAGAACCTCAACATCCCATCGTCTTTCTGCCTTGGGACCACACGAAGTTCATCTATCAGAGCCAACGCGACGGCTATAACCATCTTTACCTGATGGACACCCAGACTTCCGTATCTCCGGAATCACATGGAGCTGCAGCCGGAGGTTCTTACCGGGAAAGCTACAAGACCAGACAGCTTACCCAAGGCGACTGGGTGGTGCAAAACATCCTCGGCTTCAACGAAAAGACCAAGGAAGTTATCATCATGAGCACAGAGGTTTCCCCTTTGCAAAGCAACGCATACGCTGTGAATGTAAAGACAGGCAAACGCCGCCTCATCGGCAATAAAGACGGTATGCATCATGTACAACTGTCCGGCAGCGGCAACTATGTGATAGACAACTATACTTCTTTCACCATTCCCCGGAATATCGAGATCGTTCCCACTTCCGGAAAGGGAAAGACTGTCAGCCTGCTGACCGCCACCAATCCGATGGAAGCATATAATATGCCCGAAATCACTGTCGGTACCCTCAAGGCTGCCGACGGCAAGACCGACTTATACTACCGCCTGATAAAACCGGTGAATTTTGACCCAAACAAAAAATACCCGGCCGTAGTCTACGTGTATGGCGGCCCGCACGCCCAGCTAATCCACAACAACCGCAACTATGACGCCCGCGGATGGGACATTTACATGGCGCAACTGGGCTACGTCATGCTGACCGTCGACAACAGGGGCAGTGACAACCGGGGACTGGAATTTGAGAACTGTACGTTCCGCCAATTGGGAACCGAAGAGATGAAAGACCAGGTAAAAGGAGTGGATTTCTTAAAATCACTGGGTTATGTGGACAATAACCGCATTGGCGTACACGGTTGGAGCTTCGGTGGCTTCATGACTACCAACTTGATGCTGACTTACCCCGAACTATTCAAAGTAGGAGTAGCCGGCGGTCCTGTCATCGACTGGGCTTACTACGAAGTAATGTACGGCGAACGCTACATGGATACTCCACAAACCAACCCCGAAGCTACAAGAACGCCAACCTGAAGCTGAGAGCCGGAAACCTGAAAGGACGCCTGGAAGTGATCATCGGTGCCAACGACCCCACTTGTGTCCCCCAGCACAGCATCAGTTTCCTCCGTGCCTGCATTGATGCCGGAACCCAGCCCGACTTCTTTATGTATCCGGGCGACGGCCATAATATGTTCGGACGCGACCGTGTACATTTGTACGAACGCATTACACGCTATTTTGAAGACCATTTAAAATAAACAAAAGATAAGATTATGAAACTGTTGCTATTAGGCTCAGGCGGACGTGAACACGCCCTGGCATGGAAGATTGCTCAAAGCCCCAAAATTGAGAAACTATATATCGCACCGGGAAACGCCGGAACAAGTAATGTAGGCGAGAATGTAGCGATTAAAGCAGACGACTTTACAGCAATCAGAGAGTTTGTAGTAAAGAATAATATAGAAATGGTAGTGGTAGGTCCCGAAGACCCGTTAGTCAAAGGAATCTATGACTATTTCAAAAAAGATGAAGCGCTGAAAAACATTCCTGTTATCGGGCCTTCAAAAGCGGGTGCGGTACTGGAAGGAAGCAAGGAGTTCGCCAAAGGCTTCATGCAACGCCACAACATTCCGACAGCCGGTTACAAAAGTATCACTGCCGCAAATTTGGAAGAAGGATTAGCCTTTCTGGAAACATTGGAAGCTCCATACGTACTGAAAGCCGACGGTCTTTGCGCCGGAAAAGGCGTACTGATTCTTCCCACCTTGGAAGAAGCCAAGAAAGAATTGAAAGAAATGCTGAGCGGAATGTTCGGTGATGCTTCCGCCACCGTAGTGATTGAAGAATTCCTGAGCGGTATAGAATGTTCCGTATTCGTTCTGACCGATGGAAAGAACTACAAGATTCTGCCCGAAGCAAAAGACTACAAACGCATCGGCGAAGGCGACAAAGGGTTGAACACCGGTGGTATGGGCAGTGTTTCTCCTGTTCCGTTTGCCGACAAAGCATGGATGAAAAAAGTGGAAGAACGTATCATCCGCCCCACCGTGGAAGGACTGGCGGCAGAAGGCATCGACTATAAAGCTTTATCTTCTTCGGCCTGATTAATGTAAAGGGCGAACCGATGGTCATTGAATACAATGTACGCATGGGCGACCCGGAAACGGAAAGTGTCATGCTACGCATCAAGAGTGACCTGGTGGAACTGCTTGAAGGAGTGGCAGCAGGCAATCTGGATGAAAAAGTCTTAGAGATAGACCCCCGTTCGGCAGTATGCGTCATGCTGGTATCCGGCGGATATCCGGAACATTACGACAAGGGATTTGCCATCAGCGGAGTAGAAGAGATTGAAAACAGCATTGTATTCCATGCAGGAACAGCACTGAAAGACGGTCAGGTAGTCACTAGCGGCGGACGTGTCATTGCAGTCAGCTCCTACGGCGCCAATAAAGAAGAAGCCTTGGCACAATCATTCGCCAATGCGAAGAAAATCAATTTCGACAAGAAATATTTCCGTTCTGATATTGGATTCGACCTGTAATCAGCGGACTATCAACCATGGCAGGCTATGACAAATTCCAGACAGATATGGCAAAGGGAAGATTCACCTTCCCTGCTGCCATCCTTATATGCCTGTTTCTCCGGATCATCACCGGCAACGAATGGCAGGATGCAATCAACTTACTGGTCTGTGCCTTGACAGCTTACCTGCTGATCGAGATAAACACCGCCTTCACGCTGATACGGACACGCAGTACCTTGCATGTCAGCTTTTACGTAATCCTGTCCACAGCCTGCCTGTTTCTGCATTCCTTCCAGTATGCCGTTTTTGTGCCGCTCGCCTTTCTGGCCGCTATTTTCCAATTATTCAGCAGCTACGAATCCCCCCATCCGGCAGGAAGCATATTCCATGCTTTCTTTTTCATCGGTCTGGGAAGCTTGCTGTTTCCACAGCTGCTTTATTTTGTGCCGCTGTTCTATTTGGGAATGATCAGTTTCAGATCCCTGTCACTCAAAAGCTTCTTTGCCGGGCTTATAGGACTCTGTGTGCCTACTGGCTCTTTTTCGGCTATGCGTTCTATTACGACAAAATGAATCTCTTTTATCACCCTTTACAGGAACTTATTCATTTTCAGTCCATCAGTTATGAGTCATTGGGACAGGACAGAATCATATCCTGCGGAATCATCACCCTGATATCGCTGGTCAGCAGCGTGCATTATTTTCATGTATCTTATCTGGATAAGGTACGCACACGTATATTCCTTTTTTTCCTGATTACCGTTGAAGCCTGGATTTATTTACTGGGTATCTTGCAGCCACAACATTTCGACCTCCTGCTACAGATGCAGATCATTGCAGGATCTATTTTAACAGGGCATTTATTTACTTTAACCCACAACCGCTTTACCGGCATCTTTTTCATCATTACATTTGTTCTATTAATAGTTCTAACTATATACAATTTATGGATGCAATTCTTCAATTCCTGATTGACTGGGGATACTGGGGCCTTTTCTTGGGCTCATTTATAGCCGGAAGTGTCCTCCCGTTCAGTTCGGAGGCCGTATTGGCAGCTTGTGTCGGTCCGCTGGGTCTGGACCCGGTGATCAGTATAGCCGCCGCCACCGCCGGCAATGTTGCCGGAGGCATGACCTGCTACTGGATGGGACATCTGGGCAATATGGAATGGATCGAGAAATATTTTCATGTAAAAAAAGAGAAGATGGATCGTGCGGAGCGGTTTGTACACGGACGGGGTGCCTGGATGGCCTTCTTTGCCTTTATCCCTATTTTGGGAAGTGCCATATCCATTGTATTGGGCATGATGCGTGCCAATATATGGATTGTCATTCTCGCCATGACCATCGGAAAGATACTCCGCTACGCCTTATTGGTATGGGGGGTATTGGAAGCCTCCGCTTTAATACATTAAAATGATGAAACTGGAACAAACAGCAGATGGAAGTTATACGCTCTATGTACCCGAACTGGACGAGCATTATCATTCGGTAAAAGGGGCACTGACGGAGTCACAACATATCTTTATCGAAATGGGGTTAAAGCATTCTCCCGCTTCCGACCCCCACATTCTGGAGATAGGACTGGGAACAGGCCTGAATGCCTTTCTGACACTGCTTTCGGCAGAAGAAACCCGGCGGAAAGTACATTATACAGGTATCGAACGCTATCCGTTAGCCGAAGAGACCTTGAAACAACTGGACTATCCCCGCCTGATCGGCAAACAGCATGAGGAGGATTATTACGCCATCCATCGGGCGCCCTGGAATGCAGAAACAGAGATATCCCCTTGGTTCACATTACATAAAATTGAAGACGATTTTACCCGGCTTTTCAACTCTGCGGAAGGCAGCCGTCCTGCCGTTCCCTTATACGATATCATCTACTTTGATGCCTTCGCCCCCGAAAAACAGCCCGAGATGTGGGAGCAGTCTCTGTTCGATACGTTATACAAGGTATTGAATGACGGAGGTATCCTGACAACCTACTGTGCCAAAGGGGTGGTAAGAAGGATGCTGCAAACAGCCGGATTCACAGTAGAACGCCTTCCCGGCCTCCGGGAGGAAAACGCGAAATACTGCGGGCAACCAAGTCTGATTAGACTATCAAGGCAAAAACGGATGAGAGGTCAAGTCTTACCTAAAAGCAGTCTCACTATGAGATGGCTTCCGTTGCATACATAAAGAAATCTCCGACTTATCACAAGCCAGAGATTCCGCTTTATAAATTTAAAGTTTTTATTATATAAGATTCTCCCACCGGAGAAAGTCTTATCTTGTTGAAAAAATGAACTTTATCTGAATTGGGATTGTATCGTTTCCTGATAAATTCATTTGTTTAGAAGGAACCGCTTCCCCCCACGAGAGGGAAGCAGTTTTTTTAACCAAGTTTATTTTGCAGCCTTAACAACTACTTTCAGAGTCTTAGTTACACCGAACACATCTTTCAGTTTGAATTCGATAGTAACAGGTTCTGTAGTTCCAATGCTAGAAGGCAACTGGATCATGATACCACCAGGAACAGCAGCATAGCCTTGAGCCTTGATAGCTTCGTTAGCATTAAGATCTGTAACGATAACATTTGTTGCACTGGTAGCACCCGGTACCCAAGCTCTAGTCTTGGTGTTAGTATTAGTTTCGAATGTAGCATTAGTGTCGACCGCACCTACAGAAACAGGGATAGCAACTTTGTTACCGTTCTTGTAATAGTATGCAGATGCATTAGCATTAGCCAGCGTGAAGTTTGTAGCGAATCCTTCAGTACCTTCTTCAAATCCTTGACGGAGGTTCATATCAGAACGCTTGTCTACATTGCCGTCAGCCTTAACACCGTCGAACAGATAGAATGTATCATCCAAAGCATCCACCAAAGTAAAGTCAGCATCTGTCAGAACTACTTCACGAGTTACATTGTTAGAAGTAAATTCTTTCTTAGCTTCTACCTTCTTAGCGTCACCCAGCAAGCTAGCGAATCTCAGAGTAAAGTCTGATACTTGTTCTTTAGTTGCAGGATATACTCCGTAGAACTTGTAATCTGCTATGATATTGAATGCATAATCCTCGTCATTTACATATCCAGCATAAGCAAGTATTCCATTCAGCAGCCTTGCTTGAATAAACAATGTCCGTAAGTGATACATTTTCTAATAATTCATAGTTACGACCCAAGAATTTAGCATTGTACATTCTCAGAATTGCATCGTCTTCGTATGCATTACTCAATGTATAATATCTAGCACTTGGACCAAATTTGCTATATTGTGTAGCGTATGCAGTAGTGAATGCTTCATAGAACGGAACATACATATAGTTTTCATTTACCAAGTCACCATAGATGCTCAATACATTCTTCTTGTCATTCCAGATAGCCTTTTCACCGTTTACACGAGTGATATCCAAAGTAGGCTGAGTGAATTCGAACGGCAGGATGATAGAAGCAACAGGAGTCTTAGTATCCTCATCATTAACAGTAACTGTCAACTGATATGCCTTATTCAGTTTGTAATTGTAATACAAGTCAGCATTTACATAGAAACTGAATGTTACTGTGTTCTTCTTAACATCAAAGACAGGAGTACATGCCAGTGTATTGTTGTTTTCCCACCAAGTATTCCATTCAGCACCGTCTTCACCACCAATCAAATCCATTTTATAAGAATGAGATGCAATAGCACTCTTCCATACAGCTTTTTCTACATCTGACATATCGCTCAACAATGTTGTCAAATCGTATGCCTTAGTAGTCAATACATAATTATTTGTATAGTTTTTGTTGGCATCCAAGATTACTGTAGCATCCATCGGAGTGTACAGACGTTCCAAAGTAATTTCATGAGCATTTGCCATTTCTTCACGCTGATAAGCTAAGAAGTGAGGAGCATCTTTATCACCTTGTACGATAGTACCGTCCATCAAAATGTAGTTGTAAACAAACTCAATGGAGTTATTTACACCTGTCTCTCTTGTGAACTTGAAGCTATGACCTTCTTTATCTATTTCCACACCATACAACTGTGCGTTCTTCAAATTCTTGGCAGATTGTTCCAAAGTAATCCAGTAGTCATATACAGCAGCTGCATCTACAGACGGAGAAATATAAGAAACAATAGGAGTATAATCTACATTAACTGCACAATTTTCCAAAGATTTCAAACCTACATAAACTTCGCCAATCTTCTTCAACTGAGCACTCAAATCATACGGAGTCTTGATTGTTGTTTCATTCAAAGTAGCAGTCAGAGACAAGGCATGTTTTGCACCGTCATTAGCCTTGAACAACAGATAGTTCTTCGTTCTGGCATCGTCAATGTTTTCATAACGGACAAAGTCATGAGGCAATACCCATACTGCATTTTCAGAAGTAGCTCTAGTCAATACATCCTTAAACGGAACAGCTTCCTTAAACGGCAATTCCGTATCCACATTGGCAGAGTTCATCAAGCTAAATGAATAAGCAGAAGCATCTGTTCCCTGAGGATTAACCACAACTTGCAAATCACGGTCAAGAGTGGTGTACAAACCTTTCTTCAAAGTCTTTTTGGCCGGTCCGTACTCAACATCTTTTTCATTGATACCATAAAGTGCACGCATCGGGTTAGCGCCATTCAAGACATCCATATAGCCCATAGTAGCACTGCTCGGGATAAAGATAGTCTGTTCATCACCATTTTCATCCTTTACAGTAATGTTCCAGCCACCTTTCACCTGTGCAGCTACCGCACCACCGGCAATATATTCTGTTTCAACGTATGCACCTTTTCAGCATCCCATACCATCCAGTAACCGTTTTCACTAATCTTGGCATCGTGTCCGGCAGCGGCAGCATCACCCGGTTCGCCCTGATCACCCTTGTCACCCTTATCACCTTTGGCTGGATATTCAGACTTCACACCGTCGAATGCCCAGTAACCGTCAATAATGGTCACAACCGTACCATTCTTACCGTCTTCACCCTTGTCACCTTTGATAGTCTCAATGGTGCTTGTAGAATTGTCACTCCAAGTTACAGTGATACCGTCACCGTTCTTCACTACGTTGGTAACATACTTACCAGCGTCAACTTTTGCCTGTAAAGCTGAAAGAGCCGACTTGATATCGACCAATTCCTTGTCGATGCGGTCGATATCCTCATCATAGTCTTTACAAGACACGAATGTTCCTGTTGACGAAACCATCAAGGCTCCGAACAGAACTGCACTTAAAAACTTTTTGTTCATAAATAAAGATTTAAATTTATAAATTTAAAAAACTAAAAATTGGTTATACATATACTGTTATAAAAGATACAATATACCTTTATATATAAGGTGATGCCTGCCGGACGAACATCCGACAGTGACGAGAACTGCGCCATCCACTCACGACCGGTGGCACGATAGAGCAATGCCTTCTGCCTTACAGAAGTGCTGCTCGTCTTTTTACGTCTCAGAAACAGGTATTCCATCTAAACTCGTTATTCGTTCTTATTGGCTTTTTATATCGATCTCTTGGTAAGAGATCGATAATTAGACAATAACAAGCTTTAAATCAAGATATTAACCATACATATACAAGGTTAAACCAGAACTGGCAGAACCAGAGGAAATACTTTTTTTCACAATATTCCATATTTTTTCCGCGAAAAGTGTACTAGTTATCAAAACTTTCCTTATTTTTGCACGTGAAATGTCGATCTCTTACCAAGAGATTTATACTTTTTCATCTTCCAGACATACAATAACCCATTGATTTTCAATCATCCACAACAAATTCACACTTCCTTCCTTAACATATAGTAAGACAAATACATGAAACAAAGATTGAAAGGATTTTTTTACAATTCTTATTCTTCACGAATACGAGAGCCTTATATGGCATCTTAAAAAGATTGATAAACGATAAGACACTTCCCACAAAATATAAAGCGCATATTATAGAGAACTATAAAGACTGCATAGAATGCCATATAGAATCTCTTACTTGAAACTAAGGCTTCTCATACAGCCACAGAGCGGCCGCATGAAAAGCCTTAAACATACTGAAATTGTTTATCAATTGAGCAATTTGGGGAGTATTTGTACCTGATTAATGAGCAATTTGCGTATATTTGTTGTTACTAAACAGAAAAAACAACATTCATGAGAACCAGACATCACATATTCTCTCAATCGCATCCCGGCAGAAGCATCCTTTATTCATGCTGCATGGCACTGATAATGTGCCTGTTTACCGCCTGTGACAGCAAACAGTCCACATCCGGGAAACCGACCCTGACTGTCACCCTGGAACCCTTGCGCTATTTCACAGAAACCATTGCGGGCGATAAATTCAAGGTAACCAGCATGGTTCCGAAAGGAAGCAGCCCAGAAACCTACGACCCTACTCCCCAACAACTGGTCAATCTGGATAAAAGCACCGCCTATCTGCGCATCGGCCATATCGGTTTCGAACAAGCCTGGATGGACAAGCTGACCACGAACGCCCCTCATCTAAAAGTATTCGATACCTCAAAAGGGATAGACCCCATCTATGAAACAGGGCACAGCCACGGCGACCACCATCACGAAGGGGGTATAGAGCCACATATATGGAATTCCGCACGCAATGCCTCAGTAATCGCCCGTAACATCTACGCCGCCCTGAGCGAACTGGACAGTGCGAACGAACCTTATTACAAGCATCGTCTGGACAGTCTGCAACAAATTATCGCACAGACAGATACGGAAGTCCGTGAGCGATTACAGCATGCCGGCACCACTTTCCTGATCTATCATCCGGCACTCAGTTATTTTGCCCGGGACTACGGATTAAAGCAAATCAGCATAGAGGAAGGAGGAAAAGAACCCTCACCCGCCCATCTGAAAGAACTGATAGAAACCTGCCGCCGCGACAACGCCCGGGTTATTTTTGTCCAGCAGGAATTCGATACCCGCAATGCCCGGCTGATAGCAAATGAGCTGGGAGTCACCGTTGTTCCCATTAATCCGCTAAGTTACGAGTGGCGGGAAGAGATGATCAATGTAGCCAATGCACTTGCCAAATAACAGAGCCTTATGACGAATCCCATTATACAACTTACAGATATCTCCGCCTCTTACGATGAGAAGACAGTGCTGAGCCACGTCAATCTCACGGTATATGAACGTGACTTTCTCGGTGTGATCGGCCCCAATGGCGGCGGAAAGACCACACTGATCAAGATCATACTAGGACTGCTGAAGCCTGCTTCGGGCAGTGTCCGTTTCTATAAGAACGAAAAAGAAGTACCCGAAATGACCATGGGATATTTGCCACAATACAACAGCATTGACAAGAAATTCCCCATCTCCGTATATGAGGTGGTCTTATCGGGACTCAACAAACAGAAGTCCCTGTTCCACCGTTACACTCCCGGACAGCACGAACTGACAAACCGGATTATTGCCCGTATGGGGCTGGAAGGTTTGGAAAACCGTGCCATCGGCGAACTGAGCGGAGGGCAACTGCAACGCGCGCTCTTGGGACGCGCCTTGGTTTCAAATCCTGAGGTTGTCATTCTGGATGAGCCCAATACCTACATTGACAAACGGTTTGAGGCCAAACTCTACTCCCTGCTGGAAGAAATCAACCAGGAACGGGCCATCATCCTGGTAAGCCATGATATAGGCACTGTGCTGCAAAATGTAAAAACCATAGCGTGCGTCAACGAAACGCTGGATTATCATCCCGATACGGAAGTACCCACCGAATGGCTGGAAGAGCATTTCGGATGCCCCATCGAACTGTTAGGACATGGGAATTTTCCTCATCGCATCTTGAAATGCCATCATCACGACGAATAAATCCGATGATCGTAGCCGAAGCTTTTTATGCGGCAGGTTAAACCCTATCCACCTTATCAGCAAGCTGTTTCTTACGGTAGTCCGCTGTAGTGGTCTATACCGGTTTACCGCACAAAAAAACTTAACCCAGCCATCAATCAAGCTGGATCATAGAGTAGAAAAAAGTCAGGAATCTGACGATTCCCTCCGCCTGTACAAACTGAAATTTCAGAACACAGTGTACAGACCAGCTATAAAATATAGAAATTCCGTTAAGGCTGAAAGAAACATTTTCTGCCGCATTCCCTAAGGATAACACTAAATAACAGACCATTGTACCCCTATTCCAACTTTCTTTCGTATCTTTGCGCCCATTGAACGTTAACGAAACAATAATATATTCATGAAACAGTACAAATTAGTCAACAACCTGGTAGGTTGGTTAGCTTTTGCCATCGCAGCCTATACTTACTGCATGACGATAGAACCAACAGCCAGTTTCTGGGATTGTCCGGAGTTCATCACCACCGGCTATAAATTAGAGGTAGGCCACCCGCCCGGTGCACCCTTTTTTATGCTCACCGCCAACTTATTCAGCCAGTTTACAAGCGACCCCAGCCAGGTAGCCCGGATGGTCAACACCATGAGCGCCCTGATGAGTGCGGCTTGTATCTTATTCCTCTTCTGGAGTATAACCCATCTGGTGAAAAAACTGATATGCCCCGATGACAACGAGATGACTCTGAGTAAACTCATTACCATCATGGGTTCCGGACTGGTGGGAGCTTTGGCTTATACATGGAGCGACACCTTCTGGTTCAGTGCCGTAGAAGGCGAGGTGTACGCTTACTCCAGCCTCTTCACCGCAGTCGTATTCTGGTTGATCTTAAAATGGGAGTCCGTTGCCAACGAGCCTCACAGCGACCGCTGGCTGGTTCTGATCGCTTATCTGACCGGACTTTCCATCGGTGTGCACTTGCTGAACTTATTGTGTATTCCGGCCATTGTACTGGTGTACTATTATAAAAAGAATCCCGATGCCAACCTCAAAGGCAGCCTGTTGGCACTGGCAGGTTCCATGGTACTGGTTGCGGCCGTGTTATACGGTATCGTACCGGGCGTAGTAAAAGTGGGAGGATGGTTCGAACTGCTGTTTGTCAACAGTTTCGGAATGCCTTTCAACAGCGGTCTGATAGTCTACATCATTCTGCTCGCCGCATCCATTATCTGGGGCGTCTGCGAAAGCTATACGGAAAAGAGCCGCAAACGCATGAACATCTCCTTCATGGTAACAATCGCCATGCTGGGCATCCCCTTTTATGGGTACGGATGGAGCAGCGCCTTGATAGGCATTATCATATTAGGAGTCTTGGGCGTTTATCTGTTTGCTGATTTGAACAAGAAATATCAGATCAGCGCACGTACTTTAAACACCTCTTTGCTGTGCATCATGATGATTATGGTAGGATACTCCTCATACGCCTTGATTGTGATCCGTTCTACCGCCAATACTCCGATGGACCAGAACTCTCCGGAGGACATCTTCACTTTAGGCGAATACCTGGGCCGCGAGCAATATGGAACCCGTCCTTTGTTCTATGGACAGACATACGCCTCCAAACCGGCACTGAAAGAAGTGGACGGAGGATGTGTATATGATGTGACGGAAGGCGCTCCCGTCTATCAACGGAAAGAGAAAGCGACTCCCGATGAAAAAGACAGCTACGAAATAGTACGTCATAAAACTGATTACAAGTATGCACAAAATATGCTCTTCCCGCGCATGTACAGCGACGCACACGCACAGGCCTACGAAGACTGGCTGGGCGGCATCAAAGGCGTGCAGGTTCCTTACGACCAGTGCGGACAGATGGTGATGGTTAAAATCCCGACCCAATGGGACAACATCAAGTTCTTCTTTATCTACCAGCTGAACTACATGTACTGGAGATATTTCATGTGGAACTTTGCCGGACGCCAGAATGACATACAGGGACAAGGTGAAATAGAGCATGGCAACTGGATTACCGGAATACCGTTTGTGGACAAGTTCCTGGTGGGCGACCAAAGCCTGCTCCCCTCCGACCTGAAAAACAACAAAGGGCACAATGTATTCTATTGCCTGCCGTTGATTCTGGGACTTATCGGTCTGTTCTGGCAGGCTTACAAGACAAGACGTATCACGGCTCCGAATGGGGAAGAGATAGAAGAACCGGTAGGTATCCAGCAATTCTGGATTGTATTCTTCCTGTTCTTCATGACCGGTCTGGCCATCGTGCTTTATTTGAACCAGACACCGATGCAGCCCCGCGAACGCGACTATGCATACGCAGGTTCATTCTATGCATTTGCCATCTGGATAGGCATGGGTGTGGCGGGTATTGCCCAATGGCTGCAAGGCAAACTGGGTGAGAAACCGGCTTCCGTCATTGCAACTGTAGTTTGTCTGTTCGTACCCATCCAAATGGTGAGCCAGACGTGGGACGACCACGACCGCAGCAACCGTTATGTGGCACGCGACTTCGGACAAAACTACCTGAGCACCGTACAGGAAGAAGGTAACCCGATTATCTTTACCAATGGTGACAACGATACTTTCCCCTTGTGGTACAACCAGGAAACGGAAGGTTTCCGTACCGATGTACGTGTATGTAACCTGAGTTACCTGCAAACAGACTGGTACATCGACCAAATGAAGCGTCAGGCATACGACTCTCCGGCAGTACCTATCGAATGGAGCCGTCTGGAATATGTACAGGGGCATAATGAAGGAGTGGCTGTACGCCCGGAAGTGATGGAAAGCATCAATAACTTCTACAAGCAGAATCCGGAAGAAGCCGCCAAAGAATTCGGAGACAACCCGTATGAATTGAAAAATATTCTGAAATACTGGGTACGCTCACCCAAAGAAGGTTTACAGCTGATACCGACGGACAGCATCGTCATCAAGCTGGACAAGGAGGCAGTGAAACGCTCGGGCATGATGATTCCCGACTCTCTGCATGGTGAAATCCCCGATTACATGAGTATCTCCCTGAAAGGCAAACGTATGCTGTACAAGAGCGAGCTGATGATGCTTGAGATGCTGGCAAATACCAACTGGGAACGTCCGTTATACATGGCTATTACGGTGGGTAGCGACAACCATCTGAATTTAGGCAACAACTTCATGCAGGAAGGTCTTGCCTACCGCATCACCCCGTTCAACACCACCCAGCTGAACGCACGCATCGACAGCGAGAAAATGTACGACAATCTGATGAACAAGTTCAAGTTCGGAGGAATTGACAACCCGGATATCTACATTGACGAAACTGTGATGCGTATGTGCCAGACCCACCGCCGTATGTTTATACAGCTGGCTACCCAGTTGATAAAAGAAGGCAAGAAAGACAAGGCGTTGAAAGCCCTTGACTACTGTTCGGAAGTAATCCCGAGCACCACTGTACCCCACGATTACATCATGAGCAGTTCGAAAGAAATGGCCGATGATTATCTGGCGTTAGGTGAAAAAGAAAAGGGAGAAGCCATTCTGAATGATCTGGCAAACAAAGCGGTGGAATACATCACCTGGTACCTGAGTCTGGATGACCAACGTCTGCAAGGTTCATACGAGGACTGTCTGCGCAATTTCTATATTCTGGATGAGATCAACAAGAGCCTTGCCCGCGCAAATGCTGCCGGCGGTGTACAAGGTGAAGGTGAACAGCAGAAAAAATCAGATATGGCAAGCCACTATGCCAAGAAGTTTGAAGACCTCTATGAAGTGTTCAACAAACGTGTAGGCGGCGGGGCAGCCAAAAAGTAAATAAAAGGTGTGGATTCACCACAGAATCCACACCTTTATATTTGTATAACCAACAAAAGACACACACATTCATGTTTATAGAACAACCCCCGCTGATACTCCGCTGGCTCTATCCACGCGCCTTCTGGCGAATGGACAAGCATGAAAAAGCGGTCTATCTGACTTTCGATGACGGGCCGATTCCCGAGATCACACCGTGGGTACTCGATTTATTAGACAAATACAAGATCAAGGCTACCTTCTTTCTGGTGGGCGACAATGTGCGCAAGCACCCCAAGGAATTCCAAATGATTGTAGAACGGGGACATCGTTTGGGAAATCATACATTCAACCATATCCGAGGATTCGAATACCGGAGCAAGAACTATCTGGCCAATACGGACAAAGCCAATGAACTGATCCATACCAACCTGTTCCGTCCGCCACATGGTCACATGCGCTGGATGCAGTACATGGTGCTGCGACATAAATACCAGATCGTGATGTGGGACTTGGTTACCCGTGACTATAGCAACAAACTGAATGGAAGACAGGTGCTGAGGAAAGTAAAACACTATGTGCGGAATGGCTCCATCATTACCTTCCATGATTCCATCAAAGCAGAGAAAAACATGAAATATGCCTTGCCCCGTGCCATAGAATGGCTGTTGGAACAAGGCTATGAGTTCAAGGTCTTTGACTGATAAGGTCAAATACCTTGTCTTCTTGTGGCGCATACATACGCATACTCTCTTGCGTATGTATTATTTTATGGCAACCTCCAATGGATTACGTACCTTCTGAGCATATTCTTCCAGATATTTGTTCCAGTCGGTATCGGCTTCGAAACCATATTTGCTCCACCCTGAACCCCAGTAATAAATATACTCGGATCCCGGCTCATACTCACTGGCCGCCAGCACATGCCCCAAAGCGCCCCCACGTTCTTTCTGTTCCTTTTCGGAGAACACTTGGGTAAACGCTCCTTTTATAGTAGCCGGAAATACGGCACCTACATAAATCACTCCATTGTTATTGGCCGCATTCTCCGTAGAGTCCGCATAGGCTATATAGCCCGCACCTGCATCAAAACTATATCCCATCGGGTTCTGCTTGTGCAACACGATGCCGGTCACCACCGGAGTGGTTGCCTGCAGATTGTCAAAAGTAACCACCGTCTTGTTCAATTGCGATCCCTTGTCCAAGGAAATGACACGCGTCTCGGTCACAGTTGAATCCCCTTTTACAACCAAAGGATTATAGACCAGCTTGACAGTGAACCGGAGCGGACCGTTATCCAATATTTCACAGTCCTTGTAACAATAAGGATAAATAATGGTACTGTCGGGGAACAAAGCGGCTGTTCCGCCCCCCAAAGTCGGACCTACCGCATAACAATCCATACCGTTTCCATGATCTACGTGATAGGAGATTTTCCGGTTCAAATCGCCGTCATAACGATCTTCCACTACCGGTTCGGGTACATTCTTAGTCCAGATGTCATAGCCAAAAGCACGCTCGCCCTTCTCCTGCAAGGCAGGACCGTAGGCACGATAAGCGGCACGGTCATTCTCCCATGCCATATCATCCAGACGTTCGGGGTATTGGCGTCCGCAAGCAACCACATCCACCGGCTGCGGAGTTCCTTCCGCAATCGTATAAACAGCCGAAGCATCCCCTTTTACCGAAGCAGGGAAAATAAGCATATCGTCGTATGTTATCTGATAAGGTACTTCCAGGCCGTTCTCGTCCGATACGATGACCTGTGCCGTATCGGGTAATTGTAGTTTGCCTGTTATTTCAGCCATAGAGATTTCTACCATCTCCCCATTTCTGTCAATGGAAAGCGGATTGGTTATAGTGACAGTCACCGGCTCCTTCTGCGAACAGGAGAACATGGCTAATGCCGTTGCGACTGCTAAAAAGATTTTTCTCATACTATTTATTTTTTGTCGGACTGAAAGACAAAAATACGAAGAATTCGCGAGACTATGGCAATAAATGGGGAATAAAGTAATGTGTTGAGAGTTAGGAGAGATCGGCGTTGTTCGTCCGAAGGGTGCATTCGGCGGAAAATTCGGTTTTTGGAAGGGTTAGGAGATTGAATCGCTACCTATCCGTTGCCTTTTTCATGTCCGGAATTCCGGTCTTGAAGACGGTTTTGCCGATGGATGATTATCCCTGTTTTATGCCATAGAACCCGCTTGTCAGGCATCTTTGCTACTACAAATTTAGCGATTTTTCCCGGCAATGCGAAGAAATATAGGCTCCGGGATGGCCTCTGTGATTCCTATTCGTGGTTCCGCTACGTTTTGCATACCTTCAAATGGCTCTATATCAGTTAATTTTGCAAACAAAGAATAGAGTTATGAAAAAGAGCGGATTAAAGGTTTCGTTCTACCTTAAAAAGAGCGAGATATCGGAAGACGGCCTGTGCCCGGTGATGGGGCGCATAAATGTCGGCAGATACTCGGAGGCGGCTTTCAGCGCGAAGCTCTCGGCTTCGCCGAAAGCGTGGATGCTCGGCCGGGCCACCGGCAAGAGTGCCGCATCGAGGAAAATCAACCGTCAGCTTGACGAAATCAGGGCAAGCGCACTTTCCGTGTATCAGGAACTGTCGGCTGTGCGCATGGTCGTGACCGCCGATGATGTGAAGTGCCAGATACAGGGCATGGCTTTCGGCCAGGAGACACTGATGGGATATTTCGGAACGTTCATAGAGAACTTCGCGAAACGTGTCGGAGCGAACCGGGCCCGAGCCACACTGAAATCCTACCGTTACACATACAAATGCCTGTCAACATTTCTGGAAACGGAATACAAACTGTCGGACATACCGTTCACGGCTCTCGACCGCTCCTTCATCGACAGATATGACGTCTACCTGCGAACCCAGCGCCGGCTTGCCACATCCACCGTTGGGTTTCATGCCACACGTCTGAAGATGATAGTGTCGGAGGCTATCACCGACGGCATCATAACCGCCGACCCTTTTGCCGGATACGAGGCGGAGAAGCCGCAGCGTGAGCAGAAGTACCTCACATCGGAGGAACTTCACCGGATTATGACGACACCGCTCCATGACAGCCGCCTGTACCATGTCCGCGACCTCTTCCTGTTCTCCTGCTATACAGGCATCCCATACGGAGATATTTGTCTTCTGACGGAAGACAACCTTGAAACAACCGAGGACGGTACGGTCTGGATCAGGTCTTCGCGCAAAAAGACGAAGATGGACTATGAGATACCGTTGCTTGAACTGCCGCTGAGGATTATAGAGAAATACCGGGGAATGGCGCCGGAAGGCAGACTGTTACCGATGTACGGAAACTCCACCCTGAACGATTATCTGAAAAAGATTGCCAAAATCTGCGGCATCGGGCGCAGGCTTGTCTATCATTGCGCCCGGCATACCTACGCCACCGAAATCACGCTGGCGCACGGTGTGCCGCTTGAAACCGTCAGCCGCATGCTGGGACATAGCCGGATTACGACGACGCAGATCTACGCCAAGGTGACCGATGACAAAATCGGCACAGACACCGAGGACCTTGACAGCAGGATAGCGTCACGCTTCACTGTCGCCATTTAACAATCACAAATCTTCATAGTCATGAAAAAGAATAAGGACTGCAATACGCCGAAACGGCGCAGCACATTCGCCGTACTCTTCTACATCAACCGGACAAAGATCCGTAAGGACGGAACATGCCAGCTTCTTTGCAAGGTCAGCATAGATGCCGAATGGGAGCAGATAGGGACGAAAGTGTCTGTGAATCCCGACATCTGGAATCCCGAGAAAGGCCGTGCCGACGGGCGCAGCGCCAACGCTGTCACTGTCAACCGCGCCATAGACTCTCTTACAGCCGAGATAAACGGGCATTACGAGGATATAAGACGCAGCCTTGGCTTCGTCACAGCCGAACTTGTGAAAAACGCCACGAAGGGCATCGGACGCAAGCCGTCAACACTTCTGGCTCTTTTCCGGGAGCATAACGAGGAGTTTCACAAGCGTGTGGGCGTTGACCGCACCAAGGAATCATACGAGAGCTATATCAATTCCTACCGTCACCTGTCGGCATTTGTGACCGAGAAACGGGATATGGAGGATGTTCCGCTCCGCGCGCTTGACAGGTCTTTCTATGACGATTTCGAGGTATTCCTCGGCGCAGACCGCGGGCTCAGACCCAAATCGGTTCACGAACACCTGTACCGTCTGAAGAAGATGACGATGCGTGCCGTCAGCCAGGGCACGCTCCGCCGTGACCCTTATGCGAGGCTTCATCCCCCGTTGCCACGGCGCAAGAGCCGCCACATGAGGCTTGACGACCTGAAACTGCTTATGGGAAAGCAGATAGATGCTCCGAACCTCCAACGGGTGCGCGACTGGTTCATCTTCTCGACTTTCACTGGGCTGGCATACGCGGATCTCAAACGGCTGTCGGAGGATGACATATCACAGGCTCCCGACGGAACATGGTGGATACATGTGAACAGACAAAAGACAGGCAGCCGCTCGGCGATACGCCTGCTTGACATCCCAATGCGGATAATGGAGAAATACCGGGATGAGCGGCAAGAGGGTAAGATTTTCAACCTGTATAGCAGAACCTATTTGATAAAACTTACCCGGCAGCTCGGCGAGAAATACGGTTTCTATCTCACATTTCACAAGGCGAGACATAATTTTGGAACACATATCACCCTTTCGATGGGTGTGCCGATTGAGACTGTCAGCCGCATGATGGGACACAAGAGCATTACCACGACCCAGATTTACGCCCAGGTGACCGACCGCAAGGTGGATGAGGACATGAAGCGTCTGCGTATGCAGGCATCCGGCTCTGGAATCACCCTGATAGACGAAAGCCAGGACAAGGAGATGACAAAGAGAAGGAAGTATAATTTCAGGAACAAGACGGGGAACGGCCTGTGATTGCAGACCGTTCCCGCCTATGTTTGATAGTGGCGCATATTGCGGAACTTAGCGGCTCTTACAGCCACTTCTGTTCCTCCACGCATTTTCGGTGCGCCTTTTCAAGAAGGCTCTGTATCTCGGATTCCCGGTACAGGGCCTTTCCCTGTACAATGTAGTAAGGGATAAGACGCGCGGTACGGTATTCCTGCAAGGTGCGCCGGCTCACTTTCAGCAGGCGCGACAGCTCCTCGTCAGTAAGGAACCTGTCCCCCTTGAACATGGGGCGTGCGACCGATTCAACTTGTCCGAGTGCCTGCCCGATGTTTCCGAGGCGGCGCAACAGGTCCGCCACACGCGGATCCTGCCTGTCGATAAAATAATGGCTCATAGCTGTGATGTGTTTGGGTGATACGACGACTGTAATAGTCTCTCTACATCCTCCGGACGGTAGAAGAGCTTGTTCCTGATGCGGCTGAACGGCAGGATGCCTTTGTCGCGGTAGGTCTGCAAGGTGCGCTTTGAGATTCCGAGGATGTTGCACACATCCTCGTTGTCGAGCCATTTCTTAAGGCCGATGTCCTCATGCTTACGGCTCAGCAGTTCGGATTTTTCCTCGATTTCCCTGATTCTGGCGAACAGGGCGTCGAAGGTTCTGATGTCCATGCTTATTATTTCCATGATGTTACGTTTTTTAGATTTTACGATATGTTTCAGCGGCTCACGGCGGCGGGTAGCGACTTCCCTTTCATCTGTAGGAAATCCTGTATCTCAGATGCCTTGTAGTAGGTGCGCCCGTCTATCATGTAATAGCGGATGAGTTTCTTCTGGCGATACCTCGCAAGGGTGCGCTTGGTGACGCCGAGCAACCGGCACAGGTCGTAGTTGTCGAGCAGCGTGTCGCCGTCCAGACAATCCTTGAGCTTGTTCATCCGCTCGAACGCTCGCTCCATCTTGTCAAAGCGTTCCATGAGGGAGGTAAACATCTTATGCACTGTTTCATTATATAGCATAGCTGATTTTTTTGATGTAAATGAATGTTTTTTCTTACACCGTGTTGCGCAATCGGTTATACTACATATATTGGCTAATGCCGTGCCACCGCCACCAAAAGGCATGACAAGACACCGATATTCATCAGAATATCAGTACGATAAAAAGATTCAAACGTAAAATGATGGAAATCAGAGGTCTTGCATTTTGCAAGACTTTCCGGCGGTATGCAATAGTCTATTGCGAGATTATCGCGCTTTGCGCCGGTAGATGTTTCGGCAAATCCCGTTCTTTAACCGGGTGGATTTGCTTAATATCCACCCTGACGGCACGCCGTTCTGAAAGGTATGGGTTCCTGTTCCTGCAATCTCAGGCAAAATATGGATTACCAGTTCGTCTATTATATTGTAACGGAAGAGCCGTGTCATAAGTTCCATACCGTCCAGATCAGACACTTCAGTGGTGTATATGCAGTATTTGTCGGCGCTGTCCTTGTCACACACAAGATCAAGGACCGGGTAATCCGCTTGGAGTGTGTATGTGCCTATGTCATGCCAGTGCCGGAACCCTTTGGCATCGGTCATAAGCCAATGCATACGGGGATTGTCGGCATCCGGGAGGAAACCGTCGATAGTCATTGCCGTTATGATGCGTACCGTTGCCATGTCGTTTCTCTATTATTTGCAAAAGAAAAAGCGCGGTGACTACGCTTTCAGACAGTGGCTCTGGTAAGCCAGTAAAGAGAAACGTAACACCACGCTATGACAAGGCATAGCACAAGTATTACGCAACAGTGCTCTTTACTTCAATTTACCAGATTTCTGTCTGAGACTCTTGCGAACTTATGTATGTAAAAGCAGGCATATCGGAACACGCCTACCTGTTTTTTCTATTTCACGCCCCAAAGTTACAAAAAAGTAGCGAGAAGGGCTGTATGTCAGGGCATAAATGTTACTCTATACCGTATTTGTTCATCTTGCGATATAATGTCGTAGGATTGATGTTGAGCATTCTCGCCGCTTTGGTCTTGTTGCCGTTGCATGATTCCAAGGTGCGGATAATCAGTTGCTTTTCTGCCTCGTCATCCTTGATCGGGCGCAAATCGGGAACGATTTTTGTGACATTATCACTTGTAGATTTACGGATATTCAAATCCGAGGCCGCAATAACGGGTACTTTGGAAATAAGAACTGCCCGACGCACCCGGTTCTGAAGCTCGCGGATGTTGCCGCTCCACGAGTGTGCCAGCATAAGCCGTTCGGCATCCGTGCTGAATCCGGAGGTCTCCTTGTGAAGTTCATCAGAGAACTTCTTGCGGAAGAATTCCGCAAGCGGGAGGATGTCTTCGGGACATTCCGCCAGAGATGGCTGGTGTATCTCGAACTCGCAAAGGCGGTGATAAAGATCCTCGCGAAAACGACCCTCGGTGATGGAATTCTCCATATCCTCGTTGGTCGCCGCGACTATGCGCACATCGGCACGGCGTTCTGAGTTCGCACCGACAGGCATATATACATTCTCCTGCAATACCCTAAGCAAAGATGATTGAGTGTGATAAGGGAGCGTGCCGATCTCGTCAAGAAAAAGCGTGCCGCCTTTCGCCGTGTCAAAATATCCTTTCTTGTCCGTATCTGCTCCTGTGAAAGCGCCTTTGACATGGCCGAAGAACATGGAGGCTATGAGTTCGGGCGGTATGGCGCCACAGTTCACCGCGACAAACGGCTCGTCTTTTCGTGGGCTGTTGAAATGAATGGTACGGGCTATGGACTCCTTGCCGGTTCCGTTGGCACCGAGAATCAGTACCGATATGTCAGCGGGGGCCACAAGCTCCGCCAGATGCAACGCCTCACGCGCCTTCGCGCTGTCACGCTTGAAAAGCCGTTCAAGCGAATGCTGTATGGTCACGGCCGGATGTACCAGTTCCTTCACAATCTCGAACAAGCACTCCCGGTGTACAGGTTTTGGCAGATAGTCCTTCGCGCCCATCTTTATGCCTTGACGGCATCCGGATACGAAGCGTATTCCGTCATAATGACAACCGGAATGCCCGGCTTCTCTTTCTTCAGCCATGCAAGCAGGGACAGGCCGTCCCCTTCTGGCAGGCGTACGTCCGATAGTATCAGGTCAAAATCAGCTTTGCGTATAAGTCTGCGTGCCACGGCTGCATCTATTGCAGTCATGACTTCATATCCCTCGCGTGTGAGCCAGTCCTTCTGCATCTGCGATAAGGTTACGTTGTCTTCAACTATCAGTATCCTGCTCTTCATCCTTTAAAAGAATAATCTCTCGGTGTGCGTTGGCTCGTATATCAAAGATAATACGAGTTATTTCTCTAACGGAATTTGATATTATATTCCAAGAAGCATTCGATTTTTTTAGCTCTTCCCTCAAAATTTCCAACCGATCCGCCATAGATAACATTTCCCAAACAGGGTAAATTCTATGGATCACTTCACGTAACTTAATTTTATCATGATTTTCTGCGGCTTTCCTTAGCTCAGAAATATCGTTATCACAACTGGTCATTAAACTTTGCAGAATACTGATTTTATCTGTTGCTTCTAAAAGTAATATAGAAAAATCAATATGTTCACCATTTGCTTTATGAGGCATAATATTTGCAATATGTTCCAACAGTTCCTGCATGGAAAATGGTTTGAAAATGCTGCTTGCAAAACCATATTCAAGGAGCGCATCAATCTCACAATCACCTCGAGCCGTCATCGCTATAATTGGGATGTTCCGTGAATTGCCAATGTTTGATTTTCGTAGTAATTCAAATAGGGCAAAGCCATCTGTTCCCGGCATTTGAATATCTGACAATATCATGTCATAATCATGAGAACGCATTTCCTTTACAACATCTGATGCCGTTTTACATATAGTGCAACTTACCATATTGCGTTCAAGCATTTCTTTTATAATCTCAAGTTGTAATGGGTCATCATCAACGACCAGAACACTGTGAGGCATGTGCACAGGATTCGATTTTTGCATCTGTGAATTATTGACACAACTATCAGTTAATTTGAGTGGCAGAGTTACCTGAAATTCTGTACCTACTCCTTCTTTACTGGAAACATTTATCGTTCCACTAAGTAACGCAACAAGTCCTTTTGTAATGGTCAGCCCTAATCCAAATCCATCAATATTTTCTAAGTTATCTGCACGCTCGAATGGGCGAAAAATACGTTTGATGGTATTCTCACTCATCCCTATTCCGGTATCTCTAACGATCATATCCAAATTACCGTTACTATATGTAACAATAAATGCAACTTTACCGGTATGAGTAAATTTAACTGCATTGGACAATAAATTATCTGCAATCTGTTCTATCCTGTCTTCATCCCCCAAAACAGTCACATCCATATTCTTAAATTCAGCTTCAAAAACAAGTCCCTTGTTGTTAATAATATGACTGGCACCAGTAGATATGCGTTTCATCAAATCTCCAAGTCTAAAAGGAATATTATTAGAAGTCTCTTTTGCTTCGTTAAGACGATACATGTCAAGTAGATTATTGAGTAAATGTAATACATGACTACAGAGGATTTGGACGTTTTTAAGATAATTGTCGCGTTTCTTCTTTTCTCTTGTATCCAATGCCAATTCTGCGCTTCCTCCAATAATATTCAATGGGCCTCGTATATCATGAGATATAGTGAGAATGATTTTCTTACGCATCTCAAGCAAAAGATTATTTTGACGTATACTTTCTTCAAGTTTGTGCCGCGAACGTTCTTTCTGCCGAAAATCCCAAAGTATTACAATATAGGATAGGAGAAGAAGGACAATCAGTAATACAGTAAGACCGCCCATTTGTCTGTATGAGCGTTCACGCATAATGGAGATCTCATTCTCTCTGCATCGAAGATTATTACGGGACTTATCTTCAAGTTGCCGTATTATTTTATTAAGTTGGGTGTTCAACATCTTATTACGCTCCACAATGCTGTCGGTAAGTTCTGAAAGATGACGATTGTGATTTGCATATTGAGATATGGTATTACGGTTGAGTGTTTGAAGCATTGTAGATGTAGCTGTTGGAGATAATTCTTCTTTTTCCCCAAAAAAGCCAAGAAAACCTTTGCGTTTCGGTTTCCTTATCTGTTCCTGACTACTCGTTCGTGCAATAATTGGAATTTCTTTTGTTATTTTATCATTGGTTCTTTTTTGTTTAAAAATGACATCTGCAAGATTTAGCAATCCTTTGGCTTTATCATCAATTAATTGCCGTACGCTGTCAATATGTTCATTAGGATACATCTCATTGAAATGAAATAATATACTGTCAATCTTGATATGCTGTTTTTGATATTGTTCCTTATCCACATCATCCCAATTCAAGAACCCTTCACCAGCAAGAGAAAATTCAGAAAGGATCATATTGAAATCATTGATATCTTCTTGCAATTTGTTTGTTTCCCGATTTTGCTCTTCCAATTCTTCGAGTCTAACCCATTCATAATAATAGGAATAAATAATCATTCCTATTAAGATAAATATCAAGATATACCCTGATGTGACTATTTTACGTGCCAGACTCATACAATATTGTACTATTTATACTTCTTGATAAAATCAATTATGTCCTGAAGGACTTCGGGGGAGATCGTTTCCTCAATTGTGCCGTATTCCTGTACTGCGCCCGTTTGAGCGTGCTGGAAAAGGTGATTAAGTCCGGGATAAAGTTTCACGGTCGCTTTCGGGGCGAGTCGTTGCATTTGAGGCATATTCAGTTCTGGGCGAACTTGTATATCTTTTTCTCCGTATAGTGCGAATACAGGGCAATCCGTATCTGCAATGCTTTCCGCCGGTGAAAAACCGATATAGAAATTTAACCACAGGTTATTGTCGGCTGCAATCTTTTTCAGATTGGCTTTCAAAGGTGTGTGAACGGGAGTATTCTTCCAATTTGCACATATAGCCTCAATATTTTCAACTGCCATATTGTTACCCTCCCTTATTTTCAGTTCATACATCTTGTGCAATGCCTCAACATAATCCGATACAATATTCGCCGGCATGTTGCCCTGTTCCAGCATTGTCGCACTTTGGTCTATCAATACCGAGTCACCTCGAACCGCCTGTGCGCCAATGGCAATAATGAAATTCGGATTTGAGAATAATCCCGAATTGTTCTCTGCTCCCAGTATAAATGCCACTGCCGCTCCCTCGCTATGCCCCAATATTCCGACATTTTTGAATTTCATTTCTTTGCGCAGGTATTCCATTGCCGTTTTCGCATCCCGTGCAAAATCTTCAGTGGTGGCATTTTTGCCGTCGCCGGTTGATTCTCCATATCCTCGGTCATCATATCGTAAGGTTGCAACGCCGTTTCGGGCAAGGTAATCTGCGATGACAGCAAACGGCTTATGTCCGCATATTTCTTCATCGCGGTTTTGCAGTCCGCTACCGGTAATCATTACGATAGCCGGAGTTGTCTCATTAAGACCTTCAGGTAAAGTAAGTGCCCCAGCGAGAGTAACTCCATCTGATAAGTTATTGAAACGAACCTCCTTTATAGTGTATGGATATGGTGGCTTAGGCGTTTGAGGTCGTTTTAATTCCACAATGCCCGGAAATAATTCAAGGTCGGCATTCATTGTTCCTTGTGCGCATTTCCCAGTGAGTTTCCCATCCTGTTTGCGTCCGGTAAACGTCAATCCTATGCGTCTAACTGTTACATTTACAGAATCAGCCGAAATGAAATTCACTTCTCCGGCTATTCCGTATGCACCTTGATCCGGAGAATCAAGCATAACTGACGGTTTGCCATCTTCTCCTGTCTTGAAATTGAACACGATCTTTAACTCCACTTGTGGAGTTATCTTCAACGTACCATGCCACGCTCCCGAAATATTATCATCGGAAGCCATGATGTTTAACATGGAACAAGTGGCTAAAATAGCTGCAATTATTATTCTTTTCATCATTATAAAACTATTGCTTTGTTAGCTCCATTAATATATGACCATACGTATCTTTCAGATACAGAACGGTGTTGTTTTTTAGCTCGTATGACTTGACACAGTGTAGATTTGCCTCTATACTTCTTTCCAATTCCATATCGTCACATGATACTATACCCTCTATTGACTTTTCAGTCATGGATATGTTGGAGAAGCCCAAAATATTATTATCCTCGACAAAATTGCCTGATATTATGTTACAGTCAGTGGTGCAGACAAATCCGGTGTTATTCAACTGTAAAACGCAGTCCGATTCCTCGTTTACGTCAGTTAGTTCGTTTGAAGTTGTAACAATGCTGTTGTATTTTTCAAGTCGCCATTTTCCACACAAACTTTCATCCGGTAAATCGTAGCTGATTAGTTCCATCAGAATATGACCTTTATCATCTTTCAACACCAAGATAGAATCGTCTGTAATTTCGTATGATTTGATACAGGGTAGATTAGACACGATACTCCTTTCCACTATCATGTTATCGCAAGCCAGTTCGGTAAAGGATATATCGGAGAATTTCAAGGCGGTTTTACTTTTTTCAAAACTGCCGGAGATAGTATTGCAGTCGGTGGTACAATGGAATACTCCGGTGTTGTCAAATTGCAATACAAAATCACAATTTCCATTTACCTGTGTCAGTCCGTATGACGAAGTGGCAATACAGTTGTATTTCTCAAGTCTCCATTCTCTGTACAGGGCATTATCTGACGGAGAATTGCATGAGCCAACCAATATGGCTAATGCAAGCATTATTGCTGTAAGAATGTTTGTTTTCATATCATTTGCGTTTTATTGTCTGACATTTTCGCTTGTTCATTTCCTCTGCATACGCTATTTCTCCGTGTTCCCGTATATAGCTGATACAAGCCGGACGATCAGAGTTGAAGAGCAAAGCGAACACTTTGCTTATAAAGTTGGAATAGATTTTACACTCCCTTACGTCACGCTCGCACTCGGCACAGGTATGATAGCCTTTGCTTATGCAACATTGGCGGATTTTACACCACGATGCTTTCTCGTTGTTCTTGCATCCGGGGCATTTGCCAGACAAGAATTTGCGACACGCTCCACAATACAGCCCACAGGCGGCTATATTGTCTTTACTTACTGTTATACTTTTCATATTCAATGTTTTCTATCTGTATGGTTTTTACCACAGCCATAACATATACCGTCATGAACTGATATGATCCTTCCGCAATCAGAACAAGTCCAACGCTTTTTCTCCCTTTGCAGGAATTTTTCAATACCATTTTCTCTGATAAAGGCAAGATTGCCCATAAGCGATTCTATCATCGGATAGTCGTTGGCATACCAGCACTCCTTATCAACAATCTCCCTGCACGGATATTGAGGACATTCGTCACAGAATCCGTCCGGCAGTGTTTTCCGTATTTCGCACTTTACAATCTTACATATATTGGCGCAATACTCACCTTTGTAACCCTCATTCCGGCAACCGACGCAAGAGCTTTCTTTTCGCAGTGCTTCGCTGCACACAGTACAGTTCAGCCCGCATGGGGCAATCATATTTTTATTCATAATACAGTTTTATTCAATTTGTTAAATTGCGCCCATTACATTTTTTAGGCCGCTGTCTATATGTGAGAAAGACCCATACAGTCACAAATCAAGCAATTGTATCCGCACTAATCCAAATTCCGTTCAGTCCCAGATTGAATATTTCAGATACAGGAGATGCCATACTGAAAGTACGGCACACTCCAAGTATCAGATAAGATATTTGTACTATTGGTATTTCTTCCTGTTTTTATTCGCCGTTTGATGACCAATATTCGTTGCATATATAGTAGTTGAACTCCAGCGTGTAGCTTGATTCCGACGGCAGCCCGCTATTTAGTCCGGGGTGGAATTTGGGGAGCATATGCGCCACACGCAGAGCTTCGGCATCAAGTGTCTTGCCTGAGCTTTTAACGATTCGGGCATCCTTTACAACTCCGTCTTTGGCGATGGTAAGCTGCACTACGGCATCCATGTTAAGAACACCGTCTTTGTATGCAGTTTCAGGGAAGGAGATGGTTTTATTGATAAAGGCTCTCAGTTTGTCCTTGCCACCGGGGAAGTTGGGGGCGGTTTCAGTCCTGATGAATGGCACGGCATCGGCCGCGTCGGCTTTCTCCGTGACCACCACATCTGAATTTCTTTCTGTCACACGAATGGTAGAATCGGATTTTTGCGTAATTTTGTAGCGCAGATCCTCCACCGGTGTAGCGGCTGATACCTCGTTGATTACTGCTGACACCGCAGGGGTTGCCAGACCGATTAACGCGAGTGCCATTGCAGGCACCATGACAAAGGCACGCACACGGGCTTTGCCTGTCGGTTTGCTTGATAACATCATAGTTATACGTTTTTTAAGTGAACTGTGATTTAGACAGTTGGAAAGAGTAGCGAACCTTGCTCCAACTGTCTTTTTTATTAGAAATATCTGATACTCCTCTCGTTTTATGCCCGATGCAAGCACACGGCTGTCGGCTTCATACTCATGAAGGGTATGAAGCTCATTGCGCAGAAGCCATATAGCGGGACAATACCAAGTGATAATAATCGCTGCCTGCATAAAAAGCAAGTCAATCCAATGGCGACATTCTATATGCGCTTTTTCATGGCATACTATCATCTGCGAACTCGTACCAGTCACGTCTTGGCATCATGATATATCCGCACCATGCAAACGGGGCGACGCTGTTATGGCGATGAAGTATAATGCGGCAGTCATCCTGTTTTATATGCTCACCTTTGAGAATGAACAGTGTCAGCCGTACCAGTGAAACAAGGAAATAAATAGTCATGACAATAACTCCTATAAGGTAAAGTGTGACTATATAATCCCATATCGGAGTGATTTGCTCTGATACCGTATTGGCTATATAGGCAACCTCTACCGGATTAAAAGCGGTTTCAATATTATTCTCCATAATATCCGCTAACCAAAAGGGATTAAGTATGAAGATGGGGGAAACAAAAGCAAGCGTTATACTGGACAACAACAATATCCTGTTGAACCGGAAACATCCGATATTGGCAAGAACGCATTTGTACACCACCCAGACTACAATCAGGAGGGTACTTGCCAATAATGAATATGCTAAAAATATGCCTGCCATTGTTATTCCTTTCCTCTGTTAGATATTTGCAATATTATTTCCTTAGCTTCTTCATCGCTATATTCCTCGCTTTTAATCAGGAAGTTCACAACATTTTGAATGGAATTGTCGAAATACCGCCTAATGACACTCTTCAGATTTTGTCCACAATAATCCTCTCGCTCTATTATTGGGAAATATATGAAGCCAGTGCTTTCGGCCTTGTGGTCAAGATAGCCTTTCTGTTCGAGAAATTTCACGAATGTGGCTACCGTCGTCCGACTTGGCTTCGGCTCATCGTGAAGGGCAACGACATCTCGAACCGAGAGTGCCCCGCTTTCCCAAAAGAAGTTCATCACTTCTTCTTCTCTTTCTGTTAATGGCTTCATATCTTTTATTTGTATTTAGTCTAATCAACTTAGACGATTTGATGATACAAAAGTAGTCTAAATTGTTTAGACAACAAAATGATATGGCAGAAAAAATTGATTATAGATACGGATAGTGGAGAAAACCGAGTAGTTCTCTCCACTGTAACCTACGTTTTCGGCTCTTTACTTGTCGCCATAAAGCCCTAAGCGGTTGCCGACAGGATCGGCGATGATGGCGAAGTAACCCCAACCGTCAACCTGAATCTTGGTCTTGGGGGTTACGAGCGTTGCTCCGTTGTCCAGAGCTGTCTTCACGCTTGCTTCCAAGTCTTTTAATTGGAGATACACCAGCACGCTCCATTAGAGGGTGAGAAACCGGGGAACGAGGGGGCCGAGGAGATTGAGCAAACACTCTTGCCGTCTTTCATAAGACAGGCCATTTTCTCGTCGCCGAACTGCGACACTTCCAGCTTTTCGCCGAAGAGTGCCTGATAGAACGCCACCGACTTGTCGAAGTCATTGGTGGGAATTTCAAAAAATGCAATCATACTTTTTATTATTTGATTAGTACGCTGCAAAGTTACAGCGACATCGTAGCCCGTGATAG
Organism: Phocaeicola sartorii JCM 17136 = DSM 21941; assembly: GCF_000614185.1. GTDB lineage: Bacteria > Bacteroidota > Bacteroidia > Bacteroidales > Bacteroidaceae > Phocaeicola > Phocaeicola sartorii. The sequence goes on along the minus strand of NZ_BAKM01000017.1, from coordinate 35,655 downwards.
TAAAAAGCGGACATCCGTGTTAGGTTAAAAGACCTAATGATGATTATCCTCAGCTTTATAATTATTCTGCAATTTGTTACTGAATGATTCCCTGAGGGCTATCCGCAATCCGTTCAAGAAAGATTCTTGGATATATATTGAGAATGTCGGACAGTTGTCGGCGCATAATCGGCACTGGATACAATTTTTCTCGTCCATCGGCAAAGCCGTATCTTTTAGTGAGAATATGTGCATCGGACAAACATTGATACATTTTCCACACTTTATACAGGTAGAGGTATTGAGAAACACCACCTTGTTACCGGCTACTATATATGAACCCTTGCGGCGTATCGGTATGCTTTCAGAATATCCTGCAATCGGATTTTTACAAACAAATGCCAAAGGATGCAATTTCCACCGAAGCTTTTCCGAGAACAGTCTTGCCTTGAACATATCCCGCTCATTCGGTCTGGCTTTATTGTAGCCGTCCATCAGAACCCACGGCCCGGTGCGGTCAAATCCTTGACAGGAAAACTCTCCGACTATAATTCCTCCTTTCGCCTCTATGATTTTTTTGAGGTGCTTATGATATGCTCCCAAGAAAGGTCTACAACGGGTGGAAAATACGAACACGTTTTTACCTTTAAGATATTGACCTGAAACAAATCTTTGAAGTCGTATATCGTGAGCGGCAAAGTTTATCGCGGAGCCAAAGCCAATAAGGTCATAATCCGACAGGTCGATTGACGGATTGCTGTCGATAGATACCAATTCGGCAGATAGGGCATCCTTCATGCTTTCCGCAATCTTCAACGTGTTTCCTCTATATGAGGAACGATAGAATATTATTGTCTTCATCTTGCGACTGATATTTTTGTTTCCGGTGTTCCGAAGCCTCCATTTACGCCTTTATAGCCTACAAACATCAGAGAACTCGTGTCAAAGTAATAATCACAGCTCCAGAAAGCAGACATAAAGCCGGTAAGACTGACTTCGATTCTTACTGCATTCTTCCCGTCGAATTTCTCAGATCCTTTCTTGGTTGCTGACATGGTATATAGTTTTATGTTGTCGGGGCGGAAACACTCGTATTCCGCCGATTTACCGTTTTTCAGGGTCAGCCCCGCATTATAGGCGATATTCTGATACCACGGCTTGCCTTTACTTTTCACCGTCTTTGAAATCTGTTTCCCATTGAACTTGCCGGATATGGAGTACATACCATTATTTAACCTGATTGATAGATTGGTGTTTGAAGAAGTATTTACTATCTTCCAACTCTCGGTTTTATAATCGGTTCCTAATATATACTCATGCTTCTCACCACCTTGTACCGTATATAGGTATATCTTTCCATCCTTGTGTTCCTCCGTCCATTTGATAGCGGTTTTTGTCTTGCCGCAGGTGGAAATATAGTTTCTTTCCTGCGCCATTGCAAAAGCTGTAAGAAACAGCGTAAGTGTTATTGTAATGATATGTTTCATAGACAGTTGTTGTCAAAGATAAAATCCACATATTTGGAAATCATAGCTTCCATTCTTTCCCATGCTTCCGGTTTGCTGAAATCTATGCCATTGATTTTATGATATTGCCTTGTGAAAAGAACTATGTAGTTGATTGCGGATATGATTATGGCGATAGACATATTGTTATCGCCGCCCCGATCCAAAAACTTATTAAGTTCCTCCTGCAATTTATGACCGATACGCTCACGTTCTTCGATAATTCCCTTGAAAGACGAATGACCTGACAGTTCACATACCAGAAGTTCCTGCATGAGTACATTATCTTTTAGATAGTTAAGCTGACACATAAGCACATCCTTAACAATCTGCTTTATGTTACCGTCTTTAACTCGTTTAATGGTGTCAATAAACTCCGAATAGGCAAACGAATAATAGTCATGACGCTTTGCCCATTCCACGAGCAAACCATCCAACCCACCGAAATAGCGATAAATCAAAACCTTATCGCATCCGGCTTGATTAGCTATGCGATTAACTCCGATTTTGGTAAAACCGTCGTTCTCTACGATATGGCTCACGGCTTCAAGAAGCCTTTTTTCTGTTTCTTTCAATTCCATCTTATATAATGTCACCAAGTAGTGACAAAATTATAAAAATAATCGGTGACAACCAAATGCAGGGCTGTATAACCGCTATTTTTCAGTATGTAAAATAGTCTGAGACAGGAGAGTGTCGGACGATATACTCTTTTGGAGTGTATCCGGAGAATAGCTTGAACTCTTTAATCATGTGAGATTGGTCTGTAAATCCACAATCATAAGAAAGTTGAGCAAACCCAATTTCAGGATTGTGCTGCATTGCCGATAATATGCGTTGAAGCCTTACTATACGCATAAACTCCTTTGGCGTTGTTCCTACATTATCTGAAAAAACTCGACAGAACTGCTTTTCACTCAGACATGAAATATCAGCAAGCGTTTTGATATTACCCTGTCTTGAATTGTTTATGTAACGGATTACTTCTGCAAGCCGAGGCAAATGGTACGACGTTTCATGAATCAACCGTTTGCATAAATAGGATTCAATCAAATCAATGCAGGCATCCTGATCTTCGCACTCTTCAATCTTTTTTGCAAGATCAAGCAGTGCCATGTCTCCAATATCGGACAATGCAACGTTCCTGTCACGGAGGATATTGACAGGCATACCGAAAAACATCTTTGCCGTATGAGGTGGAATACGACAACAATCATCTCGATATTTCCTGTCGCGATTATCTCTGAATATCCGCTTTCCTGACCGCAAATAAAACTGCGGGGCTGTAATTCTTGACGGTTGATAATCCGCAATCTTTCGCCACGATGGAATACAAGGGATGCACAACCCATAGGCAACGTGCGCTGTGATACGCTGCCTGACGATGAAGACTGTAATATCCAATAATATCGGATAAATGGCTTCAGAATATCAGATGGTTGTATAACTCTGAAAGTTTGCATCTAACAAAATTATGGCGAAATATCCTGCCGTGATAGTAAAAAACGGACAAATTCAATCAACCGAAAATTCCTCCGAATGATAGTTGCTGTAAAAGCGTCCGGAAATTGCAGTGAATTTAAGCACACAATAGTCGGGATCGGTGACACCTTCCGGATAATATTCCGTATCTCCGTCACGCCAAATCATTTCCTTGCTTTGTGCATCTGTCAGCACTTTCATTGTTCCGCGAAGCATTGCACCTCTGAAAAAGCGGTTGTCACAGAAATATACACAGGCTTTGTTGTCTGCGAGATATTGACGCACACGCATCGAGGATGTGTTTGTTGTGAAGTAGAATACTTTTATACCTTCTCTTTTCCGAGGCTGGAGCATCGCCTTGACATTCGGGAATCCTTGCTCGTCAACAGAACCGATGAAGGCGGTTTTTAATTTGTCAGCCATATTGCCGACTGTTTGTTCCGGATTTCGCATAGTTTATAGAATTATATAGTAATATGTGTAAATTCATGGTTTATCCAGATGGTCGCCTCCTTGCCGATGAAATGCACAAGCACATAGTTTTGATCTGTCGGGCCGGCTGGGAAGTAATTTATAAAATGCTCCTGCCACATCCGTTTGCGGGTTTCATCATCTTTAATGACTTCAACTGTGCCTCGCAACGCGACACTATCGCCGTAAAACGAATATGACAGTCCAGCTTTAGAATTGACTTTGAAATCCCTGACTTTCTCCGAATCAGCAGCAGTGACTACCCAGACATCATTGCAACCTACCGAATGGATTTTATCCAAAGGCACAGGACGCGGAAAACCGTCCGCATTGACCGAAGCTAACGTAACTTCTTTGCACTGAGAAAGAAGATGTGCTGCCTTTTCAATCAAACTTCTCTCATCTTTCTGCTTCCAGCGTTTTAACGTCGGAAAGAGTTGCTGCATTTGAGCCTTTGCCTGTTGTGGTGTCAGATTCCAACCGGTTTCCTTGTTAATCTGGTCGGTAAACTGTGTACAGAACTCAATCATCTGATTCATGTTGAAGTCCTGCAAGAACACACCGTTTTTATAGCAGTAGCCACAATAGTCCTCGCTTCTACTCCCGTCAGAATTTGTACCGATATTTGCATCAGTAAGCGGCATCCCGCAACTTTGACAAAATTTTTGTTCCATATATTGAGATTTATCAAGTCATTTTTGTGGTTCAAGATTGCCAAAATCAACTTTTAGCAATTCATAATAATGGCAATCTAAAAATTTCCCATTCTTGAAACAGGCATCACGATGTATGCCACATTTGCGAAAGCCTGTTTTCTCCAATACTCTCATTGATGAGATATTATCTGCATAGACATTTGCATAAATACGAATAACATCTGTATTGGAAAAATAGTTACCAATAGCAAATGCCAACATTTTAGTCATAATGCCCTTACTCCAATAAGGCTCGGCAAGCCAATATCCTAATTCAGCATTGTAGCGTTCTACGTCAACGCCACGAGTAAAACCAATATTTCCGACAGCCTCACAATTTACTTCAATGCAATAATTATTCTGCTCGTTTTGATTTAACACAAATTGGATGAATTGTTGTGCATCGCTTTCCGAGTAAGGATATGGCAGACTATCCCGACAATTATCCCATATCTTTTTGTTATTAAGATATTTTGCCAAAGTGGAATAATCTGCTTTATGCCAACTTCTAATTTTATATTTGTCCATATTGTCAATCTATTTTATTACTGCGTTTTCACTCAAAGAATAGCCAGGATAATTCTCTTTCTTCCAGATTCTTACTTCTTTCTTCTATCCAGTCAAACCAATCCAGACTATTCTGGAAATTTCTGCTATGATAGCTGATGTTCTTGCCATGTCATAGCCGGAGTCAGCAACAAATACCGCAATGGAGTACCTCACACCATTGGGCAGGTTAACATATCCGCAGTCGTTTATGGCTGATATGCGTCCGTCAGGTGTCGGGAAGCCTGTGCCGGTTTTATGTCCAATCGTGGCATCACTTGACAATAAGGGAGCAACAAGCCTGTCAATTCCGGTACGGCATTGTTCAAGCATAGTTGCGATTACGGAATACGATAGTGATGTGTTCCTCATCTCAGCATCAAATCTGTTAAAGAGTTGCGCCATTGCCAAAGGTGTGGTACGGTTAAGATAGCTTAGGTATGGATCACGGTGCATATCTTCTTCCGAGGCTCCGATTACAATCTCATCAGAGATACCCATTTGCCTCATTATTGATGTTACTCCCGATGTTCCACCGACGCGATGCAGGAGTATGTCTGCCGCATTGTTGTCACTCTCAACCAAAGACCATTCAAGCAGTTCTCTTACAGTCATGGCATTTCGGCTCTTACCATACTTTTTGAGCATTGGACTATATGTGTCCTCGTCCAAGTCATTCTTCCTGAATGTTATGGAATCGTTCAGCGACATACCGTTAGTATCTATCCAGTGCGCTACCGTCAGAGCCAGCGGAAATTTGACTACGCTCATCATAGGGAAATCCCGATTGCCGTTGACAGAAGCGGTGTCTTTGCCATTGATAATGACCGCGACACCTATCCGGGCATCTTTCCCTTTGATATACTCCTGCAAAGCATTCTCTATCGCCTTGTTTCCATCAGCGAAAGCAGGCGATATAAAAGACAAATATATAATTATAAACAGTAACTTTCTCATTTTGAATACAGTTTGTTCCTAATTAGCATACAAGCGTAGATGTGAGCCATCCAATGCTCGGAAAACGGCATAAGAATCAGCCCTTTCAAATCCTCGCCACACCAATAATCTATCAACCATTTTGCATTATCGGATTGGCTTACTACACATAAGGATTCAAGACGTAATTTATCTTCGATTGTAAAACTACGCTTCAAATCTGCGAATACCAGATTCTTGATCATAAACTCAGTATTAGCTTTGACCTTTGTAGAGTATTGATATAGTGCCTCTAAATCCAATTTTTCCGAAAAGTCACCGATACGCTGTTTTACAAGTTCATTGCCGGTAGTTATTATCGGAGAACCGATGCGCTCTTGAAAATTCTCGGAAAAGAATATTTGGTCATCTCCGTTAATCAGAGCATGGCTGACAATATCCTCAATACGGAATATATGCCAGATGGAATAAGCGATTGTCTTGCTGTGAAAGCCATCCTCTCCTATGAATGGCATAGCATTAAAATCATCACGACATAATTCCGCTTTTAATTGTAATATGGCGTTGAACAATCGTTTACGCAACAGCAACAAATTTTCAATCCCCAAATGAAATGTGCTTTCATTGGAAATATCTGCTTTTATCTTACTGCATAATCCTATCAGTTCGTTATCCATATTGTTATCAGCCTTATTCTTGGTGATTGCCTTCTATCACCTGATTTATCAACTCCTGGACTTCATCGTCTGACATTTTCCTGTCCCTTACAAGAGTGCTTATCACTCCACGAATGGAATTGTTGAAATATCGCTGAACGACATTTTTCAGATTGTTACCACAATACTCCTCTCTTTCTATAAGGGGATAGTAGATGAATCCGTTGTTTCCTGCCGGCTTGTGGCCTAAAAAGCCTTATCAACAAGAAACTTCACGAATGTAGATATGGCGGTTCTGCTTGGACGAGGTTCGGGATAAGTGGCGATAATCTCCTTAACGGTAGCTTCACCCTTCTCCCAAAACTTGTTCATCACTTCTTCTTCACGCTTGGTAAGTTGTTCCATTATCTTCAACTTAAGATTTATAGTGCAAAGTTAGTCTAAATTCGTTAGACCGCAAAGATTTATATGCTTAAATTTAGAATCATTATATCTACTCTCCAATAAAAGAAAGAAATTTGAGATTCATGTACAGGTGTAATATATCTGTTAAATCAGGATAGGATTTACTTTCATGGTGGAGAGATTCAGATACAGCCCATGGTACTCTATCATGCCGTGGCGGAACATTTTCCATAACAGATTGCATCCGAGCTGTGCCAATGTTGAGTTGATGAACAGATCCTGTTTTTCCAATGCTTCGGCAAGAGAGCAACTCGGACCAGAATCATTATCTTTCACTTTTGAGTACCGCACGAGGCGTGTCACCACTTTCAGTGAGCTTACCGTTTCATAAAGATGTGATTCGGGCTGCTTTATTTTTCTCGGCACGGTTCCCAATACCACCTGTCCGCTTGACTGCGAGTTGCCGAAGTCAAGCCAATATATCGGTGTGCCGTGATTGGAGGAGGCTGATTCCGGTACAGCTTTCAGTACTTTCCATAAATCCATACGTGATTTCACATTGTCGGTACAGGTGATGGTTATGTTTGCAAGATTATCCATACGTGCATCCTTGGGGCTTACAGGATATAATCCGGGAATTGCAGCCCAGTCGTTCCCGAAGAAATTGTTTATCCGTGTCACCAGGCACTGCGCCTTGTTCAATCCTATATCCGACCATCCGAAAAGCTGACGCCCGATATTGGCCTCGGTAACTATGTCGGGGTCATATACTGTTACAAACAGACCGGGATGGTTCAACGCCCTCAGCGTCACATCGAGCCTTGCGAGGTTTGTAAGCACTTGTGACCCGGTGCCGCCTGTACCTATGAGATTCACCGTAACCGGATGTTGTGGATTGAGCAGGTAATTATGAATGTAATGTACGCGTTTCATTTCAGTATGTCGTTTAATTTCAGATTATTCAGAGGAATTAGCTCATCAAGGTTGAACGGCCTGTCGCGTGCATCCTTTGTCACCAGCACAAGGTTGGATTTCGTTGGGTTACGGCCTCCGCCCAGGTGTGAGAACTCCGTCAGCCAGAACCTTTTCTCAAGATATTCCAGAAAGGTTCCGAATGTCGGTTTCCTCGGACTTTCAATTTTCGGATTCCCCATACACACATTGGCCCCCGTGACATTAAAAAACGGGGCGGCATACAGGTTCGTCTCCGGAGTTGGGACTTCTCCCTTGAAGGCATACACGTTCATTCCGCCACCTTCCTTTGATTCATAGATCACTCCCGGAACATTGTATTCCGCATTCTCAATTTTGAGGCTTTCCACAAAGTACATCATTCGTCTTTGCGGCGGATTGTACCATACGTACCGTTCAGATCCCTTGCGTGTATCGCAATACAGCAGATTTGACGGCAATATACCGCATGGAGTGCCGTCATGGACTTCCGAATAATTCCTCACAAGATCGTTCATGAACTCCAAGGTCACCGGACGTCCTTCACCCATATTGCCATTTTGATCTATTGCACGCATCTCAAGGAAATGTTTCTTCTCGTCCTCGCTGACATAGGCGATGAGAACGGCTTTGGGATATATTACGGAGCTTATCTCCCGAGTCAGTTGGTTGGAATTCGTCATGATTCATGATTACTTATTATGTTAATGAACTTATCGGACCATTGGAAGAACCGTTCGGGATACTCATCCGATATTTTGAAGAGTGATTCCGTTTTTGGAGTCAGTTTCATAGTTGTCACCGGTATTATCTCATACGATTCCTGATAATCCGAGTTTATGAAGTCAATCAGTGTCCTGGTGACTATGTCATCTTCCTCATAGACAATGCAGATCTGACGGTGCAGGTCCACCGGACGTATGTCCGGGTCATCATCGTAATATGGGTCATAGGCATAATGCATTATCGGTTTCTTCGGTTCAAGGAATTCCATTCCATCCAGCATGGCATCTATAAATTTTGATTCCCATGCGTTAACGGGTTTATAACCGTGCAACGCCGTGTGTATGTCGTTATGATATGACTTACTTTCAACACGTCTGAGCAGTTTGTGTATTGCTCCTGACTGATATGACTCTATGCGCTTCCTGTCCCTGATAATTTCTTTGTCTGCCTCGTCAGTGTCATAATCCATAAGGACACATTCCATTATACAGTCATGTTCATCGCAGTCCAATATTGAACCGATTCCGTTGGCGTGCATAAACTTGTTAAGGAACGATATGGCTATGCGCCTAAGCCCGTTGTTGATTCGGGTCAGAAATTTCACCGGGAAATAATACAGCTTGCAGGTTCCCCACCTGTGGCATTTCCAGAGTGTAAAATGAAGCCTGCTGTCATACATCTCGATATTCAGTCCAATATTGTCGGAGAGAATGGTCTGCATGTCATAATACAGTTGGTTGATACTTTCATTCAGAGTCCTGCCGGGTGTGTGATCGGTCTTCACGTTCAACAATTCCGCATACCGGAAATATGAATCACGCAGGAAATCATAGTTCTCCTGCGTGATTATGTTGAATGTATCCTCTCCATAATCCTTGATTATGAAAGAAGGTACGGTGCTCTGGAATGTCGTTTTCAGAAAAGAATTACAGCACCGCTGGGCGCTGTAATTCTTCTTTGCCGGTTCACTCCGTAATGATAGCGCCTCTCTGTCTGACTTATGAGCAGCTTTGCGAGCTGTTCCGACTGTGATTCGCTCAGGAGTCTGCATTGGTTCTCTTTTTTAGGTTTTACGGGCATTGGTTCTTATCCTTTGGTTCCGATTGTGGTCTTGAACTCATAGACCGCCGCGTCGTCCTTCATGGTGGGACCGTGTACCGTGGCGGTTGTCAGTTCGGGATAGGTATTGGAATAGAATCCCATCACCATTTCGGGGCTGTCCGACGGATTGGGGTCGTCGAGTGTGATTGTGGCTGTCCCTTTCTTGAAAGTGAACACGCGTTTGATTCCTGTGATTTCGAGTGCCATAGTCTTACATCATTTGGGGTTGTGCATAATTTCCTTGTAACATTGATGCCGGGAAGTCGGGATATTCCGCATATTCCTCCGGTCGGTATGGTGGTGCGTCATCCGGATCCGCCATTCTCGGTACATGAGCCGCCATGTCGTGCTCGAACGGCATCGGCTGCTGTGAGTACCGTGGCTGACCGTTGTGAGGATACGAGCCGTTCTGACCTCCGTTTGGCGGCATTATCCCGCCATTTGGATGCGCATATTGCGGATAGCCGCCGTTGGGTTGCGCCTGCTGCGGCCATCCCTGCGGCTGTTGCGGATATCCGTACCGGCCACCATATCCCTGTCCGGGGTTGCCGTATGGCTGTTGAGCGGGGTGTGCGGCTTGCGCCGGCATTTCCTGCTGTGGCATCGCAGACTGCTGTTGTGGGGCAGCTTGCTGTTGAACAGTCGGTTGCTGAACAGGCTGGACTTGTTCCGGCATTTGCTTTGGCTGAGGCTGAGCCGTCGCGGGCTGTTGTGTCGGTTGCTGGACTTTGGACTGCTGCGGTTGAGCCTGCTCGGGTTCCTCCATCATTGCGAAGAGATCTCCCTGTCCCAATAATTTCTTCTGCTCGTCAAGCCGCTCGTCGATTGTCTTCAAGTCGTCGGGTTTGGCGTACTTGCGTGCCTCGGTAAGCGCGTCCACGGCCTCCTTATGTCTCTTGGCGGCGATATGCTCCTCCGCCTTCTTGAGATTTTTCTCATACTTCTCGCGCTTCTCCCTGTCCTCTTTGGATTCTTTCGCCTTGGCTTCCTTAGCACCCTTGCTCGATGACGCGGCTTTGTCGGCCTGCGCCTCGAACTGCGCCATGTTGGAGATCAGTCCTGATGCTTTTTGCATAGGGCGTGCGACCACTTGCATAAAGCCTGAGTCGAGTTCTTCGGGTGTGCCGTTCAGTGTCAGCGGCACGATGCTGTTCTGCGCCTCATCCTTGAGAGTGTTGCACTTCGGTAGCACCGACACTGCCATGCGCCCGTCGGCGGACTTGCGGATGACCAACGTGATATCCACGTTAGGGTTCATCATCTGGTTCATTGATTGAAAAAACATATTCTTATCGTATTTAGTGTGAATATTTCCGGTTATTGCCTGCGCTCATCCCTTGAAGAATTCTGCGAGAAGCCTGTTACGGTCAGGATGGCGGCTTATCTCCATTATAGGATCCAGGATGGTGGAGATATGCACCGGTCCCCCTGTCCTGCGTGACGGGAACTTGATTCCGGGTCTTTCAATCCGGACGATTCTTTTCTTCGGCACTGGAATTGTCACCGCCGGTTGTGCCGCTGTCATGATAGCCTGTCTCATAGTCGTTTCTTTTTTAATTAATTATTGAATATCCGGGCTTGGCAGCCCGATGAACTACAAGGGCATTACAGCGGCCGACTCCGGTAATGCAAGGCTTTCGGGAAAAATACCGGAGCGAAGCGAGGATGATTTTTCCCGAAACCGATAGGCCCGGCCTTGCAGTCCGAAAGAGGCGGACGCTAATTTTGCCCGGTAGTTTCTTCGGGTCTGTCAGCCAGACTATTCCTCTCGACCCTGTTTCATGCAGTCATTTTTCAATGGGGTTCTACTAATATCAAGTTTTGTTGTATGCTTTGTTTCAAATAAAATTCAATCCTCATGACGCATTATTAATTATGAACCATACAGCGGATACAGGTGTTGAAATTGGATAGTAAATATATGTAATATCACAGTTTATGACACAATATCAATTAAAACGGGCTTACGAACCCGCTTCTCCGGAAGACGGTTTCAGGGTATATATAGACAGACTTTGGCCGAGAGGTCTCTCGCACGAGACTTTCCATTATGATTTGTGGGATAAGGATATCGCGCCGTCCACAGAACTCCGCGAATGGTTTCATGCGGATCCCGATAACCGATGGTCTGAATTTGAGACTCGATATTCCAAAGAACTGGAGACCAGCCCTTCGTTCGGGGCATTGCGACATCTTCTTGCACAGAAATCTGTAGTGACATTACTTTATTCGTCTCATGATGAACGGCATAACAATGCCATTGTGGTTTACAACTTATTGACAAAATAATCTCTTAACATATCCTCCACTTATGAAAATGTTCTGTTACCAGTGCCAGGAGACCGCACGCGGCAAAGGCTGCGAGATACAAGGTGTATGCGGAAAGAAATCCGAAACGTCTGCAAGAATGGATCAGCTGCTTTACATCGCCCGTGGCATGGCCATCGTAAACCGACAGTTGCGAGAGAAAGGCGCATCAAGCAAGGATGCATCCCGGTTCATCGTCGACGCACTGTTCACCACCATCACCAACGCGAACTTCGACAATGATATGCTCGACGGCTATATCACAAAAGCCCTCGACCTGAAAAACGAACTCGAAGGAGAGTCGAAAAAGCGCGGCATGGAGCCTCCTTTCATGCCTGAGGTGTCGTATCATATCCCAAAGGAGGAATATGGCGTACATGAGGTAATCGAACACAGCGGCACTCTTGAAGAAGAAATCACAAGTGTGCTCCATGACAAGAACCCGAATATAAGAGGTCTCAAGCAGCTTGCCATGTACGGCTGCAAGGGTATGGCGGCCTATGCCCGCCACGCCTGTAACCTCGGTTATGAGGACGAAGACATATATGTCGTGATAGAGAACGCCCTTGCCGAGATAAGCCGTCCTGACATAAGCGTGGATGAGCTGTTTTCGCTCGTGCTCAATGTGGGTGACGGGGGTGTCAAGGCTATGGCTCTGCTTGACAAGGCAAACACATCGACCTACGGCAATCCCGAAATCACAAAGGTAAACATCGGAGTAAGGAACCGTCCGGGCATACTCGTGAGCGGTCACGACCTCAAGGATCTTGAGGAACTGCTCGAACAGTCAGCAGGCAAAGGGGTTGACATCTACACCCACTCGGAGATGCTCCCTGCCCAGAGTTATCCTTTCTTCAAGAAATTCCCCCACTTTGCAGGTAACTACGGCAACGCATGGTGGCGGCAGATTGACGAGTTCGAGACATTCAACGGCATGTTCCTCTTCACCTCCAACTGCATCGTGCCCCCGCGTCCGAAAACCACCTACATGGACCGCGTCTACACGACCGGTGTCGTCGGAATGCCCGGCACACATTTTATCCCCGAGGGGAAGGACGGCAAAAAGGATTTTTCCGAAATCATAGAGCGGGCGCAGACATGCCAGCCGCCGACAGAGATAGAGCACGGTGAGATTGTCGCCGGATTCGCCCATAACCAGGTGCTTGCTTTGGCGCCTAAGATTATCGACCTCATCAAAAGCGGTAAAATCCGCAAGTTTGTGGTCATGGCAGGCTGTGACGGCAGAATGCCCTCGCGCAAATACTATACGGAATTTGCGGAAAGGCTTCCTAAAGACTGCGTGATTCTCACCGCAGGCTGTGCCAAATACCGCTACAACAAGCTTCCGCTCGGTGATATCGAGGGTGTTCCGCGCGTGCTCGATGCCGGACAGTGTAACGACTCCTATTCGCTCGTCGTGATTGCCAATGCTCTCAAGGACGCTTTCGGCCTGGAGAGTGTCAACGATCTGCCGATTGTCTACAACATCGCATGGTATGAGCAGAAGGCGGTGATAGTGCTTCTGGCCCTGTTGAGCCTCGGAGTGAAGAATATCCACACCGGCCCGACGCTGCCGGCGTTTTTCACCCCCGAAATTCTGAAAGTGCTTCAGGAGAAGTTCAATATAGGTACCATCGCCACCGTTGACGAAGATTTGGCTACCCTTATCGGTTGAAAGAAATGGACGGTCGGAATGTGAATCGGTTTATCCATAAATATGTGATAGCGGCGGCGCACGCCATCCTTTGGCTGGCGGCGCTGTCTCTTGCCGCATATTTCCATCTTGACCACGGATATTCGGCTGCCGAGGCGCTTCTCGGCTCCACGCTCATGGCATATTGTGCATATGTCTGTGAGTCCGGACTGGGCACATGGCGCGTGGCGGCCGCTGCCGATGATGTTAGGATTGATTTCAGGAAGGCCGGATTGTGGGGATGGATTGTCGTGAACATAGCGGTAGCAATAACCCTGTCGTTGCTTTTTCTGAAATACCCCGAATGGTGGATATTGCTCCTCATCATACTTAACGCCGGATGGCAGAAATAAAATATATGAACGGGCGAATACCCCCGCGTTTGCAGGGAACCTTCCAGTCTGTAAAGCTATGAAAATATCATCCGAACTGTTCCTCTGCCTCGGGCTTGTCTTTGCCGCTTTATATTTTCTGATATTCGGCATCGGCTTTGTCATCACTATGAAGATTCGCAAAAAAAGAAACCTCTAAAATAAATTTACGACATGTTCAGATTAAAAGACAGAATTCCATACGCTGACGGCTCCATAGCGAAGGAGATTGTCATGCAGAACCATAGCGGGCTTTCGCTCCTTATGGCAGTTGACAAGGGACTTGAGATTCCCACACATACGGCTAATGCCGACGTGCTCGTCCAGGTAATAGATGGGAGCATGGAGTTCAACATTGAGGATAAAGTACTTGAGTTGAAAGAGGGTGATGCGCTCACTATGACACCGGGTGTGAAACATTCCTTAAAGGCTACGGAACGGTTCAAGGTTCTTGTCACAAAGCTAAACGCATGAGCACGGCATCGTTCGGTCTTCAGGCATCCTGAGGGTATGGACTCCCCGAATGCCTTTATTATTTCCCGATTAGATGTCGGATAGCCATTATCGGGTGATAAATGAGCATCCTCGGGCCGGAAAAGCGCATGACCGTCTTTATTTTTTCTTTCATATCCGGACGGTAACAATGTATCCTGCATTTGCGGCAACTTCCTTTCGAATCGCTGAAAGGACAATGGCGCAGACGGCTTTCGGCATACCTCGCCAAATTCTCACACCCGGGACAAGTATCTCTATTTCCCTCTTTCAGGCGGCAATATAGACGGATCATCTCTTTTACGATCCTGATTTCGTATTCTATCTTCATTTATGGTTTGGATTTGCCGACCGGCGGTTCTGTGAGTGTTATTTTGACAACGGTTGTGCGGTCGAGGCTACGCTTGATCGCTTCATCAAAATTCCCCATGTAATTAGGTAAAAAGCGTTGGCAGAGCAGACGCAAAGCCATAATCTTTTCCGCGTTATCAGTCACAATCTCCGCCTCCCCTAAAGCGACGGCAGAGTCATAATACATAGTAAAATTCTTTTTCCCGGTCTCAAATTTCGGGGAGCATCGGCTGACGGCACTCAGACTGACAATGGGATTGGCCCTTATGCAATCCATCTTCTCCCCCTCGTCGGCGCAATGGAAATAAAACGTGTGCCCCTCCCCCCGTATCAACGACAGCGGGAGTCCGTATGGCGTTCCGTCCGGTCGTATCATCGACATCGTTACAAAGGGAGCACGGTCAAACACATTAAGCGCCCAGTCCTCATCTTTCTGCCTTGCTGCTTTTCTCATCTGCTTCATATCGCAAATTTAAGAAAAAATAAAGGAATAACAATCTGATTGTTCCTGAAGCATCAAGAAGCATCCAGTCATATCGGATAGAGAGACAGCATTATCTATCCGATAAAATATTGTGATTAATATTTATAGGACATATGGCATTGTGACATTTCAGAAAATCAGACCGCTGATTATGGCGAACAGCAGAGCCGCCGCCACTATGATGCAGGCAATCTTATAGAGGAATCGGAGGAATCCTCTGAAAAACACTATTGCCAACGCCGCCCATACAGGTGACACGCCCCTTGTATAGAGGTATCCGAACACGGCGGCCAAAGCGAGTATCAGGATTGCTTTCCACAGCCAACTCATGCCTGTGATTCTTGTGATAAGTGCAGATGCTTTCATAACTGTAAATATTTACCGGGGGTGACACGGTGTCATCCGGCTTTCGGAGGCTCCCCCGTGGCGCGCCTCCACAGGCAAGGCTACGGGTAAAAATACCGGAGCGCAGCGAGGATGATTTTTGCCCGTACCGCGAGGCCCGGCCTTGACGGAGGAAACAGGCGTGCCACGAACTTCGCCTCCGAATCCGAGTGACGGCATTCACTGTCCTATCTCTTTCTTGAAGATTTCCTGTCAGGGAAAGCGAGCGTGACATTGTAGCCGCTGTCGAAAACAAGCATGGCATCGAATGAATTTCCCTTCTTCCCCTTGAACCCCTTTATCAGCTTAGTCCTGCCGGATGACAGCAACTGCTCGATATGGCTGTCCGTTAGTTCCTTGTTCAAGAAACGTCTGAACACCAGCAGGCCGCAGGATGTATTGTCGCACCGGGCGGTCTTGGCCCGTATCACGACATTCCCTTTGCCGCATTTGGGACATGGGCGGGAATGCACCGGGGTGACAGGCACTGTGATTCCGAGTATCTCAGTGGTGGCCTTGCGCGTATAGCCGACGATGGCGTTTATGAATGTCGATGGTTCAAGGGTATGCCGTTCGATCTGCAACAGTGTGTTTTCCCAGCTGCCTGTCATGCCTACATCCGCCACGAGCATATCCTTCACGGCATCGTACAGTGCCAGTCCCTTGTCGGTCGGCACGATGCACTTACCGGCACGACGTATATAGTCACGTTTAACCAGAGTGGCGATAATGGCCGCACGGGTGGCGGGTGTGCCGATGCCTATGTCGCGGACAGCCTCGCGCGCCTTCTCATCGGCGATATCCTTGCCGCACGATTCCATTGCGGCAAGGAGGGTGGCCTCGGTGTACAAAGGGCGCGGCATGGTCTTCCTCTGCGCCAGCCCGTGTCCCGAAACCGGCGCGGTGTCACCAACTGAAAAGGCTGGGCAAGCCGCATTGTCATCGGATTCATCCTCGCCACGGTCCTCCTTGCGGTCGAACACGGCACGCCAGCCTGGTATTACGACGGACGAGGACTTGGAACGGAACGGCATCCCGCAGATTTCGGCTTCGGTCAGGTGTGTTTCGGTGACACACGGGGGCGAGAATGCTTCGAGCATACGCCCTGCAATCATCAGATAGACGGCACGTTCGTCACCGGAAATGCCCGAAGGTGCGACACCGGTGACAATCAGAGCGTGATGGTCGGTCACTTTGGAGTCGTTTACGCTTGGGTTGTTGAGCACCAATAGGTCAAAAGTGGCGCCGTAGGCGTGGAATTCCTGCATGGCGCACACCTTTTGCAGAAGTTCCTGCATGGTTCGCATGACATCCTGCGGTATGTAACGGCTCCCGGTTCGCGGATAGGATATCAGTTTCTTCTCGTAGAGCGACTGCGCCACGGCCAGAGTCTTCTCGGCGGTCATGTCGTGGTACACGTTGCAGTCCTTCTGGAGCGTCGTGAGGTCGTACAAAAGCGGCGGCTGGCGGTCGGAGCGCCTGCATTCCGCCTTGGTGATACGCCCTGTGGCACCGGGGACGATGCGGGAAAAGGCGGCGTCAGCCTGTGTCTTCTCCCTGAAATCCTCCTTGTGGAAGAAACGGCACAGCCTGCCGTCCTTGGAGAGAGTCACATGTAGCTGCCAGTAAGGGACGGACACGAAATCACGGTTCTCACGGAAACGGGCGCATACCATAGACAGCGTGGGTGTCTGCACACGCCCTATCGAGCTGTTGGAATCCCCCGACACGCAGGCGAGGGCGCGACTGGCGTTCATTCCCACAAGCCAGTCGGCTTTCGCGCGACAGTCTGCGGCGGCATGAAGGCTGTCGTACTCACGACCGTCGCGCAGGTTCGCCATGCCGATACGGATTGCCTCGTCTGTGAGCGACGATATCCACAGCCTGCGGAAAGGCTTGGTGTAGCGAGGTATTCATAGATATATCGGAAAATGAGTTCCCCTTCGCGTCCGGCATCGGTCGCCACGATGATGTTGTCGCATTTCGAGAACACATCGTCGATGATCTTGAGCTGTTTTGCGGCGACGATGTCCGTCACCATGCCACGGTCGGTACGGATCTGGCGCACCACCAGCCGGAATGGGTCGGGAATCATGGGAAGACTTTCGGTAGATGTCCGGTCGTAACCGTATGCGCCCGGCATGGCGAGCGACACGAGGTGTCCGAGCGCCCATGTCACCATATAGCCGTTGCCGGCAGAGTAACCCTCTTTGCGTATGTTTGCGCCGACGACACGGGCTATGTCCTGCCCGACACTCGGCTTTTCAGTTATGATTGCTATCATATTGGTGAAAATTTAGCCGTTCCCCGCCATAGTCAGGGAGGCAGGGAACGGCGGTTTGACATTGGGTTATATAAGAACTCTGTTATGCGGGCTTGATGCCGATAATCTCAAGGAGAGGTTCACCGTTTTCCCTGTGTACAAGCTGCAAGGTGGCGTCAAGGACGACATCCACACCGAGGAGCACAAGACTGAGGGATATCACACCGGTTTTCCCTCCTTGCAGGAGCGTGTCGAGTTCGCCGGCCATCTCCAGCTCGTCACGGAGTATGCCGATGGATTCCAGTTCGCCCCAGTCCACATCTTCGGCATTGAAAGGAGTTATGTTTTCCTGATTCATTGTCATGGTCTTTTACGTTACACATTATTTATATCGTCAGCCGACACTCTGGCCTTTCGGCTTGCGGTTCTGCTGTCCTTGTCCCTGCGACTGACGTCGTTCCTGGGCCTGGGCAACGACATTACGCTGCGAGGCATCGCGCTTGCGGGTGGGATCCTCGTTGTAGTAATCCAGACGGCCGGTATTGAAGTTGGCCTTAACATATTGGGCGAATGGTTTCTTGTCAAAGCCTATCATCCCTTCGATGAGCACGGCCTTGCCGTCCTGAAGCTGGGCGCGCTCGGTAGCGGTCAGAGTCCTGCCCCACAGTTCTGCGGGAATTTTGAACTGCTCCCGCTGCTCGAAGCCGTCCATAGTTTTTGCATAACTGAGGCGCCCGGTCTCAAGATCTGCCCGGATATAGGATGAAAATTCCTCACCCCTGCGTGTAACCATGTCGTTCAGGAAGATAGTACGGCCTTCCCGTAACGCGTCACGTTCCTCACCGGTGAGCTTCACACCGTTGATTTCCTTGGGGATATATATTTCACGGTCTCCTTCGGGAGAATCCGGATTGTAGCGCGTGTATGCGGGACGTCCGCTTTGCGGGTCGAGCTTGACAAACGATGAGAAGTATTCACCGTCCTTGCGCTTCATATCCTCCACGAAGATAGCTTTGCCGAGGTTAAGGTCCTCTACCTGCTGCTTGGTGAGCTTCACGCCACCGAGTTCCTGACGGTTGAACACTCGGTCATTCTCAAAGATGTATTCTATTCCGCGACGCTCGGCACTGATCTGCACCTTGGCATCGAAATCGTTGCCGGCCTGCGACTTCATACCTTCGAGGAATACAGCCTTCCCTTCTATCAGTCGTTCTTCTCCTGTTCGGTAAGCTTCACGCCCTTGATTTCATCGGGTATGAATACGTTCTCGGCCTTCATAGCCACGACCTCGTTGGTGAGCTTGTCGATACTGATGAAAGTGGGAATCATCTCGCCGCTTCGTGACTTGAGTTCCACCACACGTCCCATGTTTCCGGTCTCCAACAGGTTCTTCTTGTCCTCGTCAGAGAATATATGCCCGAAATACGGGCGATCGAGATCCGGTTTCTGACGCATACCGTGGATGGCGAGCACCACGGGGCCGTTAGGCGACTGCTGGAACGACAGGCGTGCGTCCGTGCGGAGCACGGCTGAGCCGAAGTTCATGGTTATAGGCACCATCTGGTTGGTCTTGTAGCCACGGAGCATCTGGTCGAGCAGTCCGCGCTCGGCGAGATAGTCGCGCGAGATGCCGAACAAATTGAGTTGTTCCCAGTCGATCATTGACTCGTTGTAACGCAGGGCGCGCTGTTCCGGCTGTTGTCCGGCGGCTGCGGTCTGCTGTGCATGTACCTCACGGGGTGACATCCGCACTTCTTCATTGTCTTTTTGTTTCTTTGCCATTTCTTCTACATTTTGATTATAGGTATTGTTTTGCTGCTTCCCCTTTGGGGTAATCTCGTATTTCTTGAGGAATTCCTCCACCGCGTCGGTTTTCTTCCCAGCTGCGATATCCTCTATCGCCTGCCTTACATCGGGGTCGTCAAGGTGCTTGTCCTTTACCGACAGGATGCCGAAGCGTGTGGGGTCTTTGAGCTGGCTCCAGAAATTCTTGAGGAAATTCTCGAACATGTCCGCATAGCGGTCGATTTTCAGGAACGAGTTTCGGTGTTTCGTATCTGCCGGGACAGCTTCATGTCGCCCGTTCTTGTCAAGTTTTGACACCGCCTGCAATATCAGCTCCATCTTGTCAAGGATGAACACGATGTCGCTCATCTGCTCGTTCTCGGTGATTTTGGGTGTCGGTAGATCTGGTTCCGCCCTTGCTGATTTTTTTGCCATACATTGAAGTATTTAGAGTGAATAAATAAGTGTTTCCACTGCAAATATAGGCTCTAAAATCATACAAAATACTGATTTGCAAATACTTGACAATTCATTGCATCGTATGTCATCACGTTGCACCGCAGGGTGTCACACAAAAGGCCGCAATGAGCCAATTACGAGGCGAAAAAGACAGGTACGGAGGGAAACGGAAAGGAGAACAGACTGGGCGAAGAAAACGACCGTAATATGCAGAATTGAGAGGCGGAGCTGCTTTTGTCCCCGCTTATATCCGTCAGTAAAAAACAGGCGGCACGATTATGTGTGTTCTCGTAATATGGCATCGTCTGTGGCACCGTCAATATTCCATAATGCCGGCACCACAGTTTTTCAGTTGACCGTTTTATGCGTCATCGGTCGGCATCGCTTGCTAAGTCCCGGCCGACACTACAACTCGGAGGGGCGAAACCGGAGCGTTTTTTCCAAGAAAAATTACCGCAGGGAATTTTTTGCAGGAAAACCCGGAGGGCCTGAACGTGAGGATTTCGGTCTCCGAGTTACCTTGATAAAGGGACTTAGCCGGCGATGCGACTGAAGCTGAATTTATGATGGTAATTCATGGAATAATACATCATAAGCACCAAATATGCGCTAAAAAAGTGCGTTGATACTCAAATTTTGATTACCTTTGCACCAAAATCAGTCATCATGACAATTAGAGAATGGATCAGAGATAGAGAAATCAGCGGCTTCCCAACCTTTTCGGTTGATGATGTGAGGTCGGCCTTTACTAATTATTCGGAACAATCCATCAAGAATGATTTGTTCCGGTTATCATCACAAGGTATATTGTATCCTGTATACAGAGGATTTTATGTTATAATGCCCCCACATTACGCGGCAAAAAGAATGATACCGCCTATATATTATATAGATCAGCTGATGGCATATCTGAACAAACCATACTATATCAGCCTGCTGAGCGCGGCAGAAATTTTAGGGGCAGCCCATCAACGGCCGCAAAAATTTTCAGTAATGACTGTATTCCCAAAATCCACAGTGTCTTCGGCAAAAAACGACTCGCTTGTATGGGAATATCGAAAGGAGATTCCATCGGATTTTCTACTATCCCGCAATTCTGAAACAGGTACGATTCTTTACTCAAATTCCGAATTGACAGCCATTGATATTGTACAGTATGAACAATATATAGGAGGTCTTTCAAGAGCGGCTACCATTCTTGAAGAACTGACTGAGAACCTTGATTTTCATGGAGTGTCCGACAGTTTGTTGGACTATACATCAATAGCGACCATACAACGTCTTGGATATATGCTTGAAGATGTTTTGGGGCAGACGGAAATTGCAGACGTGCTATATACGGAATTGAGGTCATACGCAAAACGTTTCAGGTATGTTCCTCTCAATACGCGAAAAACCGTTGAGAATGCAGAAAAGAATTCCCGTTGGAAAGTCTATATAAACTCGATAATAGAAACAGACGAAATATGATAAACAGAACAGCCATTACCCAATGGAACAGAATTGTTCCCTGGAATGACAATGCACAGGTTGAACAGGACCTTATCATCTCCCGTGCGCTGGTTGCTATTTTCAGTGATGAATTCCTTGCCTCCCAGTTGGCATTCAGAGGTGGAACCGCCCTGCATAAGTTATATCTGTCGCCCCAGCCCAGATACAGCGAGGATATTGATCTGGTACAGATTGCGTCGGGACCAATAAAACCAATCATGTACAGATTGGGGGAAGTCCTTGATTTCCTACCTGACCGGGTTACGAAACAAAAGAGATACAACAACACGATGTTGTTTCGTATGGAATCGGAAATCCCGCCTACAATTCCCCTGCGATTGAAAATAGAGATAAACTGTTTTGAACACTTCAGTGAACTCGGACTTGTCAAGGTGCCATTTGAGATGGAAAACAGCTGGTTTTCCGGCAAATGCGAGATTACTACATATAGTCTGAACGAGTTATTAGGAACAAAGCTAAGAGCTTTATACCAAAGAAAAAAAGGACGGGACCTTTTCGATTTATATATTGCATTATCAGAGGCATCTGTTGATGTCGATGAAATCATGCGTTGTTACAACCGTTATATGACGTTTGCCGTGCAGCAACCACCTACATACAAACAGTTTATCAACAATATGGAGGAAAAGATGTCGGATCTGGATTTCTTAGGCGACACAAAAAGCCTTATCCGTCCTGACAGAGAATTTGATCCACTATCGGGTTACGAACTTGTCCGCTCGCAATTGATAAGTCGGTTACAAAAGTAGAGCATGAATTTTTACAATAGTTCGTTTAGATCTTTCCGAGTGGGTTATCCATTTTGTTCGTAATAGAAAGCCGGATGATGATCCTACCGCATTGGCTGATATTGCGCAAATGTAAGGATATGCAAGAAGTATAAGAAGTCGGTATTATTGCTCCCAAAATATGAAAATTAGACTTTTAAAACTCATTTTTTGCAGATATTCCGCAAGATTTTAGTTTTGATTGTCTTTTTGGAGTGCTTTGGAACAAATTATTGCAGACTATTCGTCCGGTGCTTTTAAAAATGGCGATATAGATGGCATAATAAAATTATGGATGGCGTGATAAATGACGTGATAAAATTTGAACCGACTACCACAGGACATAAAAGACAGCGGAACCTGCTATAATGTGGATTCCGCTGTTTTCTTGCGTTTTTATTGTGTAATCACATTTGGCATTTTTGGCAGCGTAGGAATTCTCATATCATCACAGGCGTCCTTCAATGCCGCCCAATAGCCGCCATACTCGGTATGGTCTTCGTGCATACTTTCCGCAATCCGGTCAAGGGCTTCATCACTGACAGCACCGGCAACATATCCTGCGGATATTATATCCTCACGCGACACGGTTAAGACAACAGCATATCCGTCATTGCGTGACAGTTCCAGCTGTATTTTATCAAGGAGCTTTTCTGACGGCCCATTATCCGGATGCGTGCGGATATACTCCGCACATTCTTTCAGCAACGTTATCATAAGCAATCATTTATTATTTGAAAGTTCTTCTTCTGTCCATCTGCCGAATCTGTAGCATCCGACCAGTATGAAATCCTCACAGCCATATTCTGCCAGAGATTTGAAATCGGAAAGGCAGTCGCAGTAATAGAATATGCTCTCTTCCATTGCTGCGGATTTGTCATCCGCCTTCAATGATATTTTTATATCATGCTCATTGCCGTCATCCTTGTACACTATCCGGCAGTCGGCATAGTCCGGTTCCGTGTCCGAATAAGACTTGAATTCCCGGTACAGTCTGTCGATGTCCAGTTTTACTTCATCGGGGTCTGTCAGTTCCGGACAGGTATCACAATTCTCGCACTGTCCGTATAGGAAAGACTCATCCGTATAACGCTTGAACACATTACCGTTGGGATTTACTATCGCCTCGCAAGCGACATTGGTGCTTCCGCACCTTGTACATATGACACTCATATTTTCTATTTTATGTTGGTTCTCAATCATAATCATGGAGGAATTTCGGTGTATTATCTCCAGCCCAATTGTCAAACTGGTAGCACTGTACCATTATGAAATCCTCACCGCCATATTCAGCCAGAGATTTCAAATCGGAAATGCTGTCGCAATGATAAAATATGCGTTCATCCGCCTTCAATGAGATTTTTACATTCAAGTCGTTCCCGTCATTCTTGTACACTATCCGGCAGTTGGCATAATCCGGCTCCGTGTCCGAATAAGACTTGAATTCCTGATACAATCTGTCAATATCCATTTTGACTTCATCGGGATCGGTCAGTTCCGGATATGTACCGCAATCCTCGCACTGTCCGTACAGGAAAGACTCATCCGTATAACGCTTGAACACATTGCTGTTGGGATTTACTATCGCTTCACAAGCGACATTGGTGCTTCCACACCTTGTACATATAACATTCATATATCTTCTATTTAATTTATTATAAATTCTTATCGGACACAGCAGCCTGTGTCCTATTCTTGCCGCCATGACAGCCACACGCCGGACAGTGCAAGGCTTTCGGGAAAAATACCGCAAGCCCCGCAGGGCGCGGAAGATTTTTCCACGAAACCCGCAGGGCCCGGCCTTGCATCCGTCCGAAAGGTGTGTGGCTACCTTTGCGGATAGAATAGACACCGGCTTTATTTCTCCCCGTCCTCTCCGTTATCCTCCGATGGGAGCAGATGCTGTAATTCCGGGTCGTTCTTGATGCGTTCCATCTCGTCGACGATTATCTGCTCTACATCATTCTTTATCTGAGAATAGTTCCTTTCAATCTGTTCCTGCATGATGTCGTTGCCATCCTCGTCCAGAAAATCATTGATTACAGGTATTTTCTTGTAGGCTTTTGTCTCTGCCGTCACTTTTGCGCTGTCAACGATGATGCGCGAGTGAAAGATCTTCTGGTCTATCTCCTCGCCGAAGTTGTCGGCAACGCTGCCGACGAACGTGCCCTGCGACAGATTTGCTATCTTGGATGCGGGAATGAGGAAATCGAGCTGGGTGTTTATCGAAGTGGAAGTGTCATGCCGATTGATGGATACCGACTGGCGCTGCTGGAGTATTTTTCCGAAGCGTTCCGACAGGTTCTTTGCCGTCTCGCCTACGACCTGTCCGCTGAATATGTTGCCGACAGTGTTCTGTATGACCTTCGCCTCCTTGTCGCCGTAGTCGCGCGCAAGCTGGGAGAAGTCCTGGAAGCCGAGACACACCGCCACCTTGTTGGAGCGCGCCGTGGCTATGAGGTTGTCGATGCCGCGAAAATATATGGTAGGGAGTTCGTCAATGATGATGGAACTTTTGAGTTGTCCTTTCTTGTTTATAAGTTTGACTATGCGGCTGTTGTAAAGTCCGAGTGCTGCCGAATATATGTTTTGCCTGTCCGGATTGTTGCCCACGCACAGTATTTTGGGAGCCTTCGGGTTGTTAAGGTCGAGCGTGAAATCATCTCCCGTCATGACCCAGTACAGCTGGGGTGAGATCATTCTCGAAAGAGGTATCTTAGCAGAAGCTATCTGCCTTGGAGCTGGTCCTGGGCACCACCTTTCCATGCGTCCATGAAGGGTGACAGGTAGTTCTCAAGGGACGGATAGGAGGTTAGGATGGTGAATATGTCGGCATAAGGCTTGTTCAGGAACTCGATGGCATGGGGGAAGGTGCAGTAGCGCCCCTCCTTGTATATGCGGAGGTACCATATTATAGCGGCGAGCAGGATAATCGGCGACTCAACGAAGAAATCTCCCTGTTTCTGTATCCATGTCTTGTTCAAATTCAGGAGTATGGTGTATGCCGATTCGTATGCGTCGCTGATATCCGCCATGAACCGTGGGTTGATAGGATTGCATCTATGCGAGCGACGCGGGTCATCGAAATTTATCACATAGAACTCAGGCTTTACCTTGTACTTGTCGAGATTTTTCAGCAGCTCGTTATAGGCGATAATTGAGAGGTCATCGAACTTGTAATCATACAGGTACATCGCGAACCCTTTGGAGATCTGCTGCCTGATATAGTTGTTCACCACCGCGTAGCTCTTTCCGGAACCCGGCGTGCCCAGGACTATCGATGCACGGAACGGGTTAACCACGTTTATCCATCCGTCCCACTCCCGTCCCTGGTACACGAACCTGGTCGGCAGGTTCACCGAATACTCGTTCTCCATGAGACGGGTTTCCTGCATGAAGCTCTCGTTGGCCGTGTTGAAGACATCTTCCATAAGGTTGTGACGGAACATGCGGCTCGTCCAGATTCCGGCCATGAGCAGCAGTATATATCCGGCCGTGAGTGTGACGGTGTATAACGCCGCATTCACCATAGGCGACAGCGGCAAGGAAAGCATCCACCAGTTCATGAAGAAAAGCACGAGTCCCGATATGTAGGCTCCGTAAATTTTCTCCCATGTCATCTTCCGGTTCTTGACTCCCTTGGTGCCGAGGCATGACAGGGCGAGGAATATCAGTGCGAACATCTTGGTCAATAGTAGATTCTTGAAAAGTCCCGCAGTCCGCTGGAAGTTCAGCAGTATGCGGTCAACGACACCGATGTTCACGCCGAGGTCGGTTATAGCCTGATAGCAGTACCAGTAAACGTGTATCACTAAGAATATTATGGAGATGGCGCGCATGAATTCCATGACTTTCGCCAGTCCCCGGAGGTCATCTTCCTGTTGCATATGGGATAATTTTTAATGGGTTTATAATATTAGTTGTCATTGCAGGCCGCGATAACGGCGTTTCTTCTTTTTCTTTCGGAGCAGACGGTTCGCCAGAGTCTCCTCCTGCGGATCGGGGCCATTGGTGTCGAGAGACAGTATTCCGAAAGCCTGTTGTATCGCTTCGCCCATGTCGGTGACAGCATTGGAATGTGTGCCAATACGCAGGTCGTTGTTAAGTCCGTCAAGCCCCGGAATATCTGTATTGGAATTGAAAAGATTCTCGAAAACATTTGCCGAGAACTCCTTGCCGAGCCGGGAGCCGTTATACACCTCTTTATTGCGGTGGTCAATGAAAGTGGCGCCGTATATGCGCCCGTCATCGTTCTCACGGAACACCACGTCTATGCCGCGCAAGGCCAGTATAGACACGAAAGTGTCACGGTCGCCACGGCAACCGTGCTTGGCAAAGGTGACATCATTCGCAATCTTCGGCTGCCATTTCTTCGCCTTGTAGTCACGCGCGTTGTAGCCGATACGTTTCTGTATCCCCTCATACCCGAACCTCTTGCCAATAAGCGATGACTTGACAGGTGTGCTGACCGGACGACCCGAATCATCGGTAATCGCATAGACAATACCGTTGTAGGGAGCTCCGTCATGTTCGCCTTTCACCTGTTTCGCCTCGATGTTGAAGCATGACAGCAACGCGCTGTATTCTCCGAACGACTGGAATCGGTATGACGAGAACACGCTCTTGAGTATGTTGCCGATCTGACGCTTCACATCACCGTCACGGTAATCGGCCTTTTTCAGATATGGTTCCAGCAGCTCGCGGCGTTTGTCAGCCACCTGCTGCAAACCGAATTTCCGTTCCAGCTCGCGGCAGGCGCGCATGGAGCGGTTCCACTCGTATGAGTCGTCGATCTTCTCTCCGCGCTCGTTCACGCAGGTTGACACTATATGTATGTGGCGGCGCTCTATGTCTTCGTGAAGGAACACTATGTATGGCTGAGAACCATAGCCCATCTTGCGCATATACTCGTCGGCAAGCATTGCCAGCTGCTTTTCCGAGAGATTGTCATCAAGCGACGGATTGAGAGATATATGCAGTATAGGCTTGTCCGTGTTCTTGTTTGCCAAAAGGTATTTCCGGAAGCCGTAGATGGCATTCTGCATATTCATATCGGGGCAGTTGGCCGAATCAGTAATCATTCCATTCCCCGATATTATACGCGCGGTCCTGTCATCCACCTTCTGCCAGTTATAGGCGAGTGCCCCGTAGAGCGAAACGCCCCGGTTGATTTTCGCCACCATGTCAGTCCGGGAGATGGGTGTCAAGATACTTCTCCTTGTACTCGTTGATGAGAGCCACTATCTGGCGGCTCACTATCACAAGTTCGACGGTCTCCTTCTCCAATTTGCGGAGCAGCACGAAGGCCCTCTTGTCTCCGAAATTGGTCTTTACGGCTTTTACCACTTGGTTGTAGTTGTTGCCTATCGCCTGGAACTGGTGATAGAAATTGGTGAGCCGGATGTAGAAATCCGTCGTCGCAGGATCTATCTTGATTATTTTAATAGTCCGATTCAGCAACACGGATTTGATGAATTTGGAGTGATGCACCGCCTCTGATTTCTGAAACATCAGTTTGAACTGACGGTTCTCATCCTCGTCCATACGGACAACATAACGGTATCTTTCGGGTTTGGCCTTAGGTTTCCGCCCGCCTTTCCTTCGTTGCGGGTTCTCTTTTTTCATACGGTTAAATACATTTTTCAGTTACTGATAATCCGGCACGGATTTCCGACTTTGGAGGAAATCCCCTCCCGAGCCGTCAGGCGAGCGGCAAGTTGTTTCGAGGCACGAAATTTATTTCGTGTGCCGAGAAACACAACTTGCTATGTTCGCTTGAACATGAATTTTCCTTCGTCAAATTGTTTCCGGCCCTCTTGCCTGACATTAGTTGGGATTTCCACCGATTGCATCGGTCCGTTTCCTTGTCGGTGGCAAAGTTACAGGCATTTATCCGGCTGTAAAATAGGGTGTTATATGCAACGTGATGACATAAGGTGACACGTAATGTTAGGGGCTTGACAAGATGGTTGAAAGTCGAAAAAATCTCCTTTTATTTGCAGTGTGATTGAGATCCGCAAGTCAGTAGTGACCGATTGAAAGATTGAGAGACATCTTGACTGAGTGAGGTCAATCAGGCACGAGTGACAGAGTGACTGCACTTAAAGAATCAGTAAATCACGAATGAGTGAATGCCCGAACTCATGTATGTATAAATAACTGACAGAGGTCATTAATGAGCGTACATATTCAGTCATACGGACATGCACTCATGCAGGAATGAATTCAGTATCATATAACATAAAAAACGTAGACATGAAAAAAGAACCATTATTCGTTGCCATCAGCAACCAGAAAGGCGGGGTCGGCAAATCCGCCATCACAATCATGCTGGCCGGGTATTTCCACTACCTGAAAGGTCTTAATGTGGCCGTGGTGGACTGTGACTTTCCACAGTTCAGCCTTATCCGTATGAAAGAGCGCGATATGCGCACAGTTGAGAACAGCGAGTATTTCCGCCAGCTTTTGGTGAACCAGTGGAACCGTATCCATAAAAAAGCCTACGCCATCGTGGGGGCGCAGGCGGAAAATGCGAGGGAAGCGACAGACCAGCTAAGGAAAGACGGTGAATACGACCTCATTCTTGTCGATCTGCCCGGCACCGTGAATTCAGCAGGTGTCATCCGTACCATAATCAACATGGACTATGTGATAACCCCGATTATCGCAGACCGCATCGTTATGCACAGCAGCCTCTCATTCTCAACCACCGTGTTGGAATATGTGCGGGAACACCCGGACATTCCGTTAAAGGACATTCTTTTCTTCTGGAACAAAAAAGATGCCCGCGCATCCACGGAGGTGTTCGACGCATATAACAGCATCATGAAGGATCTCGGACTCACCCTGCTGGATGCGGTCATACCGGACACCAACCGTTATGACAAGGAACTGTCAACACAATCTAAAAACTACTTCCGATGCACACTTTTCCCGCCTCCGGCCAAACTGATGAAAGGCAGCGGATTGTCCGAACTTGCGGAAGAACTGATTGTCAAACTTAAATTGGACGGACATGGAGAGAAATAGAAATAAAGTGGAAGTCAATGAAGACATGATAAAAGATATCATGGCAGGCGATATCCTGGTATTCGGCAAGGGCAAGCAGACCAAATCAGTCGCAGACCGGACTACGAGTGACCCGGCTGAACCAGACACAAAGACAAAGGCAGAACCGGTACCCGGTGAAAAAACACCTTCACGTCCTAAAAAACGTAAGGATGAGAGTAACGACTACCGCGCACTGTATCTATCACCGGGGAATGTGACACATCGCCAACAGACTTATATCAGTCAGGCGAACTACCAGTTCCTTAAGCGTTTCCTTCCGATTGTTGCACCGGAGGTAAGCATATCCCGATACGTGGACAACATTTTGTCCCTTCATCTTGAACAATACAAGGAGGAGATTGACCGGATTTACAATAACGAGATTACCAACCCATTATACGACAACTGATATGAAAACAGAACCAAAGGCAACCAGGTCGAAAACAAAGAAGATAAAAAACTCATCCGACTACCGCGAAGTATTCCTGACCAACACGCAGGCTTCCAACCGCTCCCATGTCTACATCGACAGGGAGATTGTGGACTGCATCAAGCGCTATCTACCTATAATAGCCCCCGGTGTCAGCGTGTCCGGGTATCTCAGCAACATATTCAAGGATCATATCCAGTGTCACTGGAATAAAATCCATGAACTGTATATCAACGAATCAGTAAAACCCCTAAAACGAATGTAAGTATGGAAAAGCCAATCAAAAAAGCCAGTATTAATGAAACGCAGCCATGCGAAATATCCAATATGGATATGACTACGAGAAAAAATCACTATGATGGAGCAAGCTATAGACGCAAGTTCCTGAAGAATAATCCACAGGGACGACGTGTGCAGGTATATATTGACCGTAGCCTGCATGAGCAGATCAAGCATTTTCTTCCGGCGGTAGCACCCGATGTCAGCTTGTCGAGCTATATAACAAACATAGTGGAAGAGCATTTCGAGCGATATATCGACGAGATAAACAGAAGGTACGAGAAAAGTTTCTCGCCAATCAAACTAAATGCCAAATGATATGATGACCAAAATCTATCTGACCGTTAACATTATATGTGCAGTCTATATCCTATACCGGCTCTGGCTCTTCCTGTTCCGCCGTAAGGCAGAAGGTCTATGGGACCGGCTATACCGTTGGGCGCGCATGATCCGCATAATGATGTGGCGATGGCACAAAAGACGGATGGCCTCCAAAGCCGAACGAGAAAAACGCCTCACTGTCCGTAACCAAAAGAAGAAAAAGGAAGCAGCGGCTGTTGCCCCCTCTACACATTGTGAGGTGATTGGCAAGACCAAGAGTGTATATATCCCGGATCCCAAGAAAGCAAAAGAACCGGTCAGAAGCGAGCCGCTGCCAGAATCTGATTTCATCGGCGAGGACGATGATATTTCAGCCGATGATGTGGATGACATTCTGGAGCCTATGGATGATAAGGATTTGCAGGAACTTATGGAACCGGGCTTGTCCGAGGCCGACCCAGACTTCTCCCAGGCCATGACATACGACGACATTAACAATATGGTCGCGGTGGCTTCGGGTGCAAATAAGGATGAGACCGATACTATCCGTGCTGTCGAGACTCTGTATTCCATCCGTCAGTCTGACATCTACGAGTTTATTGTCAGTGAATCTGACAATAAGGATAGGATTGAGAGGCTTATGAACGAGCGTTTTGATGAAAAAGCTGCCCCGAATAAGCATTCTGAACGACTTGAAGCACAAACATCCGGCTTTGATTGGAGCCAATATGTATAAGCACTATACTCAAAAAAGGGAATGAGCTGCAATGTGCAGTCCATTCCCTTTTTGATTTATGGCATTTACCGGCGCTATCAGAATTCAAAGTCATCCATATCCTGTTTATCCTGCATATTCTGTTTATTCCTGTTCCTGCGGTTAAGGTATCTCCAGTCATCATCCAAAAGGCTGAACGATCTGAAGGGATAACGTGATTCATATATCGATTCGTCATACCGATGTTCGCTTACCAGCTTGTGGGTGCGGATTATATGGTACACGAAACGGTAGCATTTCATCAGATCACCAAGTATCGTGTTCTCGGTATCGGTATGCGGATTATAGTATCCGCATGAGAGGTTTATACAAGACACGGGCAGTCCCCGTGTCTTGAGCGTATATACATCGGTCAGCATCCCGGCACATTCCGCATACCCGTATTTCTCCGGTTCAACCGCACTAATGAAATCATCGGAGCAGAGCGGTGTACCGTTTATCCGTGTCACCATGTCGCTGTTCCCTCTGCGGTCGCACTGTATCACGAAACGGCAGTCATTGAAAAAATCCATGTCGGCACGGCCGCTTCCGACACAGCCCGTTTCCTCCCCGACGAAGAAAGCGCATTTCATATTCTTGAAACGCTCAAGCATTTTGAAGCATATCCAGATTCCGTTCTTGTCATCGGCACCGATGCCTGTCTGACATCGTTTGCGCCTGTCATATCCAATTACCATTTCATCGGCCACGACATATGCGCCATAGCTCCCGGTCTTGTTGCGGTGCACCTCGTCGATGTGTGCCACCACACAGGGGTAGGTGTCGGCATTGCCTTTGACGGCATAGATATTTCCGGTCCTGTCTTTCCGGCAGGCAACACCCATCTTTTTAAGTTCCGCCATTATGTATTTCGCCATACGCTTTTCCTTGCCCGACGGTGAAGCGATATTATACAGTTCTATCAGTCTTTCCATTCGCTCTATCAGTTATTGAACAGCCTTTCGATTTGCAGGTAGCGTTTCAGTTGAGGCATAGGTTTCCCCCTTTTGAACAGTGAGGATGGATATTGTTCCCCTTTATAGATAACCGGATGCCCGTTCAACACCTTCCCGAATATTGTCTCCGTATAGATTTCCGACATGCACTGTCCACAGAATTTGTTAAGGGAATCTTCATGCACCCGATTGCAACGCGGACACACATAAGCGGTACGCGTCGCATATCCGCTTGTTGACTGGCAATCGGCAATCTGGCTGCGGGTGTAGTAATTGCTGAGTTCAAGACATTCACCATTTATGGCAAGATTACTGAAAGTATCAAGATAGGGAACCCCTCTTTTGTGCCACTGACCTACCGGCACATCAAGCACAAGATCAGCGGAAGTCTCGTCACCTTCTTCCAACTCCGCTATGGGGTTCAGGACAACGACTTCCCGTTGATGAGAGAAATCATTGTATTTCTTTCGGAAGATTATCCCTGCTTTCCGCGCAGCATCCTTCATCATGTCGATGACGAATGTATGGGATGTGTATATACGGTCCATGAGTGACACATCCACATCGACCTCGTATTCCCGATGCCATCTGATTCCTTCCCATATGATTGCACGTCCGAGGATGTTTGAATCCTTGTCCTTGGCGACAAGGATTTTGGCTCCTGCGAAGTTACGGTAGAAGTCGGCTGCGTTACGTGCCTTCTCCTCGGTACGCATACATGAGTTGTGCAGTGTCGAATCCCCGCTGTCAGTAGTTATGGTGTAGTTGTCTTCGCAGTACGCCTCGAAGAAATCCTTCATGCCGGAACAGCTCTTTATCGTCACCCGGCTGTCGAGCGCGATGGCGCTGATGAAATACTTTATCTCCACGGAGTCATATTCGGGGAGATTCTTGAACAGCCCCACAAATGTCGAGGGGTCGATGTCCGTGCGGTTTTCTTTGAACCACGGCGCGCTCGGATTGCCTTTGTCCGGGAAGTTCTCGTGTTCAAGGTTCTTGGCGCAGGCCGTGAACATGATGCGTATCTTATGATAAGAGTCATGGTTCGCCTTGATGCGTTTGGTCGTGAAATAGTTGTATGTACCCCTGATTATTTCCGAAGCGTCGCGGTTCTTTCCCAGTTCGGACAGAATATCCTCCGCCACCACGCTTCCGTTGGCCGCCGCGTTTTGCAGGCGTGACTTCATTTCGGGACTGATGCTGATTTTCATATATACAGAATTTTTAATTAGACATGGACCGGCTCTCGGAGCCAGTGTTCCGGTTTTCTTACGGCCATCACAGCCGTGGACCGGATTGTGCAAGGCTTTTTGGAAAAATACCGGAGCGCAGCGAGGATGATTTTTCCAAAAACTGCAAGGCCCGGCCTTGCTCAATCCACAAGGGACACGGCTAATTTTGCCGTCAAGAAAATCGGAATCATGGCACATCCTTTTCTATCCTCCGTCCATGCTTCTTATGTGTATTTCTCGCCACGCGACATCATTGGCGATGCAACGTGATGACATACGGCGACACGCATCGTCTGACTTGTAAATCAAAGGATTAAGTGCTATATATTTGTGGTCGAAATCATTTTTTTGTCTCACTTTTAAATGTTTCGACACATGAAGAAAAGAATCATTCTTGCAGCGGTGGCACTCCTCGCCACGGCAGGGGCATACGCCCAGGGTAACGGTATCGGCGGCATCACGGAAGCCACCAACATGGTGACATCCTACTTCGATCCCGCGACCAAACTCATCTACGCCATCGGAGCCGTCGTCGGCCTTATCGGCGGAGTCAAGGTCTATTCAAAGTTCTCGTCCGGCGACCCGGACACCTCCAAGACCGCGGCCTCCTGGTTCGGTGCCTGCATCTTCCTGATAGTGGCGGCCACGATTCTCCGTTCATTCTTCCTCTGACCATGGCGGAATACCAGGTAAACAAGGGGATAGGACGCAGCCCGGAATTCAAGGGCCTCAAAAGCCGGTACCTGTTCATCTTCGCCGGCGGACTTCTCGCGCTGTTCGTGATTTTCGTGGTGATGTACATGGCCGGCATAGACCAGTGGGTGTGCATAGGGTTCGGAACTGTATCCGCCTCGGCGCTTGTCTGGGGCACGTTCCGGCTCAACGCCCGCTACGGCGAGTTCGGACTCATGAAATTGCAGGCGTCGCGTAACCGTCCCCGCCACATCATCAGCCGCAGGAGCTTCCACCGGCTGTTTTCAGCAACCTCCAAAAAAAGAAGCGTATGAGAAACGTAATGAAAGCCGCCACACTTGAGAGCAAGTTTCCCTTGCTCGCCGTGGAGGAGGGCTGCATCATCAGCAAGGACGCGGACATAACCGTGGCATACCGCGTGGAGCTGCCCGAGCTGTTCACGCTCACGCAGGCCGAGTACGAGGCGGTGCATTCCGCATGGGCCAAGGCGGTGAAGGTGCTTCCGGCATACAGCATAGTGCACAAGCAGGACTTCTTCATCGAGGAAAGCTACAAGCCGGACATCTGCCGTGACGACCTGAGTTTCCTCAGTCGTTCCTTCGAGCGGCATTTCAACGAGCGTCCATACCTGCGCCACGACTGCTACCTGTTCCTCACCAAGACCTCGAAGGAGCGGAGCCGCACGATGAGCAACTTCAACGCGCTCACGCGGGGATTCATCATCCCCAAGGAGATGCAGGACCGGGAGACGGCGGCACGTTTCCTCGAAGCATGCTCCCAGTTCGAGCGCATAATCAACGACAGCGGCTTTGTCAGGATAAGCCGCCTGTCCGATGCCGATATCACCGGCACGGAGAAAAGCGCGGGCATCATCGAGAAGTATTTCTCGCTCTCGCAGGAGGACACCACCTGCCTGCAAGACATCACCCTTGAACCGGGAGAGATGCGCATAGGCGACAAATTCCTGTGCCTGCACACGCTGTCGGACCCGGAGGATCTGCCGTCAAGTGTAGCGACGGATTCGCGTTACGAGCGTCTGTCCACCGACCGCAGTGACTGCCGCCTGTCGTTCGCAGCGCCCATAGGTGTGTTGCTGACCTGCAACCATATCGTGAACCAGTACCTGTTCATCGACGACTCCGCCGAGAACCTGCGCAGGTTCGAGCAGACCGCCCGCAACATGCACTCGCTGTCGCGTTACAGCCGCTCCAACCAGATAAATCGTGAATGGATAGAGGAATATCTGAACGAGGCCCACAGCAAGGGGCTGACCTCGATACGCGCGCACTGCAACGTGATGGCGTGGAGCGACGACCGCGAGAAGCTGAAACGTGTCAAGAACGACGTGGGGAGCCAGCTGGCGCTCATGGAGGCGAAGCCGCGCCACAACACCGTTGACCTCCCCACGCTGTTCTGGGCGGCAATCCCAGGCAACGCGGGCGATTTCCCGGCAGAGGAGAGTTTCTACACCTTTATCGAACAGGCGCTGTGCCTGTTCGTGCAGGAAACATCCGGCAGGGACTCGCTTTCCCCGTTCGGTATGCGCATGGTTGACCGCCTGACCGGGAAACCTGTCCATCTGGATATTTCCGACCTGCCGATGAAGACCGGCGTGATAA
>NZ_BAKM01000018.1 GCF_000614185.1 Phocaeicola sartorii JCM 17136 = DSM 21941 | reverse complement strand
ACGAAGCAGAGCAATAGATGCTGATGGAAACTTGATAAGTGAAGATGATATATGTAAGGATCGATTTTGGGGATTGTTGAAGTCTAAATCTTATTATCTTAACGATATATATTCTTTGTTTATACTGGATTTTAGCAATGGGGTAGGAGAGATGTTTAATAGATCGGTAATGCTGAAAATAGGAGGGTATAATCCTGATTTTTATCCAGCTATAGATTTTGTTTTACTCATGAAGTATTTTCTTTTTGCACCTATTTATAGAATAAATCAGCCCCTTCATGTATGTAGGGTTGCAGTGAACACATCGTTGATAGTATCTGATAGATTTGCCGCATTTAATTTTTATATGCGAAAAGCCATTGTTGATAAATATTTTAGAGGTAATAGAATTTTGCATTATATAGGGAGATTGCTAACTGAATCAGCTGAGTGTGAAGCATTGAACTTCTTTCCGGCAAGGAAATTGAATTTATTTGAGAAGGCTATGGTGCGAATGAGCGTAATCGTATATAATCTTCATGCAAAGTATTCATTAGTTAGAAAATGAATGTAGTCATATTTAAAAAGCTATTTCCGAAGTTTTTGAATCAATATTTAGGATTTTGATTATTAGATATGCTTACAGATTGTAACATCTTTCACAAATGGCATAAGGATACTTGTAGCAAGGTCGTTGAAGTTAAAGTCGATGGGACTCCTACTGATGAAGATCCTAAGACAGGCAATCAAAGTGTATTAAGAAGCCGAACTGATAAATCCTGTTCGTATCTGGATTGATAACCGTATAAGTAACGGTCTTCATTTATCTCAAAACTTATTAATTAACAAAACTCAGTTTAGGGCACACTTATGTGCCTTTTCAAACGAGTATGCCATAAATTGAGTGCTAACTTATGAATAGAACTTTAAAAGGTCTGTATTGGAGTAGTATAGATATTTTCTCTTCCAGATTATTGTCTTTTCTTCTTTTGCTTTTTATAACCCGCATACTAGTTCCTGCTGATTATGGGTTAATTGCAATGCTCACTATTTTTATGAGTATATCGCAGAATATAGTAGATTCTGGATTTGGAGCTGCACTTGTACAGAAGCAGGATAGGACAGATACCGACTACTCTACCGCTTTCTTTTTTAATTTGATTGTTTCTGTTGCAGTTTATTTTATATTGTATTCTTTTTCGGGCTTTATTGCTGATTTTTATAATCAGCCGCAATTGAAAGAGATTGTCCGTATTATAGGGTTGAGTTTAATCATAAATTCTCTTTCTATTGTGCAGCGTGCAAAAATTATGATTGACCTTGATTATAGAAAACAGGCTATCATTTCTTTTGTTTCAATAATAATAAGTGGAATACTTGCGTTGCTCTTAGCTTACAATAATTATGGGGTGTGGGCTTTGGTAGGTCAAAACCTATCTATGGCTATGATATCTGCCTTGCTTTTGTGGATAATGTCTGACTGGCGACCTTTATTTGTCTTTTCTGTAAAATCGTTTAAAGAATTGTTCTCTTTTGGCAGTAAATTACTGGTAGGCGGGGTGATTCATACGGTTTATACTAATCTTTATACCCTCTTTATTGGAAAATTTTCCAGTTGTTGAATTAGGATATTACAATAGGGCATTTTCCCTAGCTCAAAGTCCTTCTTCTTTTTTCATGGCTATTGTGAACAGGGTGACATATCCCATAGAATGTGAATTGCAACATGATAATCATTTATTGCGTGATAAATTTCTTTTCTTTATAAAGATGAGTTCTTTCGTTGTATTTCCCATGATGATATTGCTTTGTGCTTTAGCCAGACCATTAATCATTACTATTCTGACCGATAAATGGTTGGGGGCTGTCGTTTATTTGCAGATTATGTGTATTGCTTATATGTTCGAACCTTTAATGCGCCAAAATTGGGAACTATTAAATGCAAAACGTAGAAGTGATTATTCTTTGAAGTCCGAAATAATAAAAAAAATAGTAGCATTTATAATTTTGGTTTTAACCATACCTTTGGGTATTAAATGGATGTGCTGGGGGCTTGTTCTTTATTCAGTTCTTGATATCTTCATTGTTACTCAGTATATAAAACGTGTTTTGCCCGATTGTGGATTCCTAGAGGAACTAAAAATCATATTTCCAACGTTTATATGGGCTTCTTCTATGGGGGGAGTTGTGTTTTGGGTAATAGGATTCTTTGAATCTCCAATAGTGCAACTGTTGGTAGGGATTGTTTTAGGCTGTTTTTATTACTTGGTTATACCCTTTCTTTTTAAGTGGAAAGAATTTGTTTTTATTGTTCGTATCATAAAAAAGAAAATTTAAATATGGATATTGTATGTTGTCCGGATGATAATTATATCATACCATGCAGTGCTTTAATAGTGTCTGTGTGTGAAAATAACATGGGTTCTGATATTAATTTTTATATTGTCAGTTCAGGTTTAAGTGAAGTGAGCAAAAGTATGTTGCGTAGATTGGCTGAAAAGTATGGCATTTCTATTTCTTTTTATCAAGTGAATGCGGATTTATTAAAATGCCTTCCTTTAAAGGGAAAAGGACAGCCATCCCACATAACAATAGCTGCTTATTACCGCTTGTTGTTGTCTAGCGTTTTACCTTTATTTGTTACTAAGGTCTTATACTTGGATTGTGACATTATAGTTCGTCATTCTCTCAAGGAATTATTTGATGAAAATATATCGGAGGTTGCACTGGCGGTTGTGCAGGATGATTATCAGGAACATTGTCTCAGATTGGGTTATGAAACAAGGTATGGTTATTTTAATAGTGGTGTCCTCTTGTTGAATTTGACCTATTGGCGCGAAAATAATCTTGAAAATGAACTTTTGGAGTATGCTTATAACAATATTGGTTTATTGCAGTACCATGATCAAGATATATTGAATGCCGTATTGAAAGACCGGAAAAAACAGATGTCTATAGCATACAATGTACAATCAACTTTTCTTAAGCGAGAAATAATGGAGGATGAAAACTATGCCACTATTTGCGAACAGTCAAAAGATCCGGTAATTGTACATTACACAGGATTGAAACCTTGGCATAAAGAATGTTGGAACCCTTATAAAAAAGATTTTTCAAGTACTTGAAACTGACAGGATTGTCGGTTAGAAAAAGAAGAAGCTTGCCATTGAATCTTTATTTGAAATATCTGATAAGGGGTGGATTGGAAAAGTTGGGAGTACTTCCTCCTGTTTGCCGAAGTTAGGATTATGAGTTCAGCAGGACTGTTCCTGAATATAAATATGTAATTAAAATAGTATGCCTAAAATTTCAGTTATTGTTCCCGTCTATAAAGCGGAACCTTACATTGCAAGATGTATAGAAAGTGTATTATCCCAAGATTTTACGGATTGGGAGCTAATTTTAGTGGACGATGGCAGTCCAGATAAAGCTGGAGAGATATGTGATGCCTATCGGGAAAAGGACAGGCGTATTACAGTCATTCATACAGAGAACCACGGTGCTTGTGCGGCACGGGCTTTGGGGGTACAGACCAGTTCTGGGGAATACATTGCCTTTGTCGATTCTGATGATTATTTGCCCGGTGATGCTTTGAGCCTGCTATTGGGGAAGGCTGTAAAAGATAACTTGGACATTACCGTGGGCTGTGCTGCTCTCTATCGTGACAGAACCCAAAAGGAACATTATTTGCAAAGTGGGCTTTGGGAAAAGACAGACTATATAAAAAAATGTTGCTTCATAAGATTTCTTGTGGGCCTGTTACAAAATTATTTAGAAGACAAGTCCTGGATGAGAATGCATTCAAACTGCCCCGTAATGTGACGAATAATGAAGACTTGTATATGAATATTGTAGCTGCCCTGAATTCCAGTCGCATAGGCTTTTATGATGATATTGTGGTTTATCTGTATAATCCGGATAATATGAATTCAGTATGTAGAACCATGAAAGTGTACGAGGAGCCTTTTTTTAGTTTGTGCAATGCCATCTGGAAACAGTTATCCGACCATGGTTTAGAGAATGAATGTAGGAATGAATATTTGGTATTTGTGTTTTCCGGTATAGGCGGATGTATTTTTAAGCAAAATAAAAAGGTACGGAATATAGAATTTATTTCCGGTCTGTTAGCTCTTTCTAAAGGCTATCATGGAAGTTTGAAAACTGCCTGTGTGAAGTTCGTGTGCCAACACGAAAGATTTGTATTTATCTATTATATCCTGGCGAATTTAGCAAAAAAAACACGAAATATATGGCGAAAATTATTTATCTGATAGAGTGTCTGAACCGTTCGGGCGGTACGGAACGCGTTGTCTCTTTGAAGGCCAACTGGTTGGTGGAACATGGTTACGAAGTGACTATTCTGACAACTATAGAAAAGGAAATTTGTTCCTTTTATCCGTTATCGGAAAAGATTAAACTGTATGCATTGCATATAGATAATCTGGCTGATGTACGAAAGCAACAAAGTAGGAAAGACGCCCTTTCATCCCTTAAAAACATTTTTATTAGTTTTAGAAGGCAATTGGTTGCTGAAAAAGAAATTGTTGGAATATATAAAAGAAAATCCATGTGACTATCTTTCTACTTTGATTCATTGTGGATTCATTCCCAAGATGAAAGATGGGAGTAAGAAGATTTATGAAATACATAATTTGATTTTAAATGTTGGTGGG
The DNA here is from genome assembly GCF_000614185.1 of Phocaeicola sartorii JCM 17136 = DSM 21941. Taxonomy (GTDB): domain Bacteria; phylum Bacteroidota; class Bacteroidia; order Bacteroidales; family Bacteroidaceae; genus Phocaeicola; species Phocaeicola sartorii. The sequence continues at coordinate 109,877 of NZ_BAKM01000018.1, read as the reverse complement.
CATGATGGTAGATATATCTATCGTTTGATTGCGTCACTTAGAAAGTGCTATCAATCCAGAACATACAAAAACTATTATCGAATTGTAGATTTGACAGAAGAAGATGTTGTAAATCGTGGTAATTTATCTAATATGATTGTGGTCCCTAATTTTATTACCGTTAATATACCTTCAGTAAAATCACAATTGAATAGTAAAAGAGTAATATCTGTTGGAAGATTGCATTTTGAAAAGGGTTTTGATTTTTTATTTGCTGCCTGGGCACTGGTTGCTCGCAAATATCCCGATTGGCATTTGGATATTTATGGTGGAGTGGATGAAGATAAAGGGAAGGATTATTTTCAACAATTAGTAAATGATAATGGTGTGAAAGACTTTATATCATTAAATGATCCAGTGAAAAATATTGTTGATAAATATGTGGAATCTTCTTTTTACATTATGTCTTCTCGGAATGAAGGATTTCCTTTGGTGTTACTAGAAGCAATGGCATGTGGTTTACCTTGTGTCTCTTATGATTGTGGTGGTCCTCGTGAAATTATCGCTCATGGCGAAGACGGCTTACTGGTGGATAAAGTGGGAGATGTGGAAGGCTTGGCAAAGGCGATGATTTACATGATTGAACATCCCGAGGAGAGAAAAAGAATGGGACAGAATGCGGAAAGGAACGTGCAGCGCTTTTCCATTGACAATGTTATGAGTAAGTGGGTGGAAGTATTGAAATGATAAAAATATCAGTAATTGTAGCCGTCTATAAGGCGGAAGCATATCTGCATCGCTGTGTGGACAGTCTCTTGGCGCAGACTTTCACCGATTTTGAAATCCTGTTGATAGACGATGGCAGTCCCGACCGTTCAGGAGAAATTTGCGATGAATATGCCCGAAAAGATGCTCGTATCCGTGTTTTTCATAAAGCGAATGAGGGAGTGGGGGCTACCCGTCAGTTTGGTATAGATCATGCTTGCGGGGAGTATTCCATCCATGCCGATCCGGATGACTGGGTGGAACCTACCATGCTGGAGGAACTTTACAGGAAAGCAAAAGAAACGGATGCGGACATGGTGATTTGTGACTACTATGTGGATTTTCCCCATAAAACGACTTACAGGAAGCAGGAACCCACTTCTTTGGACTCCCGTCAACTTATGAAAGACTTGTTTCAAAGACTGCATGCCGCTCTTTGGAACAAACTGATCAAGTCCACTTGCTACCAAACACGTGAAGTACATTTTATAAAAGGCATCAACTACCGTGAAGACCTTTTGGTGAATATGCAAATATTGATACAAGAAACAAAAGTGGCTTATCTACCCCGGGCATTTTATCATTATGACCAGATTATAAATAGTGGTTCCATTACGCGGAGTATTACGTATGAATATTATAAAGTGTCTGAGGATGTATATAAGCATTTAAAATGCTTGCTGCGTGATTATCAGGAACTTGAGAATGAGTTGAACTGGCAGGGACTTGGGATGTTGTACATATTGCTTGAGATAAAAGCCCGGATAAGAGAACTTAAAAGCAAGAAGACTGAACTTGGGCTGAATTTAGATGCAAAGCATTTGTATTCCTTGCGTTCCGACTATCGTGTTTTGTTGGTTTTTCTGTCACTGAATGTAAGCCATTCGTTAGCTTTATTTTTATGTACGTTAGTGAATAGGATAAAAAGGTTGTTGATTGAGTTGAAGTTACGCTGATCTGAATTTTTACAAATAAAATAAGTATGCTGGTATTTTTTATTTTGTGGCTTCTGATTCTGGTAGCTGCGTGGGACAAGGAGAATGAAATTTCTTTTTGGAGTATTTTATTGGTTTTTTCTGTATTGATAGGATTTCGTTCTTTAACGGTAGGGGTAGATGTAAGGGCTTATTATCAGATGTTTCATGGAATTGGCAGAAGTGGTTATCATGGATATCCTGAACCCCTGTATGGTATTTAATATACTTCATTTATCAGATAAAGAACGATTTTCATTTTTTTCAATGGGTGCTTAGTCTGCTCATGTTGTCTTGCTACGCATTCGTCATTAGGAGGGAAAGCCCCAACCGTATCTTCTCGTGGTTCGTCTTGCTGACCATTTACTTTATTTGTTACACCATGAACGTAAACCGGCAGATGATAGCGGTAAGTGTGGTGCTGTATGCCTATTATTGGCTGAATCGTAATAAGACGTATGCTTTTATGGGATGGGTGGTTGTGGCCTCTTTGATTCATTCTACTGCCATGGTGGCTTTAATAGCTTTATTTTATAAGAAAATAAAACTGGATGACAGATTGCTGATATATATTTTATTAATAGCCTCGTTCTTTGTGGGATTGTTGCTGAATAATGATATGATTTCTCCTTTTATAGGCAGTTATGAAGGCTATTTGGATAAAGCGGACGGATACCGGACAGAAGACAGGACACTTCAGGCATTTCTTCTGTCGGTGTATTGGACCGGATTATTTCTTTATGTGTACGAGACCGTAGAGGAGGAATTGCATGAGAACTTCTGGATGAAGCTCTATTTTATGGCCATACTGGTGATGAATGTAATGCTCCGGCTGGAACTGGGGCTGCGTGTCGTGTTTTATTTTTCTGTAGTCGAAGTGGTTTTGTTTCCGCTTTATCTGGCGAATGTAAAAGAATCATACAGGGTGGTTTCTCCCTATGTAGTTGTCCTCTTTTTGTCGGTGTTCTTTTTCTATTTTCTGTCAACGAACTCTGCGGGAGTGCTTCACTATAGTTCTATCTTGTTTTAATGGATTGATTATGAAAATATTGTTTATTGTTCCGTCTTTGAAAAATGCCGGTCCAGTACTTGTAGCCAATGATTTGGTTCATCAGTTTGTGAGGCATGGGCATAAGTGCAAAGTGTGTTATTTCGATGAAATAAAAGAGTTGGACTTTGACTGTGATACGGAAAGAATTGTGATAAACCGGAAGATTGATTTTGATGAGTATGATATCGTGCATACGCATGGTTATCGCCCACAACTCTATGTGTTCTTGCACAGGCCGTGGCACGCTAAGGCAAAGTTTGTCACAACGATGCATAATTATCTGTTCGATGATTTCAGCTTCACCTATGGCAAGTTTAAAGGTTTTCTATATGGCATGCTCTATTTATGCGTGAATAGCCGGGCGGATAAGGTGGTTGCTCTGACAAAAGATGCACAATGCTATTACGCGAAATTTTTTAAGGCTCGGAAACTTACTTATGCCTATAATACCCGGATTTGTGATTATTCACTAGACTTGACTGCGGATGAAAAGCGGCAGTTGCAAGCCCTTCCGGGGTGTCCGGATGTGAAATTCTGCATTGTGGGTGATGGGGCTGTTCGGAAAGAATGGGAGAGATTAGCTGAAAATTTAGGTGTAGCCGATAGGGTATTATTCGTTGGTTATAAAAAGGCGGCTTATAGGTATCTTCCTTATTTTGATGCTTTTGCCATTCCCAGCCATAGTGAGGGCTTCCCGCTGGCAATGCTTGAAGCGGCAGCTTTCGGCAAGCCCATTGTAGCTTCCAATCTGGATGTGTTTAAGGAAATATTTACGGATGATGAAATAGCCATGTTTGATTTGAAAGATAAGAAAAGTGTAGCAACTGCCATCAAACGTGTTTTGCAGGATAAAGAGACATTATCCTGTAACATAAAGTTGAAGTATGAAAAGGCTTATTCTCCTGATTGCTTCTATAGAAGATATCTGGAGATTTATAATAACTTACTTGCTGAACAGTAACTTATTCTGGAATACAAATGACCAATCCTTTTTCTGTATTGCTTTCTTTATATTACAAAGAAAGCCCGGCCTTTCTGCGCCAAAGTCTGGACAGCATATTCAGGCAGACATTATTGCCATCGGAAGTAATATTGGTAAAAGACGGCCCTTTGACGGCCAAACTGGATGAAACAATAGAGGAATATGCCCTAAGATATCCCCAACTGAAAATAATCCCTCTAGCAAAGAACGGAGGACTGGGAAAAGCACTAAATGAAGGCTTGAAATATTGCTCGTATGATTTAGTGGCCCGTATGGATACTGATGATATTTCGAAACCGGATCGTTTTGAAAAGCAGATAAAGATTTTTCAGGAGCATCCGGAATTGGATGTGGTAGGCGCTTGGATAGAAGAATTTGAAGGAGATACCTCAAAGGTGACTTCTATTCGTAAATTGCCGGAGCAGCCAAGTGAGATTTATGAATATGGAAAGAAAAGAAGTCCGATAAATCACCCTGTGTGATGTATAGGAAAAGTGCAGTGTTGAGAGTGGGAGGGTATCATAAATTCCCTGAGGATTATTATTTATGGGGATATATGCTGAAAGCCGGTTGTAAGTTTTATAATATTCAGGAAAGTTTATTGTACTTCCGGTTCTCAAGGAATGTGTTTCGGCGCAGAGGCGGATGGAGCTATGCCATGAAGGAACTGGCGTTGCAATGCGAACTTTTGCGCATAGGATATATAAATTACAGGCGGTTTGTGCTGAATGTAATGATTCGGTTTACAACGAGAATGATGCCTAACCGGATGAGGGAGATATTTTATAAAAGAATGTTGAGGAAATAAATTGGGTACTATTTAATTATGATTATAGCAGTAGACTTTGACGGAACAATAGTAGAGCATAAATACCCTGCCATAGGGAAAGAGATTCCATTTGCCATAGATACCTTGAAGCAATTGCAGCAAGAGCGTCATTACCTGATATTGTGGAGTGTGCGCGAAGGCCGCCTGCTGGAGGAAGCGGTGGAATTTTGCCGCAAGCGGGGATTGGAATTTTATGCGGTAAACAGGAATTATGCCGAAGAAAAAGAGGAAAACAAACATTATTCGCGCAAACTGAAAGCCGATTTGTTTATTGATGACCGCAATCTGGGGGGATTGCCCGAGTGGGGAGTGATTTACCGCATGGTGCATGAACGGCTGGGTTATGAAGAGATGTATAAAAGGACGAATCAAGAAGAGAAAGATGAAAAGAAAGGATTTGGGGAGGTTGTTCAAGACTTAGGAAGACCCTCGATAGACAAAAAGAACGTTATAAATTCCGCATGATGCTCTAAAAAACAGGGAGGTGCATCGTGCATTACGACACACCTCCAAATTATAGAATGAGATGATGTTATTTTTGAGAGAGTTGCGCATGCATGGAAGCAGCGGCTTTGCGCCCGTCACCCATTGCAAGGATAACTGTAGCTCCACCACGCACAATATCGCCACCGGCATAAATAGTCGGGATTGACGATTGCATGTTTTCATTTACGGCAATTGTTCCTTTGCGTCCAAGTTCCAATCCAGGGATGGAGCTTGGGACAATCGGGTTAGGGGAGACTCCTACACTGACTATTGCCATATCAATGTCAATCGTTTCTGTCGCTCCCGGAATAGCTATCGGACTACGACGTCCGGAAGCATCCGGTTCTCCTAATTCCATTTTCTGTAAGATGACTTGTTTTACACGCCCTTTTTCATCAGCAATATATTCTATGGGATTGTGCAAAGTGAGGAATTCCACTCCTTCTTCTTTAGCATGTTTCACTTCTTCCAGACGGGCAGGCATTTCTTCCTCCGAACGGCGATAAATAATCATAGCGCGTTCTGCTCCTAAACGACGTGCTGTACGGACAGAATCCATTGCTGTGTTTCCGCCACCAATTACTGCTACACGTTTGCCGAATGTTACAGGAGTATCCGAGTCCTCACTGGCGGCATCCATTAGATTTACACGAGTCAGGTATTCGTTGGAAGACATGATATTGATGGAGTTTTCACCCGGGATATTCATGAAGTTGGGAAGTCCGGCACCTGATGCAACAAATATGCCTTTGAAGCCTTCTGATTCCAGATCTTCCACACTGATTGTCTTTCCAACGATGCAGTCCTTTATGAATTTGACACCCATCTTGGATAAGTTGTCAATTTCCACATCTACAATCTTGTTTGGCAGACGGAATTCGGGGATACCATATTTTAATACGCCTCCTATTTCATGTAAAGCTTCGAATACAGTGACATCGTACCCCTGTTTGGCCATATCTCCGGCAAATGAGAGTCCGGCAGGACCTGAACCGATGACAGCCACTTTTGTATTGTTCTTTTCCGCTACTTCCGGTACGGATATTTGACCGCTTTCGCGTTCGTAATCGGCAGCAAAACGTTCCAGATAGCCTATGGCTACGGCTTCATGTCCGGCCTTCAGATGAGTGCATTGTGATTCACATTGTTTTTCTTGGGGGCATACACGGCCGCAAACAGCAGGTAATGCGCTGGTTGCCTTTAAGGTCTTGGCTGCTTCAAGGAATTCGCCACGCTCGATATTTTTAATGAATTTCGGGATGTTGATTCCTACGGGGCAGCCGTTCATACAAGTAGGGTTGGGACAATCTAAACAACGTTTCGCTTCCGTCACAGCTTGTTCCTCATTCAAGCCTAAATTGACTTCTTCCTTACGGCTATGTGAACGGTATTCTGCATCCAGTTCGTTCATTTTCACACGAGAGATAGCCATACGTTCTTTAGGCTTCATGACTTTGCGTAAGTTTGCACGCCATTCCGCATCCCTGCTGTCCGGTTCTTTAGTCGCTTCACAGGTAGCCGGCTTTTCGGCGTCCAGTTTATGAATTTCTTCTTTCTCAATATCTTTGAAAGCTCCCATACGTTTCAGCATTTCGTCAAAATTTACCTGATGGCCATCGAATTCCGGACCGTCAACGCACACAAAACGTGTCTTGCCCCCTACAGTGATACGGCAGGCACCACACATGCCGGTTCCATCCACCATAATGGTGTTCAGGGAAACGTCTGTTGGGATTTCGTATTTTTTAGTCAGCAGACAAACGAATTTCATCATAATGGCAGGACCAATGGCGAAACATTTATTTACCGTTTCACGCTTGATTACTTCCTCCACACCTTCAGTCACTAATCCTTTACGTCCGTATGAGCCGTCGTCTGTCATAATGATTACTTCATCAGAACTTTCACGCATTTCTTTTTCAAGGATAATTAATTCTTTGGTACGTCCGGCCAATACGGTAATTACACGGTTTCCAGCAGCTTTCAAAGCTTGCACGATGGGAAGCATCGGGGCAACGCCTACGCCTCCTCCGGCGCATACTACGGTTCCGAAGTTTTCGATGTGGGTGGCTTTGCCTAACGGGCCTACGACATCGGTAATATAATCTCCTTCGTTCAATTCACAAAGACGTGTAGAAGAAAGACCAACTTCCTGTACTACTAGTGTGATGGTACCTTTTACGGGATCTGCACTGGCGATAGTAAGTGGCATACGTTCTCCTTTATCACCGACACGAACGATTACGAAATGTCCGGCCTTACGTGACTTGGCAATCAGAGGCGCTTCTATGACCAATTTAAAGACCTTTTCCGAGAAATGTTCTTTTGAAATAATCTTATTCATTTTGCTATACTATAAGTTAGTTATTTTCTGAGTTGATTATCAAATTGATAATTTATGCAAAGTTAGAATTATATTTTTTAAAGACAAAAGAAAAGCCGCCCTTTTGTAAGGGGCGGCTCATCCTGTCATGAAAAAATCTTTGATTTTGTCAGCGGTTTGTTGCCGATGTGAAAAAGAGATTATTTCTTTGTTCTGATTTTATATCCTATCATTCCGTAATAAAGGATGAAAAGGAAACAGGGAACACAGATCCAATAGGAGGCCTGGAAATTAGTCGCATCTTGAACCACACCACGCACCCACGGCATAACCGCTCCACCGGCAATAGCCATGGTCAGCAATGAAGAACCGGCTTTGGTGAATTTACCCAAATCGGCCATGGCAAGAGGCCATAAGGCAGGCCACATGAGTGAACATCCCAGTGCCATGAAGAAAATGCAATAGATAGAGATTTCAGCAGGCATGATGGCTACCAGGCAGAACCGATGATGGCTATGATGGCACATATTTTCATTGCGGTAGCCTGACTTAGGTATTTAGGGATTAAGGTCGCACCGCAAATGTAGCCCACTACCATACCGATGGAAGGAATGAATCCGTAATTGTCACCCGGCAGTTCCAATGCTTTGGCATATCCGGTTGCAGTTGCCAAGGCTATGGTCTCGACACCTACATAAAGGAAAAGAGCGACCACTCCTAATAACAAATGAGGAAATTGCATGATGGAAGTTTTGCCTTCTGCATAAGGGCATGCTACTGCTTCTTCTGCATCTGTTGTGGCATCCTCTCCGGCGGCTTTCACTTCTGGCAGCGGAGCCATTAAGGCGATAACGCCTAATACAACGAAGATACCGATAATGATGCCGAATGGTTGGAACAAATCTTCCATCTTGATTTCGTCTATGGTTTTACCGATCACTAAGGTAATGAAGAGAGTAGTGGCAGGCCAAGCCAGTTTGTTGCAAATTCCCATGATGGAAATACGTTTTGCCGCAGATTCTATAGGACCAAGAATAGTCACATAAGGATTTACTGAAGCTTGAAGTACGGCGTTGGCGGCACCACAGATGAATGAGGCGAAAAGGAACCAAACTATAGATTCTGTAGCGGCTGCCTGGATGAATAATCCAAAAGCGACAGCGAAAATGATAAATGAAAGAGCCATTGTCTTTTTGTAACCGATGGCTTCAATACATTTGGTTGCCGGAATACCAAAAATAAGGAATGGAACAAATGTGGCGGCAAGCAGGAGGTTGGACTCCGAAGCTGACATTTCCATTGACCGTTCCAATACCGGCATTAGGAAGGAGTTAATACCCAGTGCAAATCCGATTGCAAAAAACATCATGCCTACAAAGGCAAGAGGTACCATGAAATTTTTCTGTGAAGTATTCATAATAATAGGTTAAATAGTTAGTAATCAGGTTAGAGTAATAAAAAAGAATGCCATTCTGCATACATGACAGAATCTGTCGGGAAAGATCGGATTCTGAACAATACTCAGAATGACATTCAATATGTGTAATTAGTCGTTATTAGTCAATCATCTCGAATCCGCAATAAGGAACCAATGCTTTAGGGATACGGATACCTTCCGGAGTCTGGTTATTTTCTAATAAGGCTGCGACAATACGCGGCAAAGCCAATGCGGAACCGTTCAAGGTATGGCACAATTCTGTTTTCTTTTCGGCAGAACGGTAACGGCATTTCAAGCGGTTGGCCTGGTATGTATCGAAATTGGATACGGAGCTTACTTCCAGCCAACGTTGTTGTGCTTCCGAGTAAACCTCGAAGTCAAAACAAAGCGCGGCTGTAAAACTCATATCACCACCGCAAAGACGGAGAATGCGATAGGGAAGTTCTAATTTCTTCAGCAAGCCTTCTACATGGTCCAGCATTTCCTGATGTGACTGTTTGGAATGTTCGGGTTTGTCAATGCGTACCAGCTCCACTTTTGAGAATTCGTGCAAGCGGTTCAAACCACGTACATCTTTGCCGTAAGATCCGGCTTCACGACGGAAACATTGGGTGTATGCGCAATTTTTGATAGGCAATTGTTTTTCGTCCAAAATCACGTCACGATAGATGTTGGTTACAGGGACTTCTGCGGTCGGGATCAGGTACAAATCGTCTACTTCGCAATGATACATTTGTCCTTCTTTGTCGGGGAGTTGTCCTGTTCCGTAACCGGATGCTGTGTTCACTACCGTCGGCGGCATGATTTCTTCGTAGCCGGAAGCGCGGGCTTCATCCAGGAAGAAATTGATTAATGCGCGTTGCAGACGTGCCCCTTTACCTTTATATACAGGAAAACCTGCCCCTGTGATTTTCACGCCCAGATCAAAGTCTATCAAATCGTATTTCTTGGCTAGTTCCCAATGGGGGAGTGCGTTCTTGGGAAGTTCGGTTTCCATACCGCCCATCTTTTCCACCACATTGTCTTCTGCGTTTGTACCTTCGGGCACACTGTCATAGGGGACATTGGGAATGGTGTAAAGCAGGTTGTTCATATCTTCTTGCGCCTTGTCCATTTCTGCCTGCAGGGTCTTGCTGGTCTCTTTGATTTCGGCTACACGCGCTTTAGCTGCTTCAGCGTCTTCTTTCTTTCCTTCTTTCATCAGTTGCCCGATGGATTTGGAGAGCGAGTTCACTTCTGCCAGGTTTTTATCTAATTGATTCTGTGTGCTACGTCGTTTGTCATTGAATGCAAGCACTTGTTCTATCGTTGCTTTTGCATCTGTAAAGTGCTTCTTTTCCAGTCCGCGGATTACTCCTTCCGTGTTGTCTGTAATTTGTTTAATGGTAAGCATATCTTTTCAGTCTTTTTTGATATTTCTTGAATTAATGGACAAAGATAGATAAAAAAATGGTAAGGTGTATGAGTTATCCGTTACTTTTGTTTCCGGATTAGAAAATGAGGAGTAAGAAAGATGAATTCTCCTGAGGTGGATGGCTCTTTAACTGGTCGGCTCTTATCTTCATTAAATATCGACTGCCTTTCTTTTTGTCGTCCGGATTGAGGGTAAGGTGTTAATATCCAAGGTGCTTTTAAAAAAAAGAAAAGCTCTTCAAGAGGATGAAGAGCTTTTAAATTTCTTATTTGTAACTGATTATGCTTCTACGGCAGGAACAACAGAAACAGATCTTCTATCATCACGACCTACTTTGAAACATACTGTACCATCTACTAAAGCGAAAAGAGTGTGATCGCGTCCCATACCGATGTTTTCACCTGGGTGGAATTCTGTACCTCTCTGACGAACGATGATGTTACCAGCTTTACAAGCCTGTCCACCGAATATCTTAACGCCTAATCTCTTACTTGCTGATTCACGGCCGTTCTTAGAACTACCTACACCTTTTTTTATGTGCCATTTCTTCTTAAATTTTAAATGATTAAGCAATAACTTGTTTAATAGTTAACTCTGTAAACTGTTGACGATGACCGTTCAGTTTTCTATAACCTTTTCTTCTCTTCTTGTGGAATACGAGTACTTTGTCGCCTTTTACCAGCGGAGATACTACTTCACAAACTACTTTGGCACCTTCTACAGTAGGAGCACCTACAGTTACTGTTCCATTGTTATCTACCAACAAAACTTTCTCAAATTCAACAGTTGCGCCGTTTTCTGCGTTCTGAATGTGGTGTACAAACAGCTTTTTGCCTTCTTCAGCCTTGAACTGCTGACCGTTAATTTCTACAATTACGTACATCTTTTTATAATATTAAACGGTTTTCTCCGTAAGGTGGATTGCATCATTGCCCTCACTTTTCTACCTCTACGGACTAAATCGGGCACAAAATTACTATATTTATTTATATCGACAAAGAAAATCCACCTCTTTTTTCTTGTATTCAATGTTTTTTGTTTGTAATACATCGGGTGGAATGTATAAATGAGATTTGTCTGCCCCTGTTTTTAGTTGCCTCATTGTATAAAGTAGGCTGTCAATACAAGGATGCCTATAATGATGGAACAGACTAGTAACAGTCCTAAGAAACAATACCAAAACATGATTATCGTGCGGCAGAAACTTTTCCACCAGGAGAGTCCGAACAGTTGGCGGTAGTCCCAGACAAATAAGATGAAGATCACCTTGTAACTTAAATCAAAAATATCATTCAAATGTGCTTTTCCAGAAAATGTTTCTCTGGTTCGTAAGGATTGAATTTATGAATTAACGGGAGCAAAGAGAGGTCATCTAATATTTGCCGATGCGGGTAGGCTGTCAGTTCTTTACGAGTTGTCATACCATTGAGTACTCCTACAAAATCCACTTTGGCTGCTTGGGCGGTTTCAGCATCCACGGTGCTGTCACCGATGTAGAGTGTTTCGCTTTTCTGGCGATGCAACCGGCGTAGTGCCTTTTTTATACCTTGAGGGTCTGGCTTCGCTTTCTTCACGTCTTCTCCACCAATAATGATATCGAAAAAATCTTTCGGGAAATGTTGATCTACCATTTCGCGGATGCGAAAGCGGAATTTGGTGGAGATGATACCTATTTGGGCACCTTGGTTTTTCAGTGTTTCCAGTACGGTAACCGTTTCAGGAAAAAAGAAAGTGTTGACGGTCATATATGTGTCTGCTTCCTTTACATATTCTTTTTTATATTCGGTTAGTGTTTCGGGAGCAGTGATTCCGCTCAGGATACTGAATGAGTCTTCCAGTGTTTTCCCTATGGTGCGTTTTATGGCCTCATCACTGATGCCCGTATGTCCATGACGTTCCAGTACATTACGAAAACAAATGACGATGCCGCGTGAAGAATCGGCTAGTGTGTAATCAAAGTCAAAAAGGTATGTCGTGTATTTCATTTCGTATCAAATTAAATTCGTTTTAATGTGATGAAAATGTTGCCAGAAAGGACCTTGCGTCAAGGGCGGCCTCCACTTAACCAGTGTTTCCGGTAGTAATCTTCATTCAGGTTGCTGATTATCACCCCTTGACTGGTACTGGCATGAATAAATTTATTATTTTTCAAATAAATGCCTACATGACTGGCAATCCGTTTCTTTCTGCCGTTATGGAAGAATACTAGATCTCCTTCGCGCAGGTTTCTCTTATTTATTTTATGGCAATCTTTGGTGCGTTGGTCATCCGAGTTACGTTTCAGCTTTTTGTGATATACCTTTTTATATAAATGTGAGGTCAGCCCGGAGCAGTCCACTCCTCGTTTGCTGTTACCACCGCTACGGTAGGGAACTCCCAGCCATTCTGCTGATTCTACGTACAGTTGGTGATTGTCTTTCATGCCAATATCCATATTCAGACGTATGGAGGCACGTGCCAGTTCTTTGTAGTTATAACGTGGGGCAGCAGTACCGCATGAGTCCAACAATACTGCCAGCGTACTTAGTATCAGCAGATGGGAGAGTAATTTTTTCATTCTGTTACATTAAAATAGTCCTCCAATTCCTTTTCGGCGGAATTGTCTTTATTGTCAATATCTCGGATAATCTTTCCGCTTTCCAGTAAGACGATTCGCGGGCATATATCTACCGTGTGGTTCAGATTATGACTGGAAACCAGTATGGTGGCTCCGGTTTCTTCATTATAAGCTTTCAGTAGATGCTTGATAATAGACTGAGAACTGGGATCCAAGAAATTAAACGGCTCGTCTAAAATCAGTACCTGCGGTTTGTGCAGCATAGCCGAGATGATGCCTATTTTCTGTTTATTACCTGCCGAATAGTTACGAATCAACTTTTTTTGACCGATAACTTCGCTGTTCATAAAACGCTCAAATCCGGCGACACGTTCATCTACTTCTTCTTTCTTCAGTCCGTACATTTTTCCTACAAAGTAGAAATATTCTTCGGGGGTGAGATAATCTATCAGGAAACCTTCGTCAATAAAAGCGCCTGTTCTACTTTTCCATTCCTCGCTCCGGCTCACATCGATATCTCCGATATGCACACTGCCTCCGTCGGCTTTCAGTAAATCCAGCATCAAGCGGAACAGGGTAGTTTTTCCGGCTCCGTTATTACCCACCAGTCCCAACATGTCACCGCTTTGAATGGTGTAACTTTCTATATCTACGGCCACTTTCGGCCCAAAGTTCTTTTGTAATTGGTTTATTATGATATTCATACGCAATTCGTTTTAACGTGAGTCACGGAAGCCTTCCATATTTTCATAACGGCGCTTCATGAAACGGTTATAGATATTCTTTATCCAGAGGTTATGAGTAGCAATTAGTAGCAGTCCTATACCCATCATGACGATGCAGGCCGTATCCTGCTCAAAGAAAGCTGTCAGGGCTTTATTGATAATCAGGGGCAGGAAGAAGGCGCATGAGATGATGATGGTCTGAAACAGAGAGCTACCCCGATTGCTCCGCATGACATTGGCATTCAGCGGAAGTGTCTTTTTATTGTACACCGCCAGCTGTAGCATCATGGCAAATACGAATCCTGCTGTAAACAGCATATAGGATACAGCCATCAGGAAAGGAATCTTGCCTTTGGCTACAGGGATCATCATAATCAGAAAAGGGATGAATACGATGATGCAGTTCAGGTAATACTTGGCGCGGAGCAGGTTGTAAATAGACTCCTTGCGGCTCATGAGACCGTCCAGATAGTTGCCCTCGAAGGACATCACTTGCCCTAGAGTCATGATACTTAAAATGGCAAAATTGTATATGCAGATAAAGTTTATCATTCCTGTCCCGTCATATACGTCCGTAAAGGCAATCAATGCCGAAAAGGCAAACATGATGATAAATCCCATGCGGAACTGTGTTTTCACGGTCTTGTTACGTAAACACAACTTCAGTTCCAGACGCAGATATTCGCCTACGTCACCATAGTGGTCCAGAAACCTGTATTCGGATACATGCTTCATCTTGGTGTCTTCCACTTTAGCTATTTCATTATAGATGAAGTGTAGCTGTAGCTTTCGATTTACTAGCAGAAGCAGCAGAATAACTGCAATGACACCTAGAAAGGCGAGTATATTTCCTTCTATAAATCCTTCTCCTAGATTCATCATGAACGTGGAAACCGGATTCCCTTCCGGAATAAATTCAGCCGCAGCCAGTAATCCGTAGCCTCCGACAGGAAGGAGTATATAAAGTAGTTTTTCATTCAATAAAGTTTTGCATATCAGATACCAATAATTGTTCATCACCATCAGAAGCCAGATGCCGCACAGATAGCATAGAATGCCTATGAACCCGTAGAAACGAATTATTGTAAGCAGGGCAAAAGGTACGATTAGGAAAAACCAGAAGAAGTTGTAACTGCTGATGCCGGATTGTAGTAACAGGGTATCCACCAGCTTATTCTTCTTTATTGGCATAAGCAGATAGGGTTTGATTTCTTGCGACATGGCCGGTTGTAGCATGAAGCGTAGCAGAAAATCAAGTAGCAGAAGATAGACCAACCCCTGGTTCATGATGTGGTAAGGTTCCATGCTGGGGAAGATACCTTCAAAAGCAAAGGACAGCATGACCCCGATGAAGATGAGGTATGCTGCCCAAAATGCGACCATAAAGTAAATTAAAAACTTGGCAAAGCGGTTCCTGTCGAATGCAGGATTCCGCTTGGCTGCAAGTTTTTGATTCTGTCTTATAATAGAGAGAAGCATAGGCTTGAATGGGATTATTTTGTTTCTTCTGAAGTCATGCTTACTTCCACACGGTTGTTTTGATCCAGCAAGGCTTTGGTGAATTCTTGCAGATCTTTAGCGGTAATGCCGTTTATTGTGTTTTCATAGCCGGTGTTCATATCTGTCCCTTCCCAGAAATATTCACCCAGCATATTTACCCAATAACTATTTTCTTTGGCATTTTCCTTATATTTCTTCAGCATGAATTCCTTAACCTTGTTCAAGTTTTCAGCAGATGGCCCTTCGTTGGCAAACTGGTTCAGCTCATTCAAAATGATATCTGTCATTTTCGCGCGTTTGGCAGGGTCTGTATCGAAGTAGATTTGCAGAACTGCTTTCTCTTTTGGATATTTGGTCAGACTGCCGAATGCGCTGACACCGTATGTCCCGCCTTCTTTTTCGCGTACGCTTTCAGTGTACATGATATTCAGTATTTGTGAAAGCATACTCATCATGATCTGGTTTCTCAGTGTGTATGCGCATTGTCCGTTGTTGATTACCAATACGGTGGCCTTAGGAGTTTCCAATTTTTTGTTGAAAATGTTCTTATAGTCACCTTGGCGCATTTCAATGTGGTTGTCACGGAATGTTTCCTTGCGGTTGACAGAGGGTAAAGCACCTAAATAGGTTGCAATCAGCGGCTCCACTTCTTCCGGTTTGATATTTCCTACAAAGATGAAAGTAAAGTCACTGGCATCTTTGAAACGGTCTTTGTACATCTCCATAATTTTGGCATAGTCAATCTTGTCCACCATGTCGGCTTTCATACGGATGGCACGCGGATGTCCCATATAGAGGGCCTTCTGCAGTGTATCCTGCAAGGCAGTCATCGGGTTGGCCTCTTGATTCGCCAAAGATGCTTGCAGACGGTTCTTGAATGAAGTGAAAGCATCATTGTCCATTCGTGGAGCTGTGAATGACAAATAGACTAATTGCATCAAGGTCTCAAAATCTTTGGGTGAGCAGCTTCCGTTCAATCCTTCTGTATTGCCACCGACAGAAGCGCTTACACTGGCTTTTTTACCTGCCAATACTTTTTCCAGATCAACATTGCTGAAGTTACCCAAGCCGCCGATACCTGCCACATCATTCATGACACTGATATTGATAATTTCATCATTCGGGAACAAGGAATTTCCACCCGGACTGAAAGCTCTCATTCTGATTTCGTCCGCTTTGAAGTCGGTTGACTTTAAGATAACGCGTACTCCATTAGACAGAGTCAGGACTGTAGAACCGAACGGGCCATTTTCTTTTTTTGTAACCTTTCCACCTTGAGGCATTTCAGAAATTAATGGCTCATCAGAAACTTTGTCTTCATAAGCAGTCAGCGTTTCTGCTTTTACTTTGTTGATTGCAGCCAAAACTTCTTCCTTGGACGGAACTTTCAATCCTTCCTTTTCGGGGAAGAATACGTTTACTACCAGATTACTGTCGGTAACCAATGCGGGGATCAGGCTGTTTATCATTTCCACGGACAGGTTGGGGACAATCTGATTCATGATGGCATATTCATTTTCGATACCTGGAATCGGCTCGTTGTCAATGAAGTGGCGTACATATTCATCCACGTATGAACCGTTTTTCACTTTGTTGCGTTCGTTGTATGCAGATTCCAGCATACGCAGATAATCGGCTTTGGCACGGGCATATTCGGATGCGGTAAAACCGAATTTATGTGCTCGTTCTATTTCGCGTACAATGGCGGTTATTGCACTGTCAATCCCGTCTTCTTTGCTCGCTACTATTCCTGTAAAGGCATCTTTTGTTTTGGAAACCAGATATTCCTGATCGCTGACTTGAGCGAAGATGAAAGGAGGATTGGCTGTTTGGGTTAGTTCATTTAGACGGGCGTTCAACATATTTTCTATCATGGATTTCATGTAGTTTACTACCAGATAATCCATGTTTCCCTTTTGTTCATTAGGAATCGCTTCATGTTTGTAGCATAAATAAGCTACCGGGTTTGCCTGTTCTTTGTCCGTTTCTACAGCTACAATCGTTTCCTTATTGTCGGGAACCTGGAAGTATTCTCGTTCTGCCGGATTCTCCGGCATTTTAATAGGAGAGAATATCTTTTTTATTTTTTCCTCAATTTTGTCCACATCTATGTCGCCTACTACGACAATACCCTGTTGGTCCGGACGATACCATTTTTCATAATAATCACGTAGTGCCTGATAAGGGAAATTGTCTATCACTTCCATTATGCCGATGGGAAGTCTGTAGGCATATTTACTTCCCGGATAAAGGGTAGGGAGGGCTTTTTCGTACATACGCATCATAGCGTTTGTGCTGGTACGCCATTCTTCATGAATTACACCGCGTTCGCTGTCTATTTCCTTAGGATCCAGTGTCAGGTCGTCGGCCCAGTCGTGTAGAATCAGCAAGCAGGAATCTACAACGCCGTCACGTATCACGGGAACATTGGAAATATTGTACACCGTTTCATCTATGCTGGTGTAAGCATTCAAGTTTTCACCGAATTTCACCCCTATGCTTTCCAGATATTGGATGAGGGCTTTGTCGGGAAAATTCTTAGTCCCGTTAAAGCACATGTGTTCCAAGAAGTGTGCTAGGCCACGCTGGTTGTCTTCTTCCAAGATGGAACCTACTTTTTGAGCGATGTAGAAATCGGCTCTTTTTTCGGGGAGTTCGTTGTGACGGATGTAATAAGTTAATCCGTTGTCCAATTTACCGATGCGGACGTTAGGGTCCGTAGGGATGGGAGGCATTTGCTGTTGTGCAAAGCCCACCGACACGCTGCCTAGAATGATCCAGCAGCTGCCATCTTCCTTAGAAAATGTGTCATGGTGTTTGTTGTGGGGTTAGTTTATTTTTTATTATAATAAGTTGTTGGCAGATAGGTATCTTTCTGCTTCTATGGCAGCTTTACAGCCGCTTCCGGCAGCAGTGATGGCCTGACGGTAATGCGGGTCTGCCACATCACCGGCAGCGAACACACCGGGAACTTTCGTACGCGGAGTACCCTCTTCTGTAATAATGTAGCCTACTTCGTCTGTGTCCAAATAATCTTTGAAGATGTCCGAATTGGGTTTATGGCCGATAGCTAGGAAGAATCCGTCGATAGGCAAATCATAACGTTCTTCGTCGGATTCGCCCTGACGTTTTACCAAGTGAACGCCCTCTACGCCATTCTCTCCGTATAAGCCGACGGCATTGTGTTCGAACAATACCTTGATGTTAGGATGGTTTATTACACGTGCTTGCATGATTTTGGATGCACGTAAGAACGGTTTACGGACAATCAGGTAAACCTGTTTGGCCAGTCCGGCCAGGTAGATGGCCTCTTCGCAAGCTGTGTCACCTCCACCTACTACAGCTACGGTTTTCTTGCGATAGAAGAAACCGTCGCAGGTAGCACAGGCGCTTACACCCATTCCGGCATATTTCTGTTCGTCTTCCAAACCTAGATATTTGGCGGTGGCGCCTGTGGATATAATTACGGTTTCTGCCTCAATCACTTTTTCGTCATCAATGGTGATGTGGTAAGGACGTTTGCTCAGGTCGGCAGAAGTTGCAATACCGTTGCGGATATCCGCTCCGAAGCGTTCTGCTTGTTTGCGCAAATCCTCCATCAGCTGGGTGCCGCTGATACCTTCGGGATACCCGGGGAAGTTTTCTACTTCGGTAGTGATGGTCAACTGGCCTCCGGGCTGTAAACCTTCATATAGGACCGGAGCAATGTTAGCGCGTCCTGTATAAATGGCGGCGGTGTAGCCGGCAGGACCTGAGCCGATGATAAGGCATTTAACTTTTTCTGTACTCATAATACTTATTTCTTTACTTCGTTTAATTTTATGAATATTTATCTCTTTATCTTGATTCTTACTTCTTATCGTAGGTCTATCACTTCGGCGTTTGGAAATTTCTTTTTATCAAACTTGAACATCGCGTTGTCCAGCGGTTGGTTGGTCTGGTAAGAAGTGACTATAATTTCGTTTGCCGATTTGTTGCTTTGCTCCACTTTAATATACAGAGGCTGATATGTTTGGGAAACAAACAAAGTGATGGAGGTGATATCCTGTATCTTTTCAGGAGTCAGTATCACTTCGAATCCTTGTCTGCCGTTACGGCTTTTTGCCCCCGCATACTTATAATTATATCCGTTTTTGTAAATGGACAACAGTGCGTATGGGTTGATGGTTTGTAATTCTTCCGGGGTAGGATTGCTCACATTCACTTCTTCGCTGCTTTCTAGATAACTCCATTGTGTTTTTCCGTCAAACCAGCTTTGTATGCCACCACTGTTCAGATAGAACTGGTTACCTTTTAACAGTAAAGTCCCATTGCCTGTTCCCCCAAAGGTGGCACGGATGCCTCCGGCCTGTTGCAGGGCATTGGCGGTTTTGTCCAGTATCTCCCGTGCCTGTTTGTCCTTTTGTGCAGACAGGCTGACCGAAAGGAAAAGAATAAATACCAATAAATATGCTCTTTTCATTTTAATCATATCTTTATTAAACAATTTATAGTTGCAGATTGTTCAATTTCATTTCCAAGTCTGTTTCGTCCATACAGAGCACGTCACGCGCTTTGCTTCCTTGGGTGGGGCCTACGATTCCTGCTTTTTCCAGTTGGTCCATGATTCGTCCCGCACGGTTATAACCGATAGAGAACTTGCGTTGGATCAACGAGGTAGAGCCTTGTTGATGAATCACTACCAGTCTGGCTGCATCTTCGAACATAGGGTCTAACCGGTTCATGTCCACTTCTCCAACGCTGCTTTCACTTTCCTCGCCTACATATTCGGGCAACATAAATGCGGTAGTATATCCTTGCTGTTTACTGATGTAATTGGCTATTTTCTCTACTTCGGGGGTGTCCACGAAAGCACATTGCACACGTACCGGGTCATTACCTTGTAGGTAAAGCATATCTCCCTTACCAATCAGTTGTTGTGCTCCCGAACGATCCAGAATGGTACGTGAATCCATCATGGCGGCTACTCGGAAGGCAACACGTGCCGGGAAGTTGGCTTTGATGGTACCGGTGATAATGTTCGTTGTCGGACGCTGGGTTGCGATAATGGCATGTATACCTACCGCACGCGCCAACTGGGCGATACGGCAGATAGGCAGTTCCACTTCCTTGCCCGCAGTCATAATCAGGTCACCGAACTCATCAATGATAATTACTATGTAAGGCATGAAGCGATGGCCTTTTTCTGGATTCAACTGTCGGTTGATGAATTTTGCGTTATATTCTTTAATATTACGGCAACCAGCTTTACGCAGCAAGTCGTATCGGCTGTCCATCTCTATACAGAGTGAGTTCAAGGTTTGTACCACTTTGGTAACATCGGTGATAATTGCGTCTTCTCCATCGGGCAGTTTGGCCAAAAAATGCTTCTCAATCGGAGCATAGATGGCGAACTCCACCTTTTTGGGGTCCACAATTACAAATTTAAGTTCTGCCGGGTGTTTCTTATATAATAAGGAGGTCACGATAGCATTCAATCCCACGGATTTACCTTGTCCGGTAGCACCGGCTACCAGCATGTGGGGAGCTTTTGCCAAGTCCACCATAAAGACTTCGTTGGTGATGGTCTTGCCTAATGCCACAGGCAGTTCGTATGTGGTCTCTTGGAACTTTTTGCTATTCAGAATGGATTTCATCGGTACAATACGCGGATTGGCATTCGGAACCTCAATACCGATAGTACCTTTGCCCGGTATCGGAGCGATGATACGGATACCCAGTGCCGACAAGCTTAATGCGATATCATCCTCCAAGTTTCTGATTTTCGAGATGCGTACTCCTTCTGCCGGAGTGATTTCGTATAATGTGATGGTAGGGCCTACACTTGCCTTGATAGAACTGATTTCGATTCCAAAACTACGCAACACCTTGATGATGCGGTCTTTGTTGGCATTTTGCTCTTCCATGTCAATATTGGGACCATCATCTTCGTATTCATTTAGCAGATCCAGACTTGGGAATTTGTAGTTTTCCAAATCCAGACGAGGATTGTATGGTGGAAGTACGGGACCTTTGTACGCCTCGTCTTCTTCATTTGTCTCTTCACTGATTGAAAAATCAGGTTCATCTGTATTTTCTGCTTCCTCTTCTTCGTTTGCGTAGGCAGGCTCCTGTACCATTTCCGGTTCGGTGGCCTGCTCGTTTTCAAAAGGGAAAGGCACCTGTTCTTCCGCGTCTTCCTCATTCTTTGCCGGTTGCTCTAGTTCGAAATCTACAATAGCGGGGCCGGGGTTAGAGAATTCTTTCTTGGCCTCTTCCTTTCGGAAAGTTTCTTTAACCGGGCTCTCTTTGGCTGTAGGAGCTGTTTGTTCCTCTTTTTTCTTTCGTCTGAAATTGGGGCGCAACGCTTTACGGATCACCAGTATGGTTTCGTTACTTAAATAGATAAAGAACAAAAGTGCTGCAATGAACAGTAATAGTCCCAAGCCTGGAATACCAATCTGTGAAATCAGCCAGTTGCTGACATTGTGTCCATGCAATCCGCCCGGGTAGATAAAACTATCACCAAAGGTGCCGTCGAAAATGAATCCCAATGTGATAGAGAACCAGATGAGCAGGATAGAGCAGGACATAAACCATTTCCAGATGCGGAACTGGTAAGCCCTCATTAATTTCATACCCACTACCGCCAGAAATAAGATGATAAAATAGGCGGCTAAGCCGAAACATTCGTTTATAAGGAATTCGGCAAGTTGTGCACCGCGTGCTCCCGCGTAGTTCTTTACATGATTGGCAGTCTGCATCAGTTCACCCGGCTGCTGGTTATCCAAAATACTCTGGTCGGCGGCTCCTGTGAAGAAGAAAGAGGTAAATGCCAGCAGCAGATAAACTGCAAAAATTACACTGATCAATCCGATAACAAAATGTGTTGTTTCATTCTTGAAAAAAGCGGAGAATCGTTTGGTAGATACCTTTTTAGGTTCTGTCTCCTTATCTGATTTTTTCTTTGCCATAGGTCTTCGTTCTATTTATTATTTCGCAAATGTACATGAAAAACATTAATTATTGCCTTATTTAATCTCTTTTTTCTTAACTTTGCGATTCAATTTTAATGTTTATGGAAAAGTACAGTCAGGTGATATTTGACAAAAATACAGTAGAGTTTGTGACGGTGGCCGCTGAATATTGTGGCTTTCTGGAACGTGTCCGTGATATGAAACGCTATGATTTTGTAGATACTGCCTTAAAAATACTTCCGCTGCTTTATTTGAAAGCGACTTTGTTGCCTCCGTGTGAGCCGATAGGAGAGGACGAGCCCGAAACTTTCGTTACTGAAGAAGATTATGAACTGATACGTAGGACTGTAGCCGCCGTGTTAGGGGCTAAGGACGATTATTTGGAAGTGTTCCTTCCGGATATGGCATACAGTGACACGCCCATCAAGAAATGTATTTCGGAGGATTTGGCGGATATTTATCAGGATTTGAAGGACTTTATCGGGGTGTTCCAATTGGGGCTGAATGAAACGATGAACGACTCGTTAGTGGTCTGCAAGGAACATTTCAGAGAGTTTTGGGGGCAGCGTCTGGTAAACACCATGCGCGCTTTGCACGATGTAAAGTACAGTGCTGCCGATGATGACGAGGAGGAAGATATGGAAGATGAGAATTCATTATTATGAAACAAATAAAAAGAACGATTACTAAAGCCGAGATAGCAGCGATGCCCAAGGTGCTTTTTCCGGGACGCATTTTCGTGATTTATACCGAGAGTGAGGCCGAGAAAGCGGTAGCCTACCTGAAAGATCAGCGAATAGTGGGGGTGGATACGGAAACACGCCCTTCTTTTAAACGTGGTACTACCCATAAGGTGGCGTTGTTGCAAATATCTACGCAAGATACCTGTTTCTTGTTCCGTCTGAACCGGATAGGTATGCCCGATTCTCTGCAAGAGTTTTTGATGAGTGATACCTTGAAGATAGGTTTGTCGCTAAAAGATGATTTTAACTCGTTGCGGAAGCGTGAGGATGTGCATCCCGATCGGGGGAACTGGATAGAGCTGCAGGATTATGTAGGAAGATTCGGCATAGCTGACCGGAGTTTGCAAAAAATCTTCGCCAATTTGTTTGGTCAGAAGATTTCGAAAAGCCAGCGTCTTTCCAACTGGGAGGCGGAGGTGCTCAGTGAGGGGCAGAAACTATATGCAGCCACAGATGCTTGGGCTTGTGTGGAAATTTACAATTGCCTGACGGAATTGGAACGTACGGGCAGTTATGAGATAACAGAGGAAGAACCAATAGAAACAACAGTAAATACAAATGGCTTATAAGAAAGTATACCTGAAACCGGGCAAGGAAGAGTCGTTAAAGCGTTTTCATCCATGGGTGTTCTCCGGAGCTATCCAGCGCATAGAGGGAGAACCCGAAGAAGGCGAGATAGTGAATGTGTACACCTCGAAGAAAGAGTTTATAGCTTGCGGGCATTTCCAGATAGGAAGTATTGCCGTGCGCGTGCTCTCTTTCAAGGAGGATGAGATTGATCATGAATTCTGGAAGCATAAACTGGAAGTGGCATACGATTTGCGCCACAGCCTGGGGCTGGCCGGTAATCCTGTGAACAATACTTACCGCCTGGTTCATGGCGAAGGGGATAACTTGCCGGGGTTGATCATTGATGTATATGATCATACAGCCGTAATGCAGGCACATTCGGCCGGAATGCATGTTTACCGCATGGAGATAGCCGATGCCTTATCCGAGGTGATGGGGGATGTGGTCCGGAACATTTATTATAAATCGGAAACCACATTACCTTTCAAGGCGGATTTGGGACCGGAGAATGGTTTCATCAAAGGAGGAAGTCCTGAAAACATAGCGATGGAATACGGCTTGAAATTTCATGTGGACTGGCTGAAAGGTCAGAAAACAGGTTTCTTTGTGGATCAGCGTGAGAACCGCCATTTGTTGGAGCGTTATGCCAAAGGGCGTAATGTGTTGAATATGTTTTGTTACACAGGGGGATTCTCTTTCTATGCCATGCGCGGAGGGGCGAACTTGGTACATTCTGTAGACAGTTCTTCGAAAGCGATTGATCTTACCAATATGAATGTGGAGCTGAACTTTCCGGGTGATACTCGCCACAAGGCTTATGCCGAGGATGCTTTTAAATATCTGGACCGTATGGGAGACCAATATGATTTGATAATTCTTGACCCTCCTGCATTTGCCAAGCACAAGGATGCTCTCCGCAATGCACTGCGTGGCTATACAAAACTAAATGCTAAAGCATTTGAGAAAATCAAACCGGGAGGCATTCTGTTTACTTTCTCTTGCTCGCAGGTCGTGGATAAGATGAGTTTCCGTAATGCGGTATTTACAGCCGCCGCACAAAGTGGACGTAGTGTGCGTATTCTGCATCAATTGACTCAGCCGGGAGATCATCCGTAAATATTTACCATCCTGAAGGAGAATATTTGAAAGGGCTGGTACTGTATGTGGAATAATTCGATTGATTTGTATTATCATATATAATATAAAGGCGTTTTTGCAGGATTTGAAACTGTAAAAGCGCCTTTAAAGTTTAAATGATGTTAATCGAAAGCAAATAATTGTAGCTTTATTATGTTTGATAACATAAAACCGTTTATCTTTGCACTGTGTTTTTCATGGTATTAGATTTAAGGTTAATGAAGATTGGGTGTCTGGGATAGATACCCTTCTTTTTATATAGTCTATAGACCGTTTTTCAAGTTTCTTTTTCCCGAAAGAAAGATTTGCTCTGTTTTTTTCTTCCACTCCTTATATTTTCTCTTTTTGGGTAATAGCCCTATGTTCACTTTTCCGTTTCTATCCATGATATAAAGATACGTGGGAGAATAAAAGACGGTATGGAAACAGGAGTTTTTTCTGAAAAGAGATGTGAAATAGAAGATAATTGTCTACATTTGTTAGGTTAAAACAAAATAGATGAGAAACATGAGAAAACAACTTTATGCAACATTGGTTTGCTTTCTTTTAACTGCCGCCACAGCTTACGGGCAGGGGTGGAAACCTTATGAGGAAGTTGCGAAAGGAGAAGCGTATGCCAAGTTTGACTGTGTGGCGTTGCTGGACAGTACGTCGGTGTCGGTGCAACCGACAGGGCAGGGATCATTTGCCGTATGTAAGGTTATCAAGGTGCAGACTCCTAAAGGAGCTATAGCCAACCGGGTGATTAAATATGATTATGATCCGTTGACGGCCCATGCCGAATTCAAACGTGTTACGATATATCATGCTGACGGGCAGATTGATGAGGTGGATGTGAAGAAAACCTGTGACTATGCGGCTCCGGCCCGTGCTATTTATTGGGGAGCACGACAGATTATGATAGAAGTGGGGGCTTTGAATCCCGATGATGTCATAGATTATGAAATAGCGAAAAAGGGCTTTACATACGCTTTGCTAGGGGCTGTTCCTGAGGATGATTCCCGGTTCATACCTCCCATGCATGGCCAGTTCTATGACATTGTCCCATTTTGGAGCAGTGAGCCTACCGTGCGTAAAGTGTACAAGGTCAGTATTCCTATGGACAAAGAGATGCAATTTCAATTCTATCAAGGAGAATGTGCATCATCCATGCGTTATGAAGACGGACGGAAAGCTTACACTTTCGCTATGGAGGACATGATGCCTTTCCGGCGGGAGCCGAATATGGTGGACTTGTTTGATGCAGCCCCTAAACTGATGATGTCTTCTACTTCTCATTGGAAAGACAAGTCTTTGTGGTTCAATAAAGTAAATGAAGACTATGGAAGCTTTGCTCCACTGCCCGAAGCGCAGAAGAAAGTGGACGAATTGATAAAAGGAAAGAAAACCGAAATGGAGAAAATAGCTGTACTGACCCATTGGGTGGCGGATAATATACGTTATGCAGGTATCTCTATGGGAAAAGGCGAGGGCTATACATTACATAATACTAAAATGAATTATACGGATCGCTGCGGCGTGTGTAAAGATATAGCAGGAACCTTAGTTTCTTTTCTGCGCATGGCGGGTTTTGAGGCCTATCCGGCCATGACAATGGCGGGCAGTCGTGTCGAAAGTATTCCTGCCGATCATTTCAATCATTGTGTGGCTGTGGTGAAACTTGCTGATGGAACTTACATGCCGCTAGACCCTACGTGGGTTCCTTTCTGTCGTGAATTATGGAGTAGCGCCGAACAACAGCAGAATTATCTGCCCGGTGTTCCCGAAGGTTCTGACCTCTGCCTGACTCCTGTTTCTGCTCCGGAAAATCACTATGTACGCATTAAGGCGGACAACCGTTTGGATGCTAATGGTACTTTGCGTGGTACATTTACCATTCAAGCCGAGGGGCAGAGTGACAGCAATATACGCAGCATTTTCACAAGGGGCTTTCAGAGCCAGTGGCGTGTGACTATGGAAAGACAACTGCTGGCTGTTTCTCCTAAAGCCAGATTGCTGAGTGTGGATTATGGCAAGAATCCTAAAGATTATCAAGCTGCTCCTATCCAAATCACTTTCCGCTATGAGATTCCGGATTATGCTATGAAAGGGGAGAAAGAAATGTTGTTCAAACCTTTGGTTATGAATAATCTTTATAGCCAGGTGCGTTCTTATCTACGGATTAATACAGAGGTGAAGGAACGGAAGTATGGTTTTAAAGATGCCTGCTCCCGTTTGGTGGAATTGGATGAAACCATTCAATTGCCATCGGGTTATACGCTGATCAATGAGTCAAAGGAGGATGCCGTGCAGGGGACGGGAGCCGATTTTGCGGGCTCACTTCTGCAAAAAGGAAACCGGGTGGTTCTGCATAACCGTCTGGCTTTGAAAAAACGTGTGTACGAAGCGTCGGATTGGGATAGCTTCCGTAAAGCGGTGGAAGCCCATAAGGCATACGGTGATTATTTGGTGATTAAAAAGTAAAGTGATATGAAAAAGATTTATTATATATATGTATGCTTGGGAGTGTTGTTACTGACAGCTCTTCCGGTAAAAGCGGCTTCTGAAGCGGAGTTCGGAAAGTTAGCTAAAACTTACACATTGCATAAGGACGGTAGTAGGAAATGCGGATATATAAGGAGTTGACTTTGTTTACACATACAGCGATGAATGGCTTGTATGGTGAAAGTTTCATTGTTTATAATCCGGCCTATCAGGAATTGAAGATACATGAGTCTTATACTCGTCAGAAAGATGGGACTATAGTAAAGACTCCCGGAAATGCATTTGTAGAGGTCCTTCCTGCAACTGCGGCTGATGCCCCTGCCTATAATGGACTGAAAGAGATGGTGGTGGTACATACGGGACTGGAGTTGGGAGCGACTATTTGTTTGGATTACTCAGTTGTTACACGTCCCGGTTATTTGTCCGGGCTGGATGTATATGTGCCGGTAGAGGAGTTGTCTCCCATCAAAGAATATATCTGTAGTGTGTCGGTTCCGGAGGATAAGCCTTTGAATTATGCATTGGTAAACGGAAAAGTTGCGCCGGTAGTAAAAAATGAGAATGGAAATAAAGTCGTCACTTGGACACTGAAGAATATTCCTGCTTGTTATCCTGTGGAAAGTACTTCAGCTTTATCAGGAAATATACCGGTTATTCTGGCAAATACGTATCCGTCGATGACCGATGCTTTGAAAGTGCTGAAGTCTCAATTTACGGCAGCTCATGAAAAAGAGGTCATGACTTTGGCACAAAAATTATTGCAAGGGAAAAATGTGGATGAACAGGAGGTTGTCTTGATGAACTATGTACATGGGTTGGGCACGTCTCGGTTATCTTTGCCTGAAACGGGGTACCGGATTCGTCCGGCGACTGAAGTAATCCGTACTGCGTATGGTACGGAAGCGGAAAAGATAAATCTGCTTGCAGGATTGTTGCAGGCGGCAGGATTACAAGGTGAAGTGAAAGTTGCATATAGTGTGAAAGCGCCGGATAATTGTTTGGGCTTAAGTGCTATAAGTCAGTTGTTTCTAGATTCTTCTGTCATAGCGGGCAGACAGGAATATCAACCTGTCCACACGTTGGATGGTGAAAAGGCGGTTTTGGAGGTGAAAAATAAATCGGTTCATGAAACGGATACGGTAACGGTCACTTCTGAAACAGGGAAAACATTGGCAGGTGGCTATCGTCTGATAACACTGCCTCATGCTAAAACCGGAATAGCCATGAATGGTTATGGTTCTGGAAATACAGAACGTACTACGAATCTGTTGCTCCCTGGTATGACGGATGAGACCTATATTTGTGTAGTAAATGTTCCGTCGGATATGCAGGTATGTACTCCGCAAAAGGCAAAAGAAATAACCAATGCGGTAGGGAAATTGAAAATAACCGTACATACTACAGGGGATAAGACGGAAGTGACCCGTTCGTTGCAACTGGACAAACAATTGATAACTCCCGCCGATTATGCGGATTTTCATCGGCTGATGTCCGAATGGGAGGATAGTCATCATACTACCTTATTGCTGAAAGAGAAGAAGTAATCGGGTAAAAATTGGTTGAAATAGTTGAAAAGTTGGTCACCCCTTGAAAAAGGGAAGGCCGACTTTTCTTATTTTCCATCGGAGGATTTACATTTGTGGTAATTTAAAACCTATAAAATGAATGATATGAACGGAAAACATGGTATAGTTTGTATAGGCTTGTTGATGATGCTCTCTTCTTGTCACACCAGCAAGCAAATTACTGCTTCAGGATTACAACGGAAGGACTTTCAGACAGAAGTGAATGGGCAGCATACCGATTTATTTACATTGAGCAACAAGAAGGGAATGGAGGTCTGCATCACGAACTATGGGGCGAGGGTGGTTTCCATCCTTGTACCCGACAGAAATGGAAAACGGGAGGATGTGGTGTGCGGATTTCCCACGATTGGTGCATATATGGAGCAACGGCAGAATTTTGGTTCCACGGTGGGACGTTATATAGGACGTATCCTGAATGCGCGTTTTACACTGGACGGAGTAGAGTATAAGCTGATCCCTAATAATGGGAAGTCCGGGCATATATCACATGGAGGGAATCCTGGTTTTGCCGATAGAATATGGAAAGTGGAACAGGCAGATACACATACGGTTCGTCTGTCTTATCTCTCTCCTGATGGAGAAAATGGTTTTCCCGGAAATCTGAAAGTAACGTTGGTCTATCGCCTTGGTGAGGATGATAATGTGTTGGATTTGAAATACGAGGCAACTACGGATGCGCCCACGGTACTTAATCTTTCTCATCATTCTTTTTTCAATATCTCGGGAGATTTTACGAAAAGTGTGGAGGACCAGCAACTTTGGGTAGATGCGGATCGCTTTACTCCATACGATGATAAGAAATGTGTCACAGGAAAATATCTTCCGGTGGCCGGTACTCCCCTTGATTTCCGGATGCCGCATACTATCGGAGAACATATAGATGCGGATTATCCCCAATTGAAGGTCGTAAACGGATATGACCATACTTGGGAGTTGAATACGAAAGGAGATGATACAAAGCCGGCTGCCTGGGTGTATGATCCGGCAAGCGGGCGTAAGATGGAGATCTTCACCACCGAGCCAGGAATACAAATTTATACCGGTAATGGACTGAAAGGAAAAATGACAGGTAAGGGGGGGGTAGCTTATCCTTTCCGTTCAGCGGTATGTTTTGAAACGATGCATTTTCAAGATAGCCCCAATCAACCGGGATTCCCTAGTACAGTGCTCCGGCCGGGAGAGGTTTTTCGTAGTCATACGGTTTATAAATTTGAATAATTTGCCGACAGGATAATTTGTTAATTATCAGTGTTATGTATTGTCCGTGCGGACTCTTGGAATATTAGCAAATAGGCCTGTCAACAAATTATTTTTTATTTTGATGTAACGTTTCCCTACCTCTATGTGTCATACTAGTGAACATGGAACAAAATAAATTTGAAATAGAGGCAAAACGAATGCGGCCGGCTTTGCTAAGAATGGCCATCCGTTATCTGGAAGACTCCGACGAGGCAGAAGATGTGGTGCAGGATGCATTGCTGAAACTTTGGTTTCTTCGTGACCGTCTGGATCAATACCGCAGCGTGGATGCATTGGCCATTGTCATAACCAAGCATTTGTGCATCAATCGTCTGCGAGGTATCCGGATAGAAAAGGTCGGTTTGGAGCAAGGCATCAGCATTGGTGGAAGTGAAAACCCTGAAATGAAACTGGTAGAGGAAGAGAATATGCAGGAGATACTGGAAGTCATAAGTACTTTACCTGACTTGCAGCAGTCTATTCTCCGCATGAAGCACCTGGAAGGTTTCGAAGTAGAGGAGATAGCCCGTCTCACAGGAAGTACGTCGGTGGCGGTACGAACCAATTTGTCGAGAGCTAGAAAAAGAGTAAAAGAACAATTTATGATACACAGTAAGGTATGGAATTAGATAAGAGGAATATAGAAGAATACATTAACCGTTTCTTGGAAGGGGAGACTACGAATGCCGAGGAGCAGGCTATTTATCGCTTCTTCCATACAGGGAACGTACCTTTTCATCTGATGGAATATGCTCCGATGTTTGCCTGGTATGAGGGGGGCATGCAGGGAGAACCGGGTACATTGCAGACAGACGGACAGGAGGAGATTGCCGGAGGAAAGAAATCGGAAAAGGTGCCGCCGGCTGGAAAAGAAGGCTTTTATCAGCATATCCCGATAGCTGTCTGGAGTGCTGGTATAGCGGCAATGATGGTCATTGCGCTGGGGTTAGGCTTGATTTTCTATTCGGAAAACCAAGCAGGCGGAAGTGGTGAATGGTCGTGTTACGAAGGTAGTTATGTGGAAGTGGGAGGCAAGCGCATTTCGGATGTGAGACAGATTATGCCTTGTATTATTGAAACCTTGGAAAAGGCGGAACGGGTGGAGAAACTGGCTCAGGAGCGGGTGGACGAAATTCGTCGTTCCGAGAAAGAGATAGAAGCAAAGGAATTATTGGTAAGTGAATAAAAAAACATAAAGAATAAAATATGAAAACAAGATTTATTTTAGGAAGTACATTGGTGGTTTTTTTACTGCTGTGTGGTGGAACAAGCAAGGTTATGGCCCAGAAGAATATTGATAAAATGGCGGCTGAACTGGAGAAACGGGACGATGTGGCAATCAACTCTGTAACGAAGCGTGACTCTAAAACCCGCAAAGTGGTGAAGGTGGTGAAAAGTTTCTCGTTAAAGGATGAGAAGATAGGCGCAAGATTGATTGAGGCTTTCGAAAAGGATGAGGAGTATGCCGAAACCGCCATTAAAGACATGCCGAAGGGAAGGGGTAAGGCGCAGAAAGCAAATTTTACGTTCATCTATAAGATGGATAATGAGAAACGTACTTATACCCTTACTGTTAATGAGAGTGGCAATGTAAGCATGACGGTCATTATCAGTCCGATGAAGGATGGAAAGGAAGTGTATTCTGTTGTCCTCGATTCGGAAGAATGGGGTTCGTTCAATGAGCAGATGGCTGAATTGGGGAATAACCTGAGGGAGTCTGGCATAGAGATGCGCCAAATGAACCGGAAGGAAATGGAGAAGATGCAGGAAGACATTCGTCAGTCCTTGAAAGGATTGGATGCTTATGTCATAGCCGAATAGATAATGAAACTATTTTTTCACGAACACAAGATAATAAAATACTCTCTTTTAGTTAGATTAAAGCAAATTGTGGAGTTATGACCCTTAATATAAGAAAAAGTTGTATGTGAATGAAATGCATCATTCGACATACAACTTTTCCCGAAATTTCTAAAAAAAGGATTGGTTGCTAAAAAAGATCACTTTTTCAGTGCCCTCGCCTGTTTGCGCACCTTCTTTTTTTACTAAATTTTCCAGCCGAAAGCTTCTGCCACAGCCGGAAACACAATCTTACCGTCTACAATATTCAAGCCGTTTTTCAATCCTGGATCGCTTTCGCAAGCTTTTTCCCAACCTAGATCTGCCAGCTTGACGGCGTATGGCAGTGTAGCATTGGTCAGTGCCAAAGTGGAAGTGCAGGGCACAGCGCCCGGAATATTTGCCACACAATAATGAATGATACCGTCCACTTCATAAATAGGATCGGCATGTGTCGTGGGATGGGATGTTTCGAAACACCCTCCTTGGTCAATGGCCACATCTACCAGTACGGTGCCTTTCTTCATCAATTTCAGCATGGGGCGTGTGATGAGGTGGGGAGCCTTGGCTCCTGGAATAAGAACTGCCCCGATTACCAAATCGGTAACAGGCAGTTCTTGTTCTATATTGTGACCGGACGAGAATAACGTCTTTACATTTTTGGGCATGAACTCACTCAACTGGCGCAGACGGGGCAAAGATATGTCACAGATTGTGACATCAGCTCCCAGTCCGGCGGCCATTAATGCAGCGCTGGTTCCTACAATGCCACCGCCTAATACTAGTACTTTGGCTGGTTTGACACCGGGAACTCCTCCTAGCAAGATGCCACGTCCTCCCTGAGGCTTTTCCAAAAAACGTGCTCCTTCTTGAGTGGACATCCGTCCCGCCACTTCACTCATGGGAATCAGCAGAGGCAGTCCTCCTTGCCGGTCGGTTACAGTTTCGTAAGCCAGACACACAGAACCACTACGCATCATCGCTTCCGTCAGTTCCTTGTCACAGGCAAAGTGGAAGTATGTAAACACCAGTTGGCCCTTACGTATCAGATTATATTCGCATTCGATGGGTTCCTTGACTTTTATAATCATGTCAGCAATGGCGTACACATCTTCTATAGTAGGAAGAATACGCGCTCCGACTTTCTCATACTCTTCGTCAGAAAATCCGCTGTTTATACCTGCGGTGTGTTGTACATACACCGTGTGACCTCTCTGTACCAACTCGTGTGCTCCTGCAGGGGTTAACGATACACGATTCTCGTTGTTTTTGATTTCTTTAGGAATTCCTACTATCATAATCGTCAGATTTAAGGGGTTTGACTGCCTCAAAGATAGCAAAATGTCAGAAAAGTAGGTCTGGTATGGATCTGTTTTTTTTGTCATAAATGTATGTTTAGCAACACTGTTTTAAGGGATATTCTGTTTTTTATTTGTAAGTTTGCGGAGGAATTCAATTTTTTTGGTGATGAATCTCCATAAAAATAAAGAAATGGCATTACGAGATTATATAATGATATTAGCCTTGGGTGGTGTGCTCGCTGTGCAGGCACAGGAAGAACCGGCGGCTCCTGTATTCCGTCCTCCTTTTGATTTTCCGCTTACGCTGAGCGGTAATTTTGGTGAATTACGTTCTAATCACTTTCATGGAGGGGTGGACTTTAAAACCCAGGGGGAAGTGGGAAAACCTGTTCATTGCATTGCCGACGGCTATGTGAGCCGTGTGTCGGTTACCCCCGGCGGATATGGGCAGGCTATCTATATTATTCATCCCAATGGATATACTTCTGTATATGGGCATGTGTTGAAATTTGCTCCGGCTGTGGCGGAATTAGTGGAGGAATACCAATATGAGCATGAGACTTTTGCTGTGGATTTGGAATTCGAACCTCATCAGATCAGTTTCAAGGCCGGAGAGATCATTGCTTTAAGCGGTAATGAAGGGTATTCTTTCGGGCCGCATCTGCACATGGAGATACGCCGTACGGATACCGGTGAATTGATAGATCCTTTACAGTTCTATACCGATAAAATTAAAGATACTACTCCGCCACGTGCGTCAATGATTATGCTTTATCCGCAGCGGGGAGCTGGGGTTGTGGAAGGTTCACAAAGAAAAAAGTCCATCCCTGTCGCCTCTTTGGGACAGCCGGTTTCCGCCTGGGGGGAAATAGCCGCCGGTATTAAGGCATACGACTATATGGATGGTACACATAATAATTATGGTGTGCGTTCCGTAGTACTTTATGTGGATACGACAGAAGTTTTTCGCAGCACGGTGGATGGCGTTTTGCCTGAAGAGAACCGGATGATTAATGCCTGGACGGATTATGAGGAGAATGTAAAGAGGCATAATTGGGTGATGCGCTCACAAATCCTTCCCGGAAGCCGTCTGCGCATGTTACAGGCTGACGATAAGGGAGGGGTGATTACGATTGATGAAGAGCGTGATTATCATTTTCGCTATGAATTGGCTGATTTATATGGTAATAAATCGACTTATCGTTTTGTTGTGCGTGGCCGTAGGCAGCCGATAGAGGAATATCATCCGCAGGTGAGATATTATTTGGCCTGGAATAAAGGGAATGTGGTTCAGGAACCGGGTATGGAACTGGTTATCCCCCGGGGGATGTTGTATGAGGATGTGGCATTGAACTGTCAGGTGGTTAAAGATACAGCCGCAATTTCTTACGAATATCAGTTGCATGATGAGCCGGTGGCTTTGCAGGCCGGATGTACGCTGATGATCGGGGTACGTCATCTTCCTGTGGAGGATACGTCGAAATATTATGTAGCCCGCAAGTGGGGAAATAGGACGGGATCAGCGGGAGGAACTTATGAGAATGGTTGGATGAAGACTTCCATTCGTGAATTGGGAACCTATACTGTAGCGGTAGATACTTTGTCTCCATGGGTGACTCCATTGAATAAAGCGCAATGGAAGACGGGCAGGATTCAGTTCAAAATAGGGGATGCGGAAACGGGAGTCAAGGATTATAAGGTGAAGATAGACGGTGAGTTTGCCTTGTTTGGTTTCAGCTCTAAAAATGCGAGATTGTGGATGAAGCATCCGGAACGGTTAAAAAAAGGAGCCGCCCATAAACTGGAATTGGTGGTGACGGATTATTGTGGGAACGAAACAAGAGAGGAATATGAGTTTTGATGGTAAAATAAGCATTATACACAATTAAAAAGTTATATATTTAATGAAGAATAAACTGATTTTAGGTGCTGCCTTGTTGTTGGCGGCAATAACAGAGGGTTTGGCGTGCACGAATCTGATTGTAGGCAAGGGAGCCTCTGCCGACGGTTCTGTTATCGTATCTTATTCCGCCGATTCATACGGAATGTTCGGTGAGTTGTATCACTATCCTGCCGGTATGCATGAAAAAGGAGCTATGCGTGATATCTATGATTGGGATTCGGGCAAATATTTAGGGCAGATAAAAGAAGCCCGCCAGACCTATAATGTGGTAGGTAATATGAATGAATTTCAGGTAACCATAGGCGAGACTACTTTTGGTGGACGCGAGGAACTGGTGGATTCTACCGGAATTATGGACTATGGAAGTCTGATTTATGTAGCTCTCCAGCGTTCTCGTACAGCCAAAGAAGCCATACGGGTAATGACGGATTTAGTAAAAGAATACGGTTACTATAGTAGTGGCGAGTCATTCAGTATCGCTGATCCCAATGAAGTTTGGATTCTGGAGATGATCGGCAAAGGCCCCGGTGTGAAAGGTGCTGTATGGGTGGCAGTCCGTATCCCTGATGATTGTATTGCCGCACATGCTAATCAGAGCCGCATTCATCAGTTCAATATGAACGACAAGGATAATTGCCTTTATTCTCCGGATGTGATTTCTTTCGCTCGTGAAAAAGGCTATTTTGACGGTATGAATAAGGATTTCAGTTTTTCCGCGGCATATAATCCTTTGGACTTTGGTGGCGTACGTTTTTGTGAAGCGCGTGTATGGAGTTTCTATAATATGTTTAATAAATTGGTAGGAGACACCTATCTGTCATACATTCAGGGAGAAAGTAAGGAACCGATGCCTCTTTATATCAAGCCCTCACGTAAACTTTCAGTGCGTGATGTACAAGCGGCTATGCGCGATCATTATGAGGGCACTCCATTGGATATTACCAAAGATCCTGGTGCCGGCCCGTTTAAAACTCCTTATCGGCTGTCACCCTTGAGCTTTAAAGTAGGGGATCAGGAATACTTCAACGAGCGCCCCATCTCTACCCAGCAGACGGCTTTCACTTTTGTGGCACAGATGCGTGCCGGATTGCCCGATGCGATAGGGGGGGTGTTATGGTTTGGAACAGATGATGCCAATATGACAGTGTTCGCTCCCGTATATTGTTGTTCGGACCGTATTCCCGACTGCTATAGCGGTAAGGAGGCAGACTGTGTAACTTTTTCATGGAATTCCGCTTTCTGGATTTATAATTGGGTGGCCGATATGATTCGCCCACGTTATAGCCTGATGATTGATGATATGCGTGCTGTTCAAAACAATCTGGAAGATACTTATGCAAATGCACAGGCAGGTATTGAGTCGTCTGCCATGAGTTTATATGAGAAAGATCCTGCAAAAGCAAAAGAGTTCCTGACTAACTATAGTTGCATGACAGCCGAATCGGCAGTAGACAGCTGGAAGAAGCTGGGCGAGTTTCTGATAGTGAAGTATAATGACGGTGCTATGAAAAAGATGGCAAAAGATGGAACCATACTTCGTCCTGAAACCGGTCATTGTGCTCCTTTGGTACGTCCGGGATATCCTCAAGAATTTTTGGAAGAACTGGTAAAGGCCACCGGTGAACGTTATAAGATGAAATAGGATATATATGCCCTGAAAATCATATTATCTCTAATTTTCTTCTTCCAAATTTCTAGGATTTTTAATTTAATTCTTTTACATTTGTCAACACGTAAAAAGCGGATATGATTATAAACCTTATAAATAACAAAAAATTATGGAAAATGAAGAATTGATAAAGCAAGTGACAGAGAAAGCAGAGAAATGGTTAACACCTGCTTATGATGCCGAGACACAGGCTGAAATTAAGAAAATGTTGGCGAATCCCGATAAGACTGATTTGATTGAAGCGTTTTATAAAGATCTGGAGTTTGGAACAGGTGGTTTGCGTGGCATTATGGGCGTGGGCAGCAACCGTATGAATATCTATACGGTAGGTGCTGCTACTCAGGGCTTGTCCAATTATCTAAATAAAAACTTTAAAGATCTCGATCAGATTTCTGTAGTGGTAGGTCACGACTGCCGTAACAACAGCCGTTTGTTTGCGGAAATTTCTGCCAATATCTTCTCGGCAAATGGCATTAAAGTATATTTGTTTGAAGATATGCGTCCTACTCCTGAAATGTCATTCGCTATTCGTCATTTCGGCTGCCAGAGTGGTATCAATATTACCGCCTCTCATAATCCGAGAGAATACAATGGCTACAAGGCTTATTGGGATGACGGCGCACAAGTATTGGCTCCGCACGATAAAGGTATCATTGATGAGGTGAACAAGATTTCATCGGCTACCGATATCAAATTTGAAGGTAACAAAGACTTGATTCAAATTGTGGGCGAAGAAGTGGACAGCGTTTATTTGGATAAAGTGAAGTCAATCTCTATTGATCTTGAAGTGATCAAGCGACAGAAAGATCTGAAGATTGTATATACTCCGATTCACGGTACAGGTATGATGCTGATTCCGCGTGCGTTGAAGCAATGGGGATTTGAAAATGTACATACTGTGCCTGAACAAATGGTGAAGAGTGGAGATTTCCCCACGGTTATCTCTCCGAATCCAGAAAATGCGGAGGCATTGTCTATGGCTATTGAGCTGGCTAAGAAAATTGACGCTGACATCGTGATGGCCAGTGACCCGGATGCTGACCGCGTAGGTATGGCTTGCAAAAATGACAAGGGAGAATGGGTGCTGATCAATGGTAACCAAACCTGCTTGTTGTTCTTGTATTATATCATCAAGAACCGCATTGCTACGGGTAAGATGAAAGAGGATGATTTCATTGTAAAGACTATCGTTACTACAGAATTGATTAAATCGGTCGCTGACAAGAACCACATCGAAATGTTGGATTGCTATACCGGATTCAAGTGGATTGCACGTGAGATCCGCTTGCGTGAAGGCAAGCAGCAGTACATCGGTGGTGGTGAGGAAAGCTATGGATTTTTGGCTGAAGACTTTGTCCGCGATAAAGATGCTGTTTCCGCTTGTACATTGCTGGCAGAAATCTGTGCTTGGGCAAAAGACCAGGGCAAGACATTGTTCGAAGTGCTGCTTGATATCTATGTAGAATATGGTTTCTCAAAAGAAACTACCGTAAATGTGGTGAAACCGGGTAAGAGTGGCGCTGAAGAAATAAAAGCGATGATGGAAAACTTCCGTGCTAATCCTCCAAAAGAAATTGGTGGTTCCAAAGTGATTGTTTCCAAGGACTTCAAGACATTGAAGGCTACTGACGGAAATGGTAATGTTACAGAACTCGAAATGCCGGAAACCAGTAACGTATTGCAATATTTCACAGAAGATGGAACTAAGATTTCAGTCCGTCCGTCGGGAACAGAGCCTAAAATCAAGTTCTATGTGGAAGTGAAGGGTGAGATGGGTTGCCACAAATGCTTCGATGCCGCTAATGCTGCTGCTGAGGAAAAAGTGGAAGCCGTAAGAAAGTCGCTGGGAATTTAATCAAGGGTAGCCGCCGGGCGAAAGTCCCGGAGGATATCGTTCATAAATAAAAGAAGGGGGATGGAGATGTTTTTCTCCGTTTCCCTTTTTTTTATTTCCATGCCATTTATATCAGAATCTGCACTCCTTTGTTTATTTTTTGTTGTAACTTTGTCCCCGGTTTTAAATAAGGTAAAAGATATGATGTGGTTACTTCTGGCATTTCTCTCGGCAGCATTGCTGGGATTCTATGATGTTTTTAAGAAACAGTCGTTAAAGGACAATGCGGTCATTCCGGTGTTATTTCTTAATACATTGTTCTCTAGTTTGATATTTCTTCCTTTTATTGTTTGGTCGGTGTGGAAGCCGGAAACATTGGAAAACTCTATTTTTTATGTGCCCGTTGCAGGATGGGAGGTACATCGTTATGTGGTGTTGAAATCGGTTATTGTCCTTTCATCGTGGGTGTTGGGATATTTTGGGATGAAGAATCTTCCTATCACGATTGTGGGGCCTATAAACGCCACCCGTCCGGTGATGGTGCTGGTAGGGGCTTTAGTGGTCTTTGGTGAGCGGTTGAATCTGTACCAATGGATTGGTGTGCTGATGGCTGTCTTCTCTTTTTTTATGCTGAGCCGCAGTGGAAAGAAGGAAGGTATAGATTTCAAGCATAATAAATGGATCTATTATGTGGTAATGGCGGCTGTGCTGGGGGCAATCAGCGGGCTTTATGACAAGTACCTCATGGCGTCTGCCGATCAAGGAGGTATCGGACTGGATAGGATGATTGTGCAATCTTGGTATAATATCTATCAATTGTTTATGATGGGAGGTGTCCTGATGCTGTTATGGTGGCCGAAGCGCGGATCTACTACTCCGTTTCATTGGCATTGGTGTATTGTTCTGATATCTATTTTTCTGTCGGCAGCCGATTTTGTCTATTTCTATGCCTTGAGTTTGGACGGGGCAATGATCTCTATTGTATCCATGGTGAGGCGTGGCAGTGTTCTTGTTTCTTTCATATTTGGTGCAATGGTGTTCCGTGAGAAGAATCTTAAAAGCAAGGCCGTGGATTTGGCGCTGGTACTTATAGGTATGATATTTCTGTATTTGGGAAGCCGGTAAGAAAAAAATGGGGTATGGCTTATCGCGTGCATACCCCGTTATTCTTGATTACTCTATAATGATTTTATATTCTACATCAAAAGCTTCTTTGGACTCTAGTTTCTGTATCCATTCACGATCTTTCAACTCTCCTGAATACCCCACAGAGTCGCAGCGTCCATACCATGGTTCGATGCAGACAAACGGACAGTCGGGATGAGCCTTGGTGGGAGACCACAAAGCCACTAGCGGAGAATCGAATTCCAAACTGATATAGGGATTTTTCTTTTTATCCAGCAGGGTTACTTTCTTCAGCTGCTTGTTGTCGAAGATATAGGTGTCACAATCAAAAGTATGAATATCAATTGGCATCAGTCCTTCTTTATTTAATTTTAGTGCATGGCGCTCCGGTGAAACGCATCCCTTTTCCGTGGGTACGGTATATTCTAAATCAGACTTCCGGTCAAAAACAAAGAAGCCACGCTCCTCTGTAGCGGCGTCGAACTCGGGGAAATAGAAAGCGGGATGTGCTCCGATTTGGAAATACATGTCCATGACTCCCAGATTTTCCACACGCCACTTTACGGTAATTTTATTTTCCTCCAATAAATATCCTACCAGCAGGCGGAAGGGGAAAGGAAACTTGCCCAATGTGTCAGGAGTGCTTTCCAGCCAATATACAGCTCCTTTATCTTCTTTATAGGTCAGTTTGAAATCCATATCACGTGCAAATCCGTGTTGCCCTATTTCATAAGTGTTTCCGGCATGACGGTATTTATTATCCCACACACGGCCTACCGTAGGGAAAAGGACAGGTGAGCGCCGTCCCCAAAATTTAGCGTCGCCCTGCCAAAGATATTCTTTGCCATCCTTCTTGATGCTTTGAAGCTCGGCTCCATGCTCGGCTATTTGTACAGTCAGGACAGAATTAGATAGTGTTTCCATGTTTCTTCAGTTATAAGTTCTTTTTTCAAAGGTAGGGATGTTTCATGACATGGCAAAGTGAATCTTCATCTTTATGTGGATTTTATCCAAAATGCTTTTTAAATCAAATAAATTTCAATAAAAAGATGTGGTTATGTTTATTTTTGCTTATGTTTGTCAATAAACTATGAAGGAGGGATACGATGAAGAACATACATTTGATGTTTAAATTTTTATGGTATAGTGTGTTGGTTTGTATATGGGGAGTATCTTGCACAAGTTCTGGTACTTATAAAAAGACTCAGATGGACATTTATATGCAGTATTATGACTTTATCATTGATTCACTGTCCGAAAACCCTAGTTATGTATGTGCCCGTACTGCCAGGCAAATGGCGGTTACCACAGATAGTGTGGCGTATTACCATTATCTTGTTCTTCTGGCAAAGGCATATATGTTTAAGTCTGAAATGGATTCGGCTAGACTTAGTATGAATAGAGCGGAAGTATTTTGTGACGGAGCTGTTCCGTCTTCATTGATTAATGACTTGTATGCCGATATTTATAATATGCGGGGGAATGTATGTGCCCGTCAAGGATTGGCCGACTCTTCTGTGATCTGTTTTCAAAAAGCATTCGATTATCGTTTGCAGGGCAGCAACAGAGATGTGCTTCCGGATATTTCCATCAATTTGGCTGATGCTTTTGTCCGTACCGGTCATTATGATAAAGGTGCTATGTGGTATCGTAAATCTTTGTCTTACAGTGATTCGTTGAAGATTCCTGAAGAAAAGCGCTTCCCTGCTTATTATGGATTGGCACAAGTCTATATGGAACTTCGCGATTTTACCTCCTGTGATTATTACTATGAACTGGCTGCCCGGCACTATGATAAGATGCTTCCATTTGAGAAACATATCTATTTGAATAATCGCGGTAATTCTTATTATTTTCGTGCCGATTATCCCAAAGCTTTGGAAATTTTCAGAAGGTCATTGGTATTGGCCCGTTCTTATCCCGATATGATTTTTGAGGAGCATCTGACTGAAATGAATTTGGGAGAAACTTTTCTTCTGATGAATCAGGTTGATTCTGCAGCATACTATTTAAACCTTTGCGGTGATTTTTTCCGTTCTATTGAAAATCAGACAGCTCTTTATTATTTGGATACCCAATTGATAGAGCTTGCCTTGAAGCAGAATGATTTGCCTCTAGCGCGCAAACGTATGTCTGAGGCTGTCCAACCTGATTATGTGGAACCGAACATGCAGCATATCCGTAACCGTTATCTGCAACATTATTTTGAAGAGGCGGGAGATTTCAGACAAGCCTATTACTACCAAATGGAAAATCAGCGTATTGATGATTCCACACGTAATGAGCGTATTAAAATGCGTACAGCCGAAATAGATCTGAAATACAGTCAGGACACCACATTGATGAAACAGAAAATTTTCATCCAACAAAAAGAGAATGAAGTATTGGCTTTGAACCAGACGCTTTATATATGGATATCTGTTTGTATATGCGTCCTTTTTCTTGTTGTCTTTATTATTGTATATAACAAAAAACGGCATTATTTGTTACAAATGAGAACCCGGACCATGATTACGGCTTTGCGCATGGAGAACATTCGTAACCGGATTTCTCCGCATTTTATTTTTAATATATTGAATCGTGAAATGGGGAGTTATACCGACGAGCAGGCAGAAAATATGCGTGGTTGGTAAAGTTAATGAGGAGGAATCTGGAGCTGACGGGACAATTCTGCGTAACTATAGCTGAGGAACTGGACTTCGTCAATACATTTATAAATTTGGAGCGTAAAGCATTGGGAGATAATTTTATATTATCCATATTTATAGATGAAGCCATAAATCCTGACCAGGAAATCCTTCCATCTATGATGATACAGATTCCGGTGGAAAATGCTTTGAAGCATGCTTTAAAGGATAAAGAAGGAATGAAAAGGTTATGGATTGATATAAGGAGAATTGAAATTGGAATTTGCATTAAAATCAGAGATAATGGGGGAGGGTATAAGGTGAACAGTGTCAATCATGGTACGGGTACGGGGATGAAAGTTATTTTTCAAACGGTACAATTACTAAATGCTAATAATAAGAAGCATCTCGACATTTCTATAGCTAATGTACAATTAGATGAAGGAGAGATAGGTTGTGAGTTTACTGTCATCTTGCCTCAAGGTTATGATTATAATCTGAAAAAGATGGTTTAGTTGTTGTTTTTTATATAATAGTGCCTAAAACAGTCGTTATGATCCCATAATCGAAGTATTGGATTTGTACATTGAAAAATGTTTAAATACTTTTGTCTTATTAATAATTAAAGATAGATTGTTTACAATGGATAAGTTATATAGGGTCATAATAATTGATGATGATGAATTTTCTGCTGATAATCTTTGCCTGGAATTGAAGAAGTATAATCGGTTGCTCATAGAGGGGATAGCGCGTAATGGGCTGAACGGTAAGAAACTATTGGAAAAAGTACATCCCGATTTATTGTTTTTGGATGTGGAGCTGCCGGATATGAAAGGGATGGAACTATTAGAGCAGTTAAAAGAAAACATAACTTGGAATATGCAGATTGTGTTCTATACAGCTTATGATAGATACATGATTGATGCTATTCGTGGGGCTGCTTTCGATTATTTGTTAAAACCCATTGACGGAAAAGAATTGGAAGGGATCATCGAGCGCTTTACGAGAAAAGCAGAAGAGGTATCTGCTTCTTTTGTGATTCCTCCACGTGTATATGCTACCGGTGAGCATACTTTTATGATATCTACGCCTACTAATGATTTGCGTATTTTACGCTCTATTGATATTGGCTTCTTTCGTTATAATTCTGATCGGAAATTGTGGGAGGTGTCACTCAACAATCAGGCACCCTTGTTGTTGAAGAAGAATACAACGGCAGATAATATAAAAGCGTATGATTCGTGTTTTGTCCAGATTCATCAGTCGTATATCATTAATGTCAATTATTTGATGATGATTAAGGAGAACCGTTGTGTCATGTTCCCTCCATTCGAGAATGTTACTGAGTTGCAGGTTTCCAAGAAGTATAAAAAAGAGTTACAGGAACGTTTCTATTTGCTGTAGAATTTTAGAATATAAGTTTATAAGAAGTGATTCAATTCAAGTCGCTTGAAGCGGAGTGGTAGTCGTGAGACTGCCACTCCGTCTTTGTATGCAGCCAGCTGCAACAGTCAGCGCAGCCGTCTGTGACGGCCGATGAAACCTCTTGCGATGACCGACGCAGCTGCATGCCTTTTTTACATGAGTCTAAGCGGATGATACCTGAACATCATTTTCCATGGCTGCCGCTCTATTGTTTCTCCGGATAATTAGGTCCATACAGCATCGTCTTCTCCCTTACTACCAATTGTTCGTCTTTTACAAACTCCTCACCGCGTTCGCTTAAATGACGGATCATTTCATTACGCATTTCCTCCAATTGCTTTTTATACTTTTTATCATTGACGGCGTTATGCAATTCCTGGGGATCCTTGGTCAAATCAAATAACTCTTCAGTACCGGTGTGGATACGCCATACGTATTTTATTTTTCCATCGGTCAATGCACACCAATAATTATCATCACTATAGCAGGTGGCATGTTCCAGATCCAAATATTTGCGCCAGTTTGTTTCCGTACCTTTGGCCAGTGGTAACAAAGAACGTCCGTCCATATCAGCAGGGATGGTTACATCGGCCACATCAAGGAAAGTAGGAAGAATATCGCGCAATTCTACGGGGGCGTCTATTTTTCCCGGTGCTATATGGTCGGCTGCAGGCCATTTCACGATGTATGGCACATGAGTGGAACCTTCGTATGGATAGGTCTTTCTCCAATGGTAATGATCGCCCATCATGTCACCATGGTCGGAAACGAAAATAATCAGTGTGTCATCATACATGCCCTTTTCTTTCAGGGTCTGGATGATTCTGCCTATCTGTTCGTCAATGAAAGTGATGTTGCATAATAATGCCGTTTGGAGTTACGTGCGTATTCATTGCCGAAATTACCGTATGGCGCGTCTTTTGCCGCTTTTTCAGGATCTAGTTTCTTGGCGTATTTGCCACACCATTCA
The DNA here is from genome assembly GCF_000614185.1 of Phocaeicola sartorii JCM 17136 = DSM 21941. GTDB lineage: Bacteria > Bacteroidota > Bacteroidia > Bacteroidales > Bacteroidaceae > Phocaeicola > Phocaeicola sartorii. Next base: position 65,446 of record NZ_BAKM01000018.1, on the reverse strand, counting down.
CCCATGGCAGGATCGGGCACGGGGGCATTTTTATATAGATCCAGATATCTTTGTGGCGGATCATACGGACTGTGCGGGCGGGCGAATGAAACTTTCAAGAACAAGGGCTTGCCGTCCGGATCGTAGTTACTAATAAGTTCACAGGCCATTTCGCCTGTCCAATAGGTAGGATGGAGGTTTTCGGGCAATTTATAGATGCTTGCCGTGTGGTCGTTCCAGCCTATGCCGGTAGCGTCAGGATTCTTACCAGGAGCTTTTGTTTGGAACCATTGGCGGTAATCACTGGTAAAGTTCTTGTCCTCCACGCGTCCGCTCTCATCCAGCAAAGTGCCTTCGAAGCCATGCTTTACCCGTTGGGGATGCCAGTGCATTTTCCCGATTCCGAAAGTATAATATCCGGCGTCTTTCAGCATCTGCGGCATCTCATAGTTATATTCGGGAGATACTTTTCCATATCCCAACAAGCCATGATGCCAAGGAGAAAGTCCGGTCAGCAGACCTGCACGTGCCGGAGTGCTGCTTGGGCAGGAAGAATAACCATTCATAAATAATGTTCCCTCGGCAGCCAGTGCGTCCAGGCTAGGGGAGATGACCGCTTCGTTTCCCATACAGCCCATGGCATCGGCCCGTTGTTGGTCGGTCATTATCAGTATAATGTGAGGATGTTTTTGTGCGTATGCAAAAGATGAGCACAATCCGGCTGTGACAGCCAGTGTACATTTCAGGTTGGTTGGAATATTCATGTTTATAGGTTTTTCATAATGTTATGTGGCAAAGATAGGAAATTTTTGGTAACCTTGAGCTATGAATGGTGATGGTTAGAGCGGAGATACATTACATTGAGGCCTTGTTTTGTGCATACGGCAGCATAGGCTTACACGTTAGTATGTATGAAGCTACACGTTAGTATGTGTAGGCTTATACATACTAACGTATAAGCCCGCACATACTAACGTGTGGAAAAGGTCATAAAAAAGGCTTGTCCAGCAATGAACAAGCCTTTTTATATACATGTATCAGAGATTATTCACCCCAATTCATAGCTTCCATACGCTTGTAAGAAGCGTAACGTTTCTTAGCCATCTCTTCGCAAGCAGCGAACAGGTCAGCAGCTTCAGCAGGATACTGCTTCATTACAGAAGCAAAACGAACTTCGTTCTTCAAGAAATCCTGGAAACCTTCCCATTTCGGTTCTTTAGAATCAAGCATGAACGGATTCTTGCCTTCTTCTTCCAAAGCCGGGTTGAAACGCCACAAGTGCCAGTAACCGCATTCTACAGCCTTAGCCTCTTCAGCCTGGCTCTTACCCATACCGGCTTTCAAACCGTGGTTGATACACGGAGCGTAAGCGATAACCAATGACGGTCCTGGATAAGCTTCTGCCTCACGGAGTGCTTTCAATGTCTGAGCTTGGTCAGCACCCATAGCGATCTGAGCTACATATACGTAACCGTAAGTAGTAGCGATCATACCAAGGTCTTTCTTGCGTACACGCTTACCTGAAGCAGCGAACTTGGCGATAGCACCCAGCGGAGTAGCCTTGGATGACTGACCACCGGTGTTAGAATAAACTTCAGTATCCAATACCAGGATGTTTACATCTTCCCCGGAAGCAATCACGTGGTCCAGACCACCGTAACCGATATCGTATGAAGCACCGTCACCACCGATAATCCATTGGCTCTTCTTGATCAAGTAGTTCTTGAATTCAGCGATTGTAGCGCAGTTTGCACATTTATCTTTAGCAGCTTCTACCATCGGGATAATCTTTTCGGCAGCAGCTTTGCTCTTTTCTGCATCGTCTTTACCGTCAATCCATTCCTGGAATGCTTCTTTGTATTCAGCAGGACAAGTATCACCGGCGATAGCATCCTTCATGGCAGCTTCGATGCGTGCACGAAGTTTCTTGTCAGCCAAAGTCATACCTAGACCGAACTCGCAGAAGTCTTCGAACAAAGAGTTAGCCCAAGCAGGACCTTGACCCTTTTCGTTCTTAGTATAAGGAGTGGAAGGAACAGAACCAGAGTAGATGGAAGAACATCCGGTAGCATTAGCAACCATTTCACGGTCACCGAACAACTGAGAAATCAGTTTTACATACGGAGTTTCACCACAACCAGAGCAAGCTCCTGAGAACTCGAACAACGGAGTAGCGAACTGAGAGTTCTTCACGTTGGCTTTGATATCTACCAGGTGTTGTTTGCTCTTCACGTTCTTAGTGCAGTATTCCCAGTTGGCAGCCTGAGGCAACTGACCTTCCAGATGCTTCATTGTAAGAGCTTTGCCACCCTTCTTCGGGTTACCCGGACACACATCGGCACAGTTACCGCAACCCAGACAGTCGAGTACGTCAACCTGGATACGGAATGTCATGCCGTCGAACTGCTTGCCTACAGCCTTCAGTGTCTCGAAGTTTGCACCCTTCTGTTCTTCGGCGTCAAGTACGAACGGACGGATAGCAGCGTGAGGACAAACGTATGCACACTTGTTACACTGGATACAGTTTTCTGCGTTCCATTCTGGTACGAATGCAGCCACACCACGTTTTTCGTATTGAGCAGTACCTTGTTCCCAAGTACCGTCTTCGATACCCTTGAATGCAGATACCGGCAGCAAGTCACCGTCCTGAGCATTGATAGGACGAACTACTTCGTTGATGAAAGCAGGATCGTTGTTAGCTGCAGCAGCTTCCACTTCCAGATCAGCCCAAGCCGGATCAACAGCCAGTTGTTTGTATTCACCGCCACGGTCTACGGCAGCATAGTTCTTGTTTACTACGTCTTCACCCTTCTTGCCGTATGACTTAACGATGAATTTCTTCATCTGTTCTACTGCCAGATCAACAGGGATAACGCCTGTGATACGGAAGAATGCTGATTGCAGGATGGTGTTGGTACGGTTGCCCAAACCGATTTCCTGTGCAATCTGAGTTGCGTTGATATAGTAAACAGTGATATTGTTCTGAGCAAAGTATTTCTTTACCTTGTTAGGCAGGTTCTTGGCCAGTTCTTCACCTTCCCAGATAGTGTTCAGCAAGAAAGAACCGTTCTTACGCAAACCGCGGGTTACATCGTACATGTGCAGGTAAGCCTGTACGTGGCAAGCCACAAAGTTCGGAGTGTTTACCAAGTATGTGGAACGGATAGGAGTGTCACCGAAACGGAGGTGAGAACAAGTGAAACCACCTGACTTCTTAGAGTCGTATGAGAAGTAAGCCTGGCAATGTTTGTCTGTGTTGTCACCGATAATCTTCACTGAGTTCTTGTTGGCACCTACAGTACCGTCAGCACCCAAACCGAAGAATTTAGCTTCGAACATACCTTCACCGCCCAATGCAATTTCTTCTTCCTGAGGAAGAGAAGTGAAAGTAACATCGTCCACGATACCTACTGTGAAGTGGTTCTTAGGCATTGGCAGAGCCAAGTTCTTGAATACAGCGAGGATCTGAGCCGGAGTTGTGTCCTTAGAACCCAAACCGTAACGGCCGCCTACGATAACCGGAGCGTTTTCTATGCCATAGAAGCAGTCTTTAACATCCAGATACAAAGGTTCGCCGTTTGCTCCCGGTTCCTTCGTACGGTCAAGAACTGCAATACTCTTGGCTGTCTTAGGTACAGCGGCCAGGAAGTGTTTGGCAGAGAACGGACGGTACAAGTGTACAGATACCAAACCTACTTTTTCACCGTTAGCAATCAAGTAGTCGATAGCTTCGCGGGCAGCTTCTGTTACAGAACCCATAGCGATGATTACGCGTTCAGCGTCTTCTGCACCATAGTAATCGAACAAACCGTGAGGACGACCTGTGATTTTACCGATTTCGTTCATATATTCTTCTACGATAGCCGGAACTGCTTCATAGAAGTTGTTGCAAGATTCTCTGTGCTGGAAGAAGTGATCAGGGTTTTCGGCCATACCGCGTGCAACAGGGTTGTTAGGATTCAACGCACGTTGACGGAATTCAGCCAAAGCCTGCTGGTCAATCAGACCTGCCAGATCTTCGTTCTCCAACATTTCAATCTTTTGGATCTCGTGAGAGGTACGGAAACCGTCGAAGAAGTTGACGAATGGCACGCGGGATTTGATGGTAGCCAGATGAGCTACAGCAGCCATATCCATAACTTCTTGTACAGAACCTTCGCACAGCATGGCGAAACCTGTCTGGCGGCAAGACATGACGTCCTGATGGTCACCGAAGATACACAATGCGTGAGAAGCCAATGTACGAGCCGATACGTGGAATACGCAAGGCAGGAATTCACCGGCAATTTTGTACATGTTAGGGATCATCAGCAACAGACCCTGAGATGCAGTGTAAGTGGTAGTCAACGCACCTGCCTGAAGAGAACCGTGAACAGCACCTGCTGCACCGCCTTCTGACTGCATTTCTTGTACCAAAACTGTTTCACCGAAGATGTTTTTACGACCTGCGGCAGCCCATTCGTCCACGTATTCAGCCATAGTGGACGACGGAGTGATGGGATAGATAGCAGCTACTTCAGAGAACATATACGAGATATGTGCTGCTGCTTGGTTACCATCACAAGTGATGAATTTTTTTTGTTTAGTCATACAATTACTAATTATTAGGTAATAAAATCTATTCTCTATCTTTTAATATAAAAAGCCGAAAAGCCACAATGGGATCATATTCCCATGCCCTAACTCCAATTTGTGTGGGGCATAATACACGTTCGGGTTATTCTTGAACTTGCATCCTTCCGCGCAAATACGGAAATGCAGCCCGTTGTCTACCATAAACGAAGTGCCTTTATCGCCTTTATATAGTTTGTGGTCTTTGTATAGGGTATTCATGAAGAATGTATCCAGAACATCCTGTTCTTCGACCTTTACCGGATAAATGGAATACATCAGATTGGTGTTGTGCATCATCAGTTTGGATGGTTTCTTGGGAAATTCCTCCCCCTTGGGGTAAACCATATTGATAAGACGCGCATCTGCCAGATACTTAATGTAATTCATCACCGTGGCACGTGAGGTTTGAATCTCCGTGGCCAGCTGGCTGACGTTCGGGGCAACGGGCCCGTCCACAGCTAGCAAATATAGTAATTTTTTTATCTTCGAGAGATATTTTAGTTCAATTTGTTTGATAAGAAGTATGTCTACTTCTATCATCATATTCATGGTTTTCAGCAGATTCTCCGAAAAGTTACGTTTCTCCAGGAAGAATGGGTAGAAGCCATGGTGCAGATAGTCTTGAAAATAATCCAGCGGCTTCACATTGCGCAGGATGGTCTTCGCTATCTGTTCGTGATTCTCCAGAATCTCTTGTAAGGTATAGGCGCGGAAACTATTACCGCTTTGCAGGTTCAGATATTCACGGAATGAGAAACCTCTCAGGTAATATACCTTGACGATGCCGCTCAGTTCAGGATTCTCTTCTTTCAGCCGCATTACGGATGATCCGGTGAATACGATTTTCAGAGTCGGAAACATTTCGTAGCAGGCACGCAGGTCGTGACTCCATTCGGGATACTTGAACACCTGGTCTATCAGCAAAACTTTCCCTCCGCGTTTTACGAACTCTGTGGCAAATTCCACTAACGTGTATTTGGAGAAGTAAAAGTTATTCATGTTGATGAACAGGCATGAGTGATCCGTTCCGAACTTTTCTTTTGCATATTGCAGGAGGAAAGTCGTTTTTCCTACGCCACGAGTACCCTTGATACCGATCAGCCTGTCGTTCCAGTCTATTTCGTCCATCAGTCTCGGCGGACAGGAGCATTTGTATGTTCCACCAGATAACTGTGTGTTCTGTAAAAGGTTTCCATGGTTGCTTTTTTATCGGCTGCAAATATAGCAATACTAATTCAAATTGCAAACTGGAGATAGCAAAATATTATTTATTTTTCTTTTAAAGGACGGACCGGAGGAATGTTTTGTACTCTAAAACATTTATCTTTGTGCCTGGAAATGGAAGCGTTTTATTTATTTAATCCGGAAAATGATATGGCATTGGCTTGTGGTGATCCTTATTATATGGCGCCTGCCAATGCACGGCGGATGGCAGCCGAGCTGTCCGTGTTGCCTGCATGGTATGCAGAACAGGGAGGTACTGTGTGGCTGGATTCGCCTCAGCGTGTGGAGGCTATGGAAAGACAATCCTTTTTGCCGCTTGCGGTCAATTGGGTCTCAGAATTCGCTCCTGTTTGTGACAAGGTGGTACCTTGGGGATGGAATCCGTCTTTGGTGCGTCGTTTGCAGGAGGCTGGATTTCCTGTTACGGCATATCCGTCAGCAGAGCGTATGAAGCGTATCCGTCAATTATCCGGACGTCAGACGGCTGTAAGGGTGTTACGTAACCTTTATGGGCAAATAGGCGGGGACATTCCTGCATTGGGGGAAGCCTTTGTGTTATCTTCGATAGAGGAGGTGGAGCTTTTTGTATTGTCCCACTCTCGTGCTTTGTTAAAGGCGCCATGGTCTGGTAGCGGGAGGGGGATACAGTATACTTCTGGTAGTTTTCCCATTCCGCTGAAAGGGTGGACTCAGCATATACTCACCACTCAGCATGAGGTGATAGGAGAGCCTTTTTATGATAAATTTCTGGACTTTGCCATGGAGTTTCTTGCGGATGAGGGTGGACAGGTGCGTTTTATAGGGTATTCCTTATTCGAAACGGACAAGAGGGGTGTTTATAAAGAAAACTTGTTGGCTACGGATGAAGCTATTGAAGCAAGGATATCCGCCTATATTCCAGCGGAAACCTTGCGGCAGGTCGGGCGGGTGTTGCAGGTGGAGCTGGCGGAAGTGATAGGAGGAAGTTATCAAGGTTATCTGGGGGTGGATATGATGATATGCCGTACCAAGGATGGCGGGTATGCCATTCATCCGTGTGTGGAAATAAATCTTCGCATGAATATGGGAGTGGTAGCACGCTTGGTATATGATAACTATGTGTGTCGTGGCGTGCAGGGGCGGTATGTCATAGAATATTACGCAAAGCCCGGTGAGGCATGGCATTCTCATCTTGCGTTTCAGGAAAAATATCCTTTGTGCCTGGAGAATGGAAAGGTAAAATCGGGCTACTTGTCACTTACACCGGTAGAGGGCAGTACGGCCTATCAGGCATATATCCTAATTTGATTTTCCGGATAAAGAAAAATACGGAAAAGGGAGTGGTTACCATCCACCCCTAATGCTTTATACAATTTTACCAATGTGATCTGCTTGTCTCTGACTGCATTGCTCAATCCTATTTGGGCATCGAAATAGCTACGTTGTGCGTCCAATACATCCAGATAACCTATTACTCCATTGATGTATTGCAGTTGGGCCAGTTCCATTGTCGCTTTAGAGGAACGTTCCAGTTGCAGACGTGATTCATAGATCTCTTTTATCTTATTGAAATCCACAATGGCATTACGGGCTTCTTTGAATGCAGTGAGTACTGATTTTTCATAACTGTGGCACTCCTGTTCGTAAACGGCTTTCTTGGCTTTCAAGGTTGCTTTGTATTTTCCCATGGCGAAGAGGGGGGCAAGCAGATTGCCGCTGATATAATGAATGGGTGATTTGAAGAAATCAGAGAGCTCTTCACTTTCTACGCCATATTGTGCTGTGAGGCTGAGCCGCGGGAACATATTGGTATAGGCAACTCCTACGCCGGCATTGGCTGCTATCAGTTTCTGCTCTGCTTCGCGTACATCGGGGCGGCGCTCCAACAGCGTGGAGGGCAGGCCTATCGGCAATGTTTCAGGCAGTTTCACTTCTTCGGGCAAAATGGAACGCTGAATGCGGTGCGGGTATTCGCCTGCCAGGAATGCGATATCATTTTCTTTCAATGAGATTTTTCTTTCCAGTTCAGGAACCAAGGTGGCGGTGCGTGCATATTCCACTTGTGCCTGTTGGTAAGAGGTTTCTGAAGTCAACCCTCCTTCAAAACGAAGTTTTGCCAGGCGTACACCTTCCTTACGGGCATAGAGTGTCTGACGGACGATGTTCAGTTCGTTGTCTAATGCAACCAATTCAAAATAGGCTTGAGCCACTTCGGACACAATACTCATCTTCAAGGCACGTTGTGCCTCGATACTTCCTAAGAATTGTGCCATGCTTTTGTCTTTTGCCCAACGCAGGTTGCCCCATAGATCTAATTCCCAGGTTGTTGTGAGTTTGGCACCCAGTTCGGGGTCATTCTTATAGTTATCACCGCCATAATTGCTTCCTTCTTTTTGAGCATAAGCGCTTCCGTTCAGTTGGGGGAAAAGGTTGGCAAAGTCTATGCGCTTCATGGCTGCCAGTTCTTTGACACGTGCTGCGGCTATTTTCATGTCTTTATTGTTGTCCAATGTTTTTTCTATCAGGCTTTGCAGGGTGGTGTCCGTATAGATTTCCCACCACTGCATATCCGCAATGGATAATGTGTCCTGCTGCCGCAGCGTGTCCAATTGTTGGGGCAGGTGCAAGTCGGGACGTGTATAGTGTTTGCCCAACTGGCAGGAGGTCAGCAAAGTCATTCCCGATAGCTATATATAATAATGTATGTTTCATCATTTCTTTCATCTTTTTATATCCTTATTTTTGTTTCATTTTCGCTTTCATCTTATATATTAGTACAAAGAAGAAAGGTACCAATAAAATTCCCGCTGTTACAGCAAAGATCATTCCGAAGAATACACCTGTACCGATAGCCTGCCGGCTGGCAGAACCCGGTCCGCTGGCGATGACCATAGGCAGCATGCCCAGGATGAATGCCAATGAAGTCATCAGGATGGGGCGGAAGCGGAGTTGCGAGGCATGAAGGGCGGCTTGTACTACCTCTACTCCTCTGTCCACTTGTTCCTTGGCAAATTCCACAATCAGAATCGCATTCTTGGCAGCCAGCCCCACCAGCATCACCAGTCCGATCTGGAAATAAACGTCATTCTCCAGTCCGCAGCCCCATACACCCAGATAGGCACCTAGTGCAGCTACTGGTAAAGAGAGCAATACGGCAACCGGCACCATCCAGCTTTCGTATAGGGCGGCAAGGAACAGGAATACGAACATGAACACCAATGCCAGTACCATACCGGTCTGTCCGCCCGCCTGTTTCTCCTGGAAGGAGAGTCCGCTCCATTCCACACCGATATTCTCCGGGAGGTGCTCGCGGGTTATCTGTTCGATAATCTCCATAGCCTGTCCCGAGCTGTAGCCGTCTGCAGCTTCACCGCGGATCACGGAACTGTTGAACATATTGAAGCGCTTGATGCTGCCCGGACCGGTGGTGTACGAAGTGGTGCCCAGCGAGGTGAGCGGTATCATGGCATTGTCCGTGCCCCGCACAAAGAACAGGTTGATATTTTCCTTATGTTCCCGGTAGCGCTTCTGCTTGAATATACACACGGTAGATGCGGTTGAACATATTGAAGTCGTTTACATAGACCGAACCTGTGTAAGCTTTCATGGTCGAGAAGACATCGGCCAGAGGTACTCCTGCGAATTTTACTTTGTCACGATCCACATCGAAATAAAGCTGGGGGATGTCCGCCTGCAAAGCCGAGGACAAACCAGATAATTCCTTACGTCTTGATGCATAATACATCAAGGTGTCCGTAGCTTGTACCAAATTCTCGAAGGTAGCATCTCCACGTGCTTCCAGTTGCATCTCGAAACCTCCCGAACTACCCAATCCCGGAATAACGGGAGGGGTGGAAAGATATACCTTGCATTCGGGGTATTGGGACATGTCTTTTTTCACCTGTGACATAATATCGTCAATGGTCTGCGAGTCACGTTCTTCCCAAGACTTCAGGATAACGGTCAGTTCACTTCGCGCTTGGCTGGTTCCGACACGCGGGCTGCTTCCTGCCACGCTTTGTACATACTCCACTGCCGGATTCTCCATCAGATATTCTACCGCGCGTTCCGTCACGATGCGTGTACGTTCCAGTGTCGCTCCTTCGGGTAGCTCCAGCTCTATTTTGAAATAACCTTGATCCTCGATGGGGAGGAAGCTGGTGGGTATGATGCGATGGATCAGCAGGATGGCGATCAATACCATGCCGAATGTGCTCAGTACACGGCGTGGGTGTTTCACAATATGCTTGATGAGGCCCACATATTTATGATTGCCGATAGCCAGCCACTCATTGATGCGGCGGAATACGATATTCTTTTTCTTGCTCGGATCTTCCGGCTTCAGAATGAGCGAGCACATGACGGGGCTCAGTGTCAAAGCTACTACCGTAGACAGTAATACGGATACTACGATGGTGACTGTAAACTGGCGGTAAAGTTGTCCGGTAATTCCACCTAGGAAACTTACGGGAACAAATACTGCTGCCAGTACTAAAGATGTGGCGATAATGGCTCCTGTAAGTCCTTCCATAGCCTTCTTGGTAGCTTGATAGGGGGATAGTTTCTCCTCTTCCATGATACGTTCCACATTCTCTACCACCACAATGGCGTCATCCACCACAATGCCGATGGCAAGTACCAATCCCAACAGGGTCAGGATATTAAGCGAGAATCCGAAAATCAGCATGAATCCGAAAGTACCGATCAGTGAGATAGGTACGGCAACAAGCGGGATAACTGTTGCGCGCCAGCTTTGGAGTGAAAGGTACACTACGATGATGACCAGTATCAAGGCTTCAAACAGTGTTTTGTATACTTCATGAATAGATTCCGAAATATACGTAGTCATATCGAAAGGTATCTCGTAACTCATTCCTTCGGGGAAGTTCCTGCTGATTTCCTCCATGGCTTCTTTCACGCTTTTTGCTACTTCCATAGCGTTGGCTCCCGGCAACATATAGATGGCCAATACCGCCGCATTCTCTTTGTTGATGGCACTCTCGGTGTTATACGATTGTGCTTCGAGCGAGATGCGGGCCACATCACGCAGACGGATGATGGAACCGTCGGCATTGGCACGGACTACGATTTCCTCAAACTGGCTTACGGTAGACAGACGTCCCTGGGTAGTGATGGGAATGGTCACGTCCAATCCCTGTACCGGTTGTTGTCCCAGTACACCGGCTGCCGATTCGCGGTTCTGGTCTTTCAGTGCGTTCTGCAAGTCGGCCACGGTCAGGCCGAAATTGGCCAGTTTGTCGGGCTGTACCCATATCTGCATGGCGTAATAGCGGCTTCCGATGTTTGATACACGTCCTACCCCAGGGATACGGCGGATCAGGTCCAGTACGTTCAGAGTGGCAAAGTTGCTAAGGTATATTTCATCAAACTTCGGGTCGGTGGAGGTAAGGCATAAGGTCAGCAACTGACTGGCTGCCTGTTTTTCTACCGAGATCCCATTTTGTATGACCTCTGCCGGAAGACGTGATTCTGCCAACTTGATACGGTTCTGTATTTCCACTGCCGCCAGGTCGGGATCTGCCGAGATGTCGAAAGTGACGGTGGCTGAGAAACCTCCCGAATTGGAACTGTTTGATTCCATGTAGAGCATACCCGGTGTACCGTTCAACTCCTGCTCTATAGGAGTGGCTACAGCCTGTGATACAGTCAGGGCACTGGCACCCGGATAGGATGCGCTGATTTTCACTACCGGCGGAGTGATTTGCGGATATTGGTCAATGGGCAGCATCGTGAGACCGATGATACCGACAATGACTATTAATATGGAGATGACAGCAGAAAATACCGGTCTGTCTATAAAGAAACTAACTTTCATAATGCCTGTTGTTTTTTAAATGCGTAAACTTTCCCTCTGTAGGGATGGACTGCTTCGTATTCGGGAGTGAGAAACTATCTGATCGTATCTTCTTCCTCCGTTTTTTTGTTCTCTACGGCAGGACTTACTTTCACTTTCATGCCAGGGTTTAGCTTGTGGTATCCTTCTATGACAATGTCTTCTCCGGGGGCCAGGCCTCTTTCCACCACTACTTGATTCTGGAATTCAGGTCCTAATTCAATGAAACGTCTCTCGGCGGTAGAATCTTTGCGCATTACATAAATATAGGCACCGCCTTTTTCTATGATAACGGACTTTAGCGGGACTACCGTAGCTTTCTCTCTGACATCCAATAATAGTTTTACTTTAGTGAACTGTCCCGGAAGCAATATCCGTTCCGGATTCGGCATTTCGGCACGTACGGAGAATGTACCTGTGCGTGGGTCAACTTGCGGTTCGGCAAAGTCTACCAGACCTTTGTATGGATAAATGGTATTATCAGCCAAAGTAATGGAAACATTGGGTTGCCAGGAGCGGGTAGAGTCTTTCTGACCCAGGTTTACATTACGTTCTTTGCTTTTCAGATAATCCAGAGCTGTCATACTGAAATCCACTAATACGGTGTCACTTTTCACGACGGTGGCAAGCAATGATTTGCCACCCGGACCTACTAATGTTCCCAAATCCACGTGACGTTCACTGATGTGTCCTGCCAATGGGGAACGAACGATCGTGTAACCTAGTTCCAGTTCTGCCTGATCAAGGTCGGCGCTGCTCATAGCTACCGAGGCTTCTGCCGTTTCGTATGCGGCAGTAGCATTGTCCAAGTCCAACTGGCTGGCAGCGTTTTGCTCATATAGCGGACGGATACGTTCTAAGTCGCGTTTCGCTTTTTGTGCTTGTGCCTCATCTTTTTTCAATTGGGCGCGCGCTTTGTCGGCTTTAGCCCGGTATTGGTCTTGATTGATGACAAACAGTACTTGATTTTTAGTGACGTATGTACCTTCAGCGAAAAGCATTTGTTCCAGATATCCCTCTACCCGGGCACGTACCTCTACGAATTGCTGTGCACGGACGCGTCCTACATATTCACCATATATTTCCACATCGTCTTGTGTGGCGGGTGCTATGGCAACTACCGGAAGTTCCGGTACTTTTGCCGGTCGATGGGAAACAATCAGGTAAATCCCGATAATTAGTCCGATACCTATTACTGCAAGCGCTGTCCTTTTCCTCTTCAGCGCAATCTCTCTGTGTGTAAAAAATAGCTTCATACCTTCGTTTTGTTAATGTTTAAGATGCCATCAGCAGAAATACAAGTAGTGTGCCAAACGCGCCTGAATAGCCTTTCTTGCTTATAGTCAGTGCTTTATTCTTGTGTCTTGTGGGTAAGAAAAGTGTGGAAAAGGAACGCCTGCTGTAGAAAAATTCCACAGTAGGCGTAATTAAGTTTAGTAGAGGGCTGGTCAGAAGTTGCTTTTCTTTTCTACGAAAATTAGTTCTTGGGTTATAGGATGGACAAACTCCAGACTTTCGGCATGTAAATAAAGCCTGTCTGCTTTTTGTCCGTAAAGTTCATCTCCTCGTATAGGACAATGTAATCCATCCGGATGGGCAGCATGTACTCTTAATTGGTGTGTTCTTCCTGTCAATGGATAAAAAGCGACAAGTGTCCGTTCGTTTTGTTCATTTAGAACTTGGTATTGTGTGATGGCGGTTTTTCCATGTTCATAGTCTGCCACTTGCCTGGGCCTGTCAAGAGGATCCATACGGAGAGGGAGTTTTATGATTCCTTCTTTAAATGGAATTTTGCCATCCAATAAGGCAATATATCGTTTTTTTATCGTCCTGTTTTTGAATTGTGCTTGCAGACGCTGGTGTACTTCTTTGTTTTTGGCTATCAATAATAAACCGGAAGTTGCCATGTCCAGGCGATGGACTATCAGAGGGCCTGTAGCATTCGGATAAAGTGTTTTTATATGTTGATAGACTGAGTCGGTTTCTCCTTTTCCGGGCACCGAGAGCATTCCTGTCGGTTTGTTGACTACGACTAGATAATCATCCTCATATACGATCTCCAAAGGCGTTTCGTGAGAATGGTTTTTCAACAAGGGATTTTCTTCCACCTCCAGCCCCTGTAGCATGTGTCCCAAAATGGGACCGCATTTTCCTTTGCATGCTGGATAGTAGTATCCATGATGTCTTATTTCTGCCTTTGGGGAATCTCCCCACCAGAATTCTGCCATAGCAATGGGTTTTAATTGGTGCTGATAGGCATATTGAAGTAATTTGGGAGCCGCACATTCACCGGCTCCGGCAGGGGGGAACTTTTGTGTAGTTTGTTCAAAAATACAACATAAATCTTTTGTCTCTCCACGGGCGTTCAGTATATGAAATTGTTCAAATAGCTTTTGTTGCAAAGTGGCAGAACGTTTTTTCCTTTCCACTTTCATCGCTTCTATCTTTGTGGTGAAAGCATCAGCCTCCGCTTGCAGTGAAGTGATTTTTTCTTTCCACATTCTTTCCATGCGTTTTAATTCCGCTTTCTGAAACTGGCTCTCGCGTATCATTGCGGCTAGTTCCTCTGCATCGGGAGTTCCTGTCCTGCGCCGGGTTTCTCTGGCTTCTTTAGCGGCTTTGAATAATTCTTTAGTTTTTGTCAATTCTTGCCGGGATTGTGCTGTCTCTGTTTCTATTTGCCGGAGCAAGTTCAGGTAACGGGGATCGTTCTGTGTGCGTGTAATATGTGCATTGATGGCAGATATATGTTCTTCCTCAATTTTGAAAAATCCTTGAGGTTGTAACAAATCATAAATTGGTGGAACGAAGAAAGGATGCAGATTTTTACCGGCCAATATTCCTGAGAATGCGGCTAAATAGCCTGTTCTGTTTTCCGGAGTTTGTACAATCAGGACACCGAACATTTTTCCTTTTTGCAATTCTTCCTGCCATTGGAATTGGGTTGTAAGATAGGCCTGTACTTCTTCGGCCGCTATTATACAAAGCGGATGAGGGGTATAGTGAAAAGGATAAGTGAACTTATCGGGTAACTTTATAGCGGCTATGGAATTCTTAAAAAAATGTAGCATATTTCGTTTTAATATAGTTGACAATGATTCGTTCTCCTTTTGAGGCTCTTATACGGGCAAGTCGGAATGGATGATAAAGTTTTTGTTTAATTCCTGTAACACTTCAGTTAACTGTTCCTCAGCTTGTAACGGGAAGACAGACACGCGGTTTAAGCTTAGGATGGTGTCACGTTGGAAATTGCAGAACTCTATTATTTTTATAAGCGTCTCTGTCTCTCTTTTTATCATATAGTTTCCTTCTATTTTGTCCGTGTCTATATTGCTTTTTACTTTAAAACCGTTGCTTGTTTTTGTGACGGTTATTTGTGGTTCTTCTTTTCGGATTGTAATTTGTCTTTCGGGTTTTTCGGCCGAGAACACCAAAGGATATCCTGCCAGTTGCATGATGGATTTGGGGCTATGAAAGCGCATACGGCTTTTTTCTTCCCAGTCGCTGGAAAGGGTTTTGATGCATAGGGTCAATGCATGATCTGTTTCATTCATTTCGGACATACCTTGCTGAAAGGTGGTAAGTGAAATGATGCGGCCTTTGCTCCAAATAATGCCGTCCTTTGATTTTTGCAGGTATGGATTAATGTTGTTGCGTTGGTCTATACGGTAGATAATCCGGCTTTGTGAGTCGGCTTTTCCTTTTTTATCATTATTTTTGGATGGAAGCTCTTTGGATTTATCCAAGAGCAATGCAAGAACCCTTTCCCACTCGTCTGTTTTTTGATAAGGAGGGAGTAGAGGGGAAAAACCTGTTTCTTGAATCAGCTCGTTTGCTTTTTCAATGTAGGGAGCGAAATCTTGAGAACATTCCAGTTGTAATAATTTGAGATGGTTTGCATCAATGAACTGTTGTATCTTATCATCACTGATATTCAGCTTTATTCTTTTTTGAAGCCGATAATGGCGTGTTATGAGCATGATCAGAACTTTGATTAACGGTGGATAATTGTCGTAACTATAGAGAATATGTTTTATGACCGGTTCTATATTTTCATTTAAAGCATAGAGGGCAAGCAGTTGGGCGGGTATCATTTCTGATGGAAGATAACCTTTTATAAATAGCATTCGTAATGTTCTTTTTGACTCGATGGTGGAGTCGTTTAGCAAGGCGATGATATAGAAGAGATTGATCAACGCGTTGTCAAAGCTTTTTGCATTCATTCCTTTCAACGATTGAGAATAGAGATCAAGGGCTTCGCTGAAATCACCTCTATATTGATGGTAAATGGCATGGTGACACATGCCTTCGGGTATATCAGCGGCAATCTTATGAGGAATTTCGTTGATGCGTCCGGGTAGGATATATTGGTAAAAAGCGAACTCCAATTTATATTTTTCCCGGATTGTTGGTGCTATTTCCTTATTTTCAAAGTATCCGTTTGTCAGACAGGTGATGTCAGGTTTAAGCAGTCCTGATGTCCATACATATTTGTATTCATGGAAAAGAGTATCGATGATATGTATGGGGATATTTTGAAAAAAAGGCATCCATTCGGGAAAGGACGGCATAGACATTAATATGTAGCGTATCGGTCCGGATTCAGCATAAGCAGGGATTTGATCTTTCATTCTTTTCCCTAGTACAAAGTTTTGAATGGCGGTGATCCACTCTTCTTTTCTCCAATTGTTTGGAGAAGAATAGCTGGGAGAAGTGATGAAAGCCGGTTTCTGAGGACTTTTCTTTATATCCATGAGAAGTTGTAGCTGGATGTCGGCTTTCAATATATAGTGTCTGTCTCGTGAACTTTCTGCTGGTAATGGGAATATTTTGTTTTCCTCTTCCAGTTCTTTTAAAATGGTTTCCACCTCTTTCGGAGGAAAACTAAGTACTCGGCTTGTTTCAAAGCTTTCATGGTAGAGAACAAAAGGTTTGACTTTCCATGATAGGTATTTCATTATTTGTTCCTTGTGATCAGATCTTGTAATATAATCTTTTTTTCTATCGGATTTTATTTCCATAGCTACTCTTTTATTTTGCGGTTTTATATTCTCGGACAAAGATAGGCATTTTCTTTTCAAAAATCTTTTTATGTGGTGCAAATTGATGACAGATGCTATGTATCTGATTTTTTTTCCTACTTTTGTTGATGAGTTATAAGCAATATTGGATGTTTATTTGTTGTTTTGGATAAAAAGGAATACAGATATGGGAAAATTGTTGTGTCCGCAATGTAAAATTGCAGGATTATACGTTAAAAACGGGAGGGAAGAGAGACTGTTGGTTTATGTATCGGATGAGGGGAGAGTGATACCGAGGAATCCGGAGGAGGATATGGAGGGGTTTGATTTAACTATAGTCTATTGTTTGGGGTGCTCATGGAGCGGTTCTCCTAAAAGACTGGTGAGGAGGTAGGTATGGAAGGAAAAACTAAATTTGCATTTATAGGAAATAGCCACATTGCTTATTGGCCGCTTGAGTCTTATTTCCCCCAATGGGAATGTCGCAATTATGGTGTTCCGGGGGAAGGGCTGGATTATGTGGAGAGGTTTCATGAAGATGTTTCGGATAGTTATGTGGTTATTCAGTTTGGAACCAATGATATCTATCATCTGAATACAGAAAACATGGATGTTTATGTGGAAAGGTATGTGAAGGCGGTTAGTGCCATTCTTTCTCGTGGTACTTATTTGTTTTGTATTTTCCCACGTAATGATTTTATGGATAGCACAGCTGTGAACCGTTTTATAGCTTTACTGAATGAGAAGATCAGAAAGAAGATAGAAGAGGAAACCAATGTTGTATATTTGGATGTGTTCGACAAATTTTATTGAATGATAGATTGAATCCAGATTTGACTATTGATGATTTGCACCTGAATGGGGCTGGCTATCGGATATTGGTTCATACTTTGAGAGAACTTTTCTGTAAATACAAAAATAGATAGTGATGAATATTTTGTTAGTGAGCGATTATTACCACGTTGCACTTGTGGGGCTGATATCTATTTCTCCGTAAGTAGAAACGTTATCGTAAGGAATTGCTTTTATAATGCTATATGCTTCCTCGTAAAATTGTGCTCAGTCCATCCTGGTTATTTATGCATGAAATGTCTGATAGCTGCTAGGGGATGAAAAAAGATCATTCGTGGACCGGCGTACCGCATTACTGCTCGCATTCGTTTCTTCATTTCTGGTTTATAACAATGTATGGGACAGTTGCGGCAGGTCTTTTTTTGTTCACCGAATGTACAGTGCTCTAATCTGTTATGTGCGTATTGCAATAACTCCTGGCAGGCTGGGCAAAGCTCTTTATTGCCTTCCTTGTACCGACAATAAATTCGGATCATTTGTTCTGCGGTACGTTGTTCTCTTTCAATAATTCTCATCTGTAATGAAGCTTTTGTGCGAATAGGGTACAAATATAGGACTATTTTTTCTTATTTTTGTATCCAATTAGTGTATAACCTTTAAAATAAAGAGATAATGGATAAAGTTATTGTTAATTCGTACGAGGATTTTGAGAAACTGCTAGGACGACAGATTGGTATTTCTGACTATGTGGAAGTATCGCAAGACCGGATTAATCTTTTTGCAGATGCCACCTTGGATCATCAATGGATTCATGTAGATACAGAACGTGCTAAAGTGGAAAGTCCCTATCATAGCACTATTGTGCATGGCTACTTGACTCTTTCGTTGCTTCCACATATGTGGAACCAGATCATAGAAGTGAATAATCTGAAAATGATGATTAACTATGGTATGGACAAGATGAAATTCGGACAGGCAGTTCTGGCTGGTCAGAGTATCCGTATGGTAGCAAGCCTTCATTCTTTACAGAATTTGCGTGGTGTGGCCAAAGCCGAAATTAAGTTTACGATTGAAATTAAAGACCAGCCGAAAAAGGCGCTTGAGGGTATCGCTGTCTTCCTGTATTATTTCAATTGATTTTTTCAAATAATGTCTGAAGGAGAATCAGGTATATTTTATCGTTTTTGGACAAAAAGACATTTGTCCAAGAACGATTGCTTTACCTCTGAAAGAGTGTTCCTTAGGCACGTATATATATCCTTCCGGAGAAGTTGAGGATTAACAAGATTAAGAAATTTATTTCAGATTGTTTTTTTCTAAATAATAACACTGATGATCATTATATTTTGCCGTCATAGCTTGCTTCGGCTGATGGAGAATGCCTTCGTATGCAAATCCCATTTTCTCCAAAACACGTTGTGAACGTTTGTTTTGAGGATAACAGTTCGCACTGATCAAGGTTAATCCCAGCTTGTTGAAACCATAGTCCAAAACAGCAGAGACGGCTTCAGACATATATCCTTTTCCCCACTGGGCTTCGTCTAGCCAGTAACCGATCATTCCGGCATTTGAATTCTCTCTTTTAGGGTCTGGCAGAATTCCTATAGCTCCTATCAGAAGCTGGTCTTCCTGTCTGGTGATGGCCCATGTGTCTTTTTGTGGTATAAATATTGTTTGAAGAATTTTCAAAGATTCCTCCGGTGTGTCATGAGGCTTCCATCCAGCATTATTTCCTAGGTTAGGATTTCGGCAACAGTTAAAGACTGCTTCCGTATCATTTTCTGTAAAAGGACGTAAAATAAGTCGGTCCGTTTCTATTACATGGTTTTTCACAGGGGTGTTTTCCTGCTCTTTTTTATAAACACACTCTATCCGGTTCCCGTCTGGATCTAGTACCACACTTTCAAAATAACCATCTCCGGAAATGCGAGGTTCACTTACGATATGGTATCCTTCAGCACGTAGTAGTTCCGTCAATGATAAAACAGCTTCTTGGTTTTCAAAAGAAAAAGCTAGATGAGTCAATCCCAGTCTGTTTTCTTTTATCGGAACATTTTGCACGTCAGTCCTGCTCATCAGCTCTAATGTAGCACCACTTTCAAATGAAATGAAGTAAGATTCAAACCCTTTTTGGACATTAATATATTTTTCATTACTCGTTCCGTTAAAATAACGGATATAGAATTCTCTTAGCCTTTCCAACTGAAATGTCCAAATGGCGATATGATGTATGTTCATGGGTGATTGTTTATCTGTTGTATATATTTTTTACAGTTTCGTTTTTATTCTAGATAAATCATCTTTTTGGTCATTCCACCGTCGATGATGATATTTTGTCCATTGATGAAATCGTTTTCTTCTTGACATAAAAATAAACACATGCGTGCTATGTCTTCCGGTTTTCCTACTCGTTTTGATGGATGTTGGGCATGATCCTCAGGGCGTAGTTGTTCGTAATTATTAGTTTGAATCCATCCCGGCGAAATACAGTTTACGGTGATATGGAAGTCGGCAAGGGATAAAGCAAGCGCATGAGTCAGTGAATAGATTCCTCCTTTGGAAGCCGCATAACTTTCACTACCCGGTTCGCTCATTAAATAACGGGTGGAGCAGATATTGATAATTCTGCCATACGGATGATTTTCTGCCTGGAATTTGCGATGCAAAGCTAATGTGCGTGAGGTGATAAATACAGGTCGCAGATTGATGGATAGAATTTTGTCAAAATCTTCCACACTGGTTTCTGTGATGGGGGAGAATTCGCTTATTCCGGCGTTGTTGATAATGATGTCCACATCCCCCCACTTTTCAAAAAGGTCGTGCATACACTCCTCAAGGGACTCTTTATCACTTACGTCGACATGATAGAAAATTGCTCCGGTCTCTTTGGCCGTCAGTGTTCCCAACTCCTCATTTTTGTCACAAAAGGCGACTTGGTATTGTGAGTTGCGGAAAGCTTTCACTATATTTTTCCCGATACCATCGGCACCTCCTGTGATGAATGCTTTTCTAGGAAGTCTGATAGCGTTGTCTGTCAGTTCCTTTGGTTGAGGCTTGACGGAGATCGTTTTCTTCTTTCCATGTTTGCGGCTTTTTTCCCATGCAGCCTTTCGGGCTTCATATTGCTCGTATTGTCTTTCTATATAATTGTCTGCCATAAGTTTTGAAATATATTTATCGGAATGTTATTCTATTGTTCACCATAAAATTAACAGCTCCATAGATTATTATTCCAATGAATTGTGCTGTAAATTCTTTGAGGCCTATTGCTTCGATCATCAGTATTACAAAAAGAAGTTGTATGCCATAGGCAATACCGAAAGCGGTACAAAAGAGCATTATTTGTTGCCCAAGACTGTTTTGGGGATTGCTGGAAGGAAAGATCCAATATTTGCTCCATATAAAATTATGAGTCTGAGCGATGAGGTATGCCATAATATTTGCTACTATATAGTTTCCTCTGAATGAGAAGTAACTCATTACAATCCATATCACTAACATGGTAATAAGATAATTTAAGGTTCCTATCGTAGCAAAACGAACTAAACGTACTGATGCTTTCATCCTCTTTCTTTATTGGTTTATTTTACATGGTGAATTTTCGTGCAAACTTACGCAAAATCTCTGGAAAAAACGAATAAAAAGGGACAAATGTCTTCGTAACGCCTGTCAATAAGGCGTTTGCGGAGCCAAATGAGGACAGGTAAAAAAAACGGGGTAACGCAAAGGAAAGCGGATTTATGAAGCAGAACGGTCTCCAAATCGTTACCCGCCGGATGGCGATTTTTAACACACCGTGTTGTATCTGGCAGCTTGTGGCACAGGTTGGCATATCAAGGTCTAACTCGTTGAGTAATAACTTTGCAAACAAAAAACGAGTATGGCAAGAAGCACATTCAAGGTGCTGTTCTATGTGAACGGCAGCAAGGAGAAAAACGGCATTGTCCCCATCATGGGACGGGTTACAATCAACGGGACTGTAGCGCAGTTCAGTTGCAAGCAGAGCATCCCGAAAACGCTTTGGGACGTGAAAGGCAACAAGGCGAAGGGCAAGAGCCGCGAGGCACGGGATATTAACCTCGCTTTGGACAACATCAAGGCGCAAATCATCAAGCATTACCAGCGCATATCCGACCGTGAGGCATTCGTCACGGCTGAAATGGTACGCAACGCCTATCAGGGAATCGGCAGTGAGTATGAAACCCTGCTCAAGGCTTTTGACCGTGAGAACGAGGTGTTCAAGAAGCGTGTGGGAAAAGACCGTACAATGGCTACCTACCGCTCACGTGTGGTGGCAAGGAACTATGTTGCGGCGTTCATCAAGTCATTTTACAAGCGTACGGACATGGCTATGCCGGAACTTACTCCCGATTTCATCAAGGAGTTCGCCGCATACCTCTCGACTGAAGCCGGACTGCATAACGGGACGATATGGGAGAAATGTATGTGGCTGAAAGGCGTGGTGATGCGTGCGCACTTCAACGGACTGATTCCACGCAACCCTTTCGCACAGTTCCATATCAGCCCCAATGTAAAGGAGCGGGAATATCTGACGGAAGATGAACTGAAAGCGGTCATGACACATGAGTTCGAGGATAGCAAGTTCGCATACATTCGTGACATCTTTGTCTTTGCCAGTTTCACCGCCTTGTCGTTCGTGGACATTCAGGAACTGACGAATGACAACATAGTGGAGGTGAACGGCGAGAAGTGGATATTGTCCAAACGCCACAAGACAAAAGTCCCCTTTCAAGTGAAGCTGCTGGATATTCCCTTACAGATAATCGAACGCTACCGACCGATACAGAAAGACAACCGCATATTCCCCGGCTTGAACTACTGGTCTGTCTGTAAACCTCTGAAACGGATGATAAAGGAATGTGGTATAACCAAGTCAATTTCATTTCATTGCAGTCGTCATGGCTTCGCAACATTAGCGTTGAGCAAGGGCATGCCCATCGAGAGCGTAAGCCGTGTATTGGGACATACGAATATCGTCACAACCCAAATCTACGCAAAGATAACCACGCAGAAACTCGACAATGACTTGACGATGTTCGGTGATAAATTGAGCAAGACGTTTAACGGGATAACGATGTCATGAGTATGGGAA
Organism: Phocaeicola sartorii JCM 17136 = DSM 21941; assembly: GCF_000614185.1. Classification (GTDB taxonomy): domain Bacteria; phylum Bacteroidota; class Bacteroidia; order Bacteroidales; family Bacteroidaceae; genus Phocaeicola; species Phocaeicola sartorii. Next base: position 42,870 of record NZ_BAKM01000018.1, on the reverse strand, counting down.
GAAACATCATAACAATGAATGAATCCGGCAATATTATCATGACGGAGAATGTCACTGATATATGGATGAGCGAACCGGAATTGGTGGAACTGTTCGGGGTAATCGTCCCGACACTCCGTGCCGCCATCAAAGCCGTGTATAAAAGCGGTGTATTGAAAGGGCAAGAGGCACAGAAGTATGCCCGGCTGGAGAACGGATATCATGCCGATGTGTTCAGTTTCCCGATGATAGTCGCGCTTGCTTTCCACATCAACAGTTTTGGGGCGGAACTGGTGCGCAATGCCGTTTTTGAAAGGCTATACTTGCGAAAAGAGAAAACAACATTCTTCTTTTCGCTGGGTATTCACAATATGTCTAATTATCAAGCATAAAGCCCAATGATATGGCGACATAAAATAGTGAAACCGACAAATCTTTATGTGTCAATCTATTGCCGATAAAACGCATTATCAATAAAACGTACTGCTGATAAAACGTATTGGTGGTCAGTTGAACAGACGTATTGCCGTTTTATCAACAATACGTACTACTAAGTCCGAAGAAAAACCCATTAGAAAGGCACTTCTTCGGGCTTTTGTTGTATGCTTTTAAGCCAAATCCAAGAAAATCTTACGTGAGTCACGTGTGGGTTGTCAATCCGTCTTGTTTGTATTGCCGAATTTTGCGCCAGACAAACATCTGACAATCATAAAATCAAGATGCCGATGAAGAAAGAAAATACAGAAAAGGAGGAGTTCATACGGGTAGGTACGACCCTCTACAAATTAGTGAACCAGCCCCGTCTGAACGGTGGCTATGTGAGGAAACGCATCGTGTGGAACAACGAGACGCTGCGGCAGGACTACGGCAAGGACTATCTCGCCACCGTGCCGAAGTATGACGGCTTCTGCACCGTCCCCGACCATGTGGACTACCGTCCTGTAGTGGACAAGTTCCTGAACCTCTACGAGCCGATTGAGCACCGCCCGCAACAAGGCGAGTTTCCCTGTATCCTTTCATTAGTACACCACATCTTCGGTGAACAGTACGAGTTAGGCATGGATTACCTGCAACTGCTCTACCTGCAACCTGTTCAAAAACTGCCTATCCTGCTGTTGGTATCGGAAGAGCGCAACACAGGCAAAAGCACGTTCCTGAACTTCCTGAAAGCCGTGTTTCAGAACAACGTCACGTTCAACACCAACGAGGATTTCCGCAGCCAGTTCAATTCCGACTGGACGGGCAAGCTGCTCATCGTGGTGGACGAGGTGCTGCTCAACCGCAGGGAGGACAGCGAGCGGTTGAAGAACCTCAGCACCACACTCTCCTACAAGGTGGAAGCCAAAGGCAAAGACCGTGACGAGATAGCCTTCTTCGCCAAGTTCGTGCTGTGTTCCAACAACGAGTATTTGCCTGTCATCATTGACGCGGGCGAAACACGTTATTGGGTGCGCAAGATAAACCGCCTGCAATCAGATGATACCGACTTTCTGCAAAAGCTGAAGGCGGAAATCCCGGCTTTCCTGCATCATTTGCAGCACAGGGCAATGGCAACGAAAAAAGAAAGCCGGATGTGGTTCGCTCCCTCATTGCTGCATACCGAAGCCTTGCGCAAGATTATCCGCAGCAACCGCAACCGTCTGGAAATCGAGATGTGCGAGCTTATACTCGACATCATGGACAGTACAGGCACGGACACGTTCTCGTTCTGCTATAACGATGTTCTTCTTTTGCTGGTACACTCGCAGGTAAAGGTGGAGAAGCACCAAGTACGGAAAGTATTGCAAGAGTGTTGGAAACTCACGCCTGCACCTAATACGCTTACCTATACCACCTACCAAGTGGACTGTACCCGTGAATGTCACTATTCGCCCATACGGAAAACCGGAAGGTTCTATACCGTGACAAAAGAATATCTGACAACTCTCTGATTATTTTGATGAAATGATGAACAAGCATATAACCATACTGAAACATACAGGTTTACATCCTCATCAGATGTTCATCAAAAGTATTCCGAAGATGAAAAGTAGAAATGAGACTGACAAGCTATGCCCGTCACCGTTAATGATGAATTTCTCTTTTGGCGAGTACTTTGATGAAAGGACGATGAATATGTACCATGCTGTCATTCAGTGAAATAATGTGTACATTCATCAAATTATCGTTTTTCCATTCATCACTAAATCCATTGTAAGATTATGACTATACAAGAAGCCAAACAAATCAGAATCGCGGACTATCTGCAAAGTCTGGGCTACACGCCCGTAAAGCAACAGGGAAACAGCCTGTGGTACAAATCCCCGTTCAGAGAGGAAACGGAAGCCTCGTTCAAGGTGAATACCGACCGTAACCTGTGGTTCGATTACGGGCTGGGCAGGGGCGGCAACATCATCACGCTGGCACAGGAACTATACGCATCCGACTATGTGCCTTACCTGCTTGGCAGGATAGCGGAACAGGCTCCACACATCCGTCCCGTGTCTTTCTCTTTTCGCCAGCAGGCATCCGAACCGAGCTTCCAACACCTGGAAGTGGGAGAACTCACCCATCCGGCACTGCTCCGCTACTTACAGGAACGGGGTATAAACATAGCTTTGGCAAAACCGGAATGTAGGGAACTGCACTTCATCCATAACGGCAAGCCCTATTTCGCCATCGGGTTCCCGAACGTGGCTGGAGGATATGAGGTTCGTAACCGTTTCTTCAAAGGCTGTATCGCACCGAAGGACATCAGCCATATCCGGCAACAGGGAGAGCTGAGAGAGAAATGCCTCGTGTTCGAGGGCATGACGGACTATCTTTCCTTCCTCACGTTGCGGATGAAGAACTGTCCGGCCATGCCCAACCTTGACAGGCAGGATTATGTCATCCTCAATTCCGTCTCCAATGTTTCCAAAGCCGTAGATGTGCTGCACGGGTACGGGCGCATCCATTGCCTGCTTGATAATGACGAGGCGGGAAGAAATGCGTACCGAGAACTGGAAAGAGAGTTCGCCGGACGCATCCGCGATTTCTCCGACAACTACAAAGGACACAAAGACCTGAACGATTACCTGTGCGGCAAACGGCAGGATTTAGCCGTTAGTCCACCACCAAGAACTATCGTAAAACAGAAGAAGAAAGGATTGGGACTATGACATTCCAAACAGCAAAAACGGGAGCTGCCCGAAACTCATTCTTCAAGGATTGGGAAGTAGCAAGTTTGTGTTTCGGGTGTACCGAAACCGCTTGCTACCCACCATCCAAGCTACAGGAGGTGGAATCCCGTTGGTCTATACAGTATAATCAGTAACAGCATTGAAAGTAGAAAATGGAGCATAAGGAATATAAGAAACGTAACAAGGGCGGTCGCCCGAAAAAGGAAACGGCGGAAAAGCTGAGCTATCGTATTGGCGTGAAAATGGCGGCAGCCGACTACTTCTGCTTGCTGACACGGGCGCATGAGGCAGGCATATCGCCGAGCGAATACATGAGGGAATGTTTCCGGAACGGTCATGTGAGGGAACGGCTGTCGGAGGAACACGCCGGATACATCCGCCAGCTCTGCGGCATGGCGAACAATCTCAACCAGCTTGCACGCAAGGCTAACGCCGGAGGGTTCCACGATGAACAGTGGGACTGCAAGGTGGCGGTGGCAAGGATTCACGAACTCTTGACCAAGATAGGGATATGATGGCGAAAATCGTAAAGGGAAGCGACTTCAAGGGTGTGGTGAATTACATACTTGACAAAGACAAGAACGCCCAAGTTGTCGCATCCGATGGCTTGTTCATGGAAAACAGGGAAACCATCGCCATGAGTTTCAACGTCCAATGGCAGATGAACAACAAGGTTGCGAAGCCTGTCGGACATATCGCGTTAAGTTTCTCCAAAGAGGATGAGCCACGCCTGACTAACCGCGTCATGGCGGGCATCGCTCTTGAATATCTGAAAAAGATGGGAATCAAGGACACGCAGTTCTTCATCGCCCGACATTTCGACAAGGAGCATCCGCACGTGCATATCGCCTTCAACCGCATTGACAACAACGGCAACACCATTTCGGACAAGCACGAGCGATTGCGAAGCGCCCGTATCTGCAAAGATCTTACGCAGAAATACGGCTTGCACATGGCTGGCGGTAAGGATAATGTCAAGCGCAACCGCCTGAAAGAGCCGGACAAGACAAGGTACGAGCTTTACGACATCCTCAAAACCGAAGTCTGCAGGTGTGGTAACTGGAGCGTGCTTGTCGCCAACCTAAAACGGCAGGGCGTGGAAGTGCTTTTCAGCCACAAAGGGCAGACGGACGAAATACAGGGCGTGGTCTTCATCAAGAACGGATACCGTTTCAACGGTTCCAAAGTGGACAGGCGTTTCAGTTATACCAAGATTGATGCTACCTTGCGGCACAACAGGTATGAGGAACGTATGGGAATGACAGCCAAAGTACATGAGGCAGTTACACCGAGCGCACCATTCGGAACGGCACAAAGTGAATTGTTCAACGGTTCGTTGGGACTGCTGAACAGCAACGGCTCATCTTACAATGCCTCTGATGCGGAAACCGATCAGGAAATGGCGGAAATACTTCGCAGGAAGAAGAAACGCAAACGGGGAATGAGGTTGTAACCACCGCAGATACGCAGTCCGGCAAAAGACCGCAGCCCGTCAGGGAATTTCATTGCCGACCATATAATCATCGGGCATCCGGGATTATATGCGAAAGAAGGAAACCGCCACAAAAGTATGAAAATATAGAATTTTCATTGATTTGAAAAGCCATTTGGAGTGAACTTTGCTCTGAATGGCTTTATTGCTCAACAGAATTAAGGACTATTCGGATTAGAATGCTTAACTTTGCAAATAGTTGTAACGATTAAGAATGGCAGACTTTAACTCATACATAGATAAGATTGACATGAATTTTTGGCGCGAACTTTGCGCTAAAGAGGGGAAGTTATGCCTTTATAAAAAAGGTGATTATTTCCTTCATTGTGGAGATACAACAAAAAATGTATGGGGATTTATCAAAAAAGGATATTTCAAATACTCCGTGACCGATTCAGAAGGTAATACACATATAACTGGTTTTTCATTTTGCGACACGCCATTGGGTGACTATTCAAGTCTTGTATTGAAAACTCCAGCCGTTACTGATATTATAGCGGCTACAGATGCGGAAGTATTGGTTTGTAACCGCAATATTGTTGATGAACTCTTTGAAAAAGACTTTAAGTTACATTGTGTCATATCAGACGGATTTTTTCACCAGACATATGATAGGTTTTTGAATCTGTATCGCCAATCTGCGAAGGAACGTTATATTCATATATTAGAATATTGTCCTAATATTCTTCAAAATATAACGCTCAAAGAATTGGCATCATATCTGCAAATCACACCGACATACCTTAGCCGCATTCGCAAAGAAATTACTTTTGAAAAATAGAGCAGATGAAAAGCAAGGCTAATTTTAACCCATATATAGATAAGATAGACCTGAATTTTTGGCGTGAACTTTGCGTCAAAGAGGGTAAACTTTGCCATTATAAAAAGGGAGAGTATTTTCTTCATCGCAGAGAAACACCTAAGTATTTCGGTTTCATTACATCCGGTGCTTTTAAATATACTATCATTGATACTGATGGAAATGAACATATCACGGGGCTTGCATTGTGCGATACTTTAGCCGGAGACTTCTATAGTTCCATTCGGAAGGAATCGTCATTGGTGGCTCTTCAAGCGATAACCGATTCAAACGTATGGGTTTGTAGCACTAATCTTTTTAGACAAATACTGAAAGAAAATATAGAATTACGCTGCGTTATGGCAGAAGAGTTATTTCGGCAAACTCATGACAGATACCTCAATCTTTATCGGCAATCTCCCAAAGAACGGTATTGGGAGTTGATAAGACGCTGTCCTAATATATTGCAAGATATTACGCTCAAAGAACTTGCCTCCTATCTGCAAATTACACCGACCTACCTTAGCCGTATCCGCAAAGAAATTACTTTTGGCAAGGAATAATACTCTCAAATAAGTGCCCGTAATGCAACTCTCAAAATAGTTTGAGAGTTGTTTCGTTTTATACCTGTAATTTTGCAGAAATATTCAATCATAAAGGTATGAAACATATTTTGTTTACCATATTTATATTTGTAAGTGGGATTGAGATGTACTCGCAACCCCAATCCCATGAGCGTAAAACTTCCGGTTCAGAGACGAAGAGAAGGTTATAATTAAAATTCCATGTATAATATCAAACTAAAAAATTGGATAATATGAACTATCAACTTAAATTGTGGAGTATGATATTGCTTCTAAGTATTGGGCTATTGGCGAGTTGCAGTGATGACGACAATGATACTGAGCAACATTGACCGCTTCGGAACTGTTGCAAACGACCTGGAATGCTTGTGTTTGCGATTATGATGCAGATGGGAAAGAAGTCGTAAACGAAGAATATCTGATTGTGGAATTCCTCACTGAAACACAAGGTAAAAGTATCAATGGTGAGGGCAGTGGTGATCCTTCTGCTGTATGGGACTTATACTATTGCATAGATGGTAGAATCATTACTTTTAAGAATAGTGCTTTGGTAGGCAATTGGACAGTTATTGAAAAGTCCAAGAATCGCATTGTACTTCAGTCTTATCGTCCGGAAAAATCGGTGGCGACATTGACCAAACTGCATTGATATGATGAAAACTTTTAGAAATGCACAAACCGCAATAAGAGTAATAGGCTGCTGTTTATTCATCTTTGTGGTCTCATGTAAGCAGGCTTCGATGCTGCATCAGGAAAACGGTTGGTATCTTATCACAGACGGACAGAAGGATAGTCTTGCAAGCAGGCCGATTGTAACCGTCAAGGATTTTGCTGCGATAGAACTTGTTTCTGATGATTATGGTCTCCGAGCTATATCGGGAAGTGTAAATAAGCAGAAACAAAAAGTCTGGGCAGATGCTACAGAACAAGCTATTGGGCAACGGATAGGTTTTGTATTTAATGATACAGTTATTACCGCCCCGATGGTCAATGCAAGAATAGAAAGCGGTACTTTTCAAATCAGTCCCCCGCACAGGCATGATTTAGAACGTATCTTTGAGATTCTACAAAAAGAAATTGAGACATCAAGGTTGGAACATTAAATATTAACTATAAAATGGGGACATTAGGCTGTGTGAGCGATATGCTCCAGCGAGATAAGGAGAACAGGGCACTGCGCAAGATAGGGCGTGAGCGGATGAAGGAAACTCGTCGCCGATTGCTCGAAGTAAGTGCCTCCTCTCCCTCCTCCCACCTCTCGTTGGAACAATTGGAGGATATTCGAAAGAATACATTGGAAAAGGAGGAATTGGAGCGTAAGAAACTCAATAGAGCCTTTTTAGTCATAGGCTGCATTGTATTGGCAGGCCTTCTCTTTCTTTGCTTATTTATTACCTGCCAACTAACGTAAGTTCCACATCGGACAAACGGGCAAATCCACGAAGAATTTTGGCGTTAGTGAAAGTCGCAGTAATAAAACAAAAGGAATAGATATGGATAAATGCAAAATAAGACGTTGGCTTAAAGATGATTTTTCCACTTTGGCTAAATATCTTAATAATAAAAAGATATGGGATAATTGCCGTGATAGTCTGCCATATCCTTACTCTGAGAGCGATGCGCAACAATTTATCCGATTCGTTTTAAATCAAAGCGAACAAAATAATTATTGCATCGAAGTAAATCAGGAGGCTGTCGGCAACATAAGTTTCTCTCGTGGCATTGACGTGGAACGCTACAATGCTGAATTAGGGTATTGGCTTGCCGAACCTTATTGGGGTAAAGGGATTATGACTCAAATGTTAGTACTTGCTATTCGTAGCTATTTTTCCTATACAGATGTGATACGTGTTTATGCAAATGTTTATGCTGGTAATATGCCATCAATGAGAGTTTTAGAGAAAATAGGATTTCGCAAATGTGGCATACATCGTAATGCCTATTTCAAGAATGGGAATTTTTTAGATTGCCACTGTTATGAATTGCTAAAAGCTGATTTTAGGATATGAATATTATGATACGCAAATTAACACAAGATGAATATAACAATGCTGCCGATTTGTCCTATCAAGTATGTATGGAATGTGGCAGGAATGATTTCACCCAAGAAGGTATCGAAACCTTTAAAAGTTTCGTGTATGACACATCGTTGATGAATGCACTTGACATATATGGAGCTTTTGACAAGCATTTATTGATAGGAATAATCGGTGTACATCGGGAAAAACAACATATATCCCTCTTCTTTGTCTTGCCGCACTATCATCGGCAAGGAATAGGAAAATCGCTATTTGACTATGTAATGAATGAATGTAATTTTACTTATATAACAGTTCATTCTTCAACCTATGCAGAAACTTTCTATGCATCTTTAGGTTTCAAAAAAGTGGGTGAAAAAGAGCTTAATAAGGGGATTGTAAGTATCCCTATGGAGAGAAATATATAATTATTGCCAAAAAGGTCTTCAAAAGGTGGAATTTACTATAAAGAAACAATAAAATGAAGAAACATAATTATTTCACAATACTATTGGTAGCTATTCTTACTATGGCAGGGCTGACTGCGTGTAATGACGATGATGAAGAAGGTAGGAAGATAACCGGTTATAAGGAATACACGCTTACGGTAGCTTCTGTAAAACTCCCCGGTGTTTTAACATCGAGTGGTAGCAATGTACTTGCAGATGTATATGCTGTAAAAAACGAGCAGTCCACCGATTGGGAGGCTCATGGAAGCATCGGTAAGTTTGAATATGAAGAAGGATATGAGTACCAAATACGCATCAGTGAAACGAGCTATCTGGATTATAATATGGGCGATCCGGCATGGACTGAATACGAGCTATTGGAAGTCATATCGAAAGAACGCAAGAACTCTGAAAATTTACCTCCTCATTTCATCCCGGACTGGTATTTTGAGCAACGTTGTCCGTATATCAATCCTGAATTTGCTTATGCCATTGAAGCCGACCAAAAAGATGAGATTGAAAATGACCTTAAAACCGATGCAACCTATAAATTCGGAGGCTTGCGTTGTTATATTGCTTTTACAGGAACACGTAAATGGTTCTTATTGGATGTCGATATGCACATTGTTAATCAAGGCTTTTTGATTAGCAGGGGCAAGGAACCAACAGAGTTTCCTGAATCATATAAGCTCCTTCTGCCGGAAAGTAAAGTTTCCGGATATGGAGAGTTTAATTTTGTAACAGGCGATGATATAGAAGACTCTGTAATGCAATATGATGTGTTTATATATGCTCAGAATCGAACACCTGCACCGCAGAATGTTGAGATATGGCTATATAAAGACCTTACGGCATATTACCAAAACAAATACCCGGAAGCTAATGTCAAAGCTGTTGTGATTCGCTATATGGTGAAGAATTTGTGATAGTAAAATCTTTTTACGCGTCATGGAACTAAACAAGCATTTTGATTATACTGATAATTACAGTGAGATAGTCCATACCACACGGCTGATAAGTGCAGAAGAATTGACTGATAGATTCTTCTGCGCACCGCAGTGGATTACTGCCTTGATGAAGTTTCGTAATGCCATAGTAAAACCTTTTGGTCTGAAAGGAGAGAAGAATTTATCGGATTTTGTCATTGTCGAATCCGATCGCCTTGCGACAATAAGCAAAAACAACAAACACCTTGATTTTGTTATTGCATTTATGACCGAAAAGCGTATGAATGACAGCCTATATCTATCGGTTTGTACAAAAGTCAGATACAATAACCGTATGGGAAAATTCTATTTTACAATAATAAAACCATTTCATAGGTTAATCTGCAAGATACTGTTAAAACGGGTCAGAAGAAATTTATAATAATGCCTATCCTTGTCCTTTGTCACATCGCCAATTTTATCTATTGATGATATGAGTTCAACTAAAAACATAGCGGTCTTATGATGTCTCATGAAACAAGTTATTGAAATAAAAAATATCCGTACACTGACGGCCATGGGTTACCTGCTGATAGCTTTGTTAGTGAGCGGTATCGTTTACACTTGGTTCAGCGAGTGGCGGGACATGGAGAGACTAGAAACTATGAACCGGCAGATAGAGAGTTTCCGTAAGGAAATAAACATTATCCATATCCAGCTGATAAAGTTTTCTCTTTTAGGCGAAAGCGTATTGGAATGGGATGATGAAGATTTAGAATGTTACCATATTCAGCGTATGGCAATGGACAGTATGCTGTGCCGTTTCAAAACGATTTATCCGGTAGAGCGCATCGACAGCGTGCGCCATCTTCTTGCAGATAAAGAACTGCAAATGCGCTGGATTGTTCAAGTACTTGACGAACAGCAGGCTCTCAACGAGAAGATAGCCCGTCAGGTTCCTGTAATCGTGCAGAAAAGCGTACAGGAGCAACCACAAAAGCCAAAGCGAAAAGGATTTCTTGGCATATTCGGCAAGAAGGAAAGACCAAAACCAACCGTAACCACCACGATGCTCCATTCCCTCAACCGGGATATGATAGCCGAACAACAGGCGCAAAGCCACTATCTATCGGAACACGCCGACAGTCTTGCTGCAAGGAATGTGGAACTTAACCGACAACTGCAAGAACTAATTCGCCAAATGGATGAAAAAGTACAAGCTGACTTGCAAAAGCGAAACATAGAGATAGCTACCATGCGTGAGCAGTCGTTTATACAGATTGGAGGTCTGACTGGCTTCGTTCTATTACTTTTGATTATCTCCTATATAATCATACACAGGGATGCCAAACGTATCAAGCGGTACAAACGAAAAACGACAGATCTAATTGAGCAACTGAAGCTATCAATCGAGCAAAATGAGGCACTCATAGCCTCCCGAAAGAAAGCGGTACATACTATTACCCATGAGTTGCGTACACCATTGACGACAATAATCGGCTATACCGAATTGTTATGGAAGGAATGCAGCAATGGAAACAATGTGCATTTTCTTCAAAGCATACAGCACTCCTCAGACCGTATGCGGGATATGCTCAATACCTTGTTGGGCTTCTTCCGTTTAGACAATGGCAAAGAACAACCACGTCTTTCACCTTGCCGAATTTCAGCAATCACGCACACACTTGAAACGGAGTTCATGCCAATAGCCATGAACAAAGGGCTATCGCTGACAGTGAAGAACGTATGTGATGCCGTTGTGCTAACTGACAAAGAGCGAATAATCCAAATCGGGAACAACCTGTTGTCTAATGCCATGAAATTCACTGATAACGGCAGTATATCCCTGATAACGAATTATGATAACGGTACACTGAAACTCATTGTTGAAGATACGGGAACAGGTATGACCGATGAGGAACAACAACGTGTATTCGGTGCTTTTGAACGTCTGTCTAATGCCGCCGCAAAGGACGGCTTCGGGCTGGGCTTATCCATCGTGCAGCGTATCGTGGCAATGCTTGGCGGCACAATCCGGCTGGACAGCGAAAAAGGCAAAGGCAGCCGCTTCACGGTGGAAATACTTATGCCGATAGTTGATGAACAGACAGCACAATCCCGTCAAGGATATGTCCGCCATAATGAGGCGTATCATGAGGTAATTGCTGTCGACAATGACGAAGTGTTGCTACTGATGCTTAAAGAGATGTATGCGCAGGAAGGGATACACTGCGACACCTGCACTGGTGCTGCGGAGCTGATGGAAATGATACGCCGGAAAGAATACAGTCTGTTGCTTACGGATTTGAATATGTCGGAGATTAATGGCTTCGAGCTGTTGGAACTGCTACGCACCTCCAATGTGGGCAATTCAAAGACTATCCCGGTAGTCGTGACAACCGCTTCGGGCAGTTGCAGCAAGGAGGAACTTATGGAACGTGGTTTCTCCGGTTGCCTGCTCAAACCGTTCTCCATATCGGAACTGATGGAGGTTTCAGACAAGTGCGCCATGAAAGGCAACCGGAATGAAAAGCCGGATTTCACCTCCCTGCTGTCCTACGGTAATGAAACCGTTATGCTGGATAAACTGATAGCGGAAACCGAAAAGGAAATGCTGATAATTAGGGAAGCGGAACAAAAGACAGATTTTCAAGAACTGGAAGCCCTTATACACCATCTGCGCAGCTCGTGGGAGATACTCCGTGCCGACCAGCCATTAAGGGAACTATACAAATTGCTTCATAGCGAATGCATATCAAATAACGAGGCTATCCATAAAGCTGTGACTGCCGTACTGGATAAAGGTTCGGAAATCATCCGGCTGGCAAAAGAAGAAAGGAGAAAATATAATAATGGATAATACAAAAATCATCGTGGTGGAGGACAACATCGTGTATTGCGAGTTCGTCTGCAACCTGCTGGCACGCGAGGGGTTCCGCACCGTGCAGGCTTTCCACCTCTCGACCGTGAAGAAATATCTGCAACAAGCCGCAGACGGGGACATAGTGGTTTCCGACCTGCGCCTGCCCGGCGGCAACGGTATCGACCTTTTGCGCTGGATGCGCAAGGAAGGAATGATGCAACCGTTCATCATCATGACCGACTATGCCGAAGTACATACGGCAGTGGAAAGCATGAAACTCGGTTCGTTGGACTACATACCCAAACAACTTGTGGAGGACAAACTCGTCCCTTTACTTCGTACCATTTTAAAAGAACGGAATATCGGGCGAAGCCGTATGCCGGTGTTCTCCCGTGACGGCTCGGCATTTCAGGCCATCATGAAACGAATAAGGCTGGTGGCTCCTACTGACATGAGTGTACTGATATTCGGGGAGAACGGCACGGGCAAGGAGCATATTGCCCACCTTCTGCACGATAAGAGCAAACGGGCAGGAAAACCGTTCGTGGCGGTGGATTGCGGTTCACTCACCAAAGAACTTGCTCCGTCGGCATTCTTCGGACACGTCAAAGGAGCGTTCACGGGTGCGGACAGCAGCAAGAAAGGTTATTTCCACGAAGCGGAAGGTGGCACATTGTTTTTGGACGAGGTGGGTAATCTCGCTATGGAAACCCAGCAGATGCTTCTGCGAGCCATACAGGAGCGGAGATACCGCCCGATAGGAGACAAAACGGACAAGAGTTTCAACGTCCGTATCATTGCCGCCACCAATGAGTATTTAGAGGCGGCTGTGAACGAAAAACGTTTCCGGCAGGATTTATTATACCGCCTGCATGACTTCGAGATAACCGTCCCGCCGTTACGCGACTGTCAGGAGGACATCATGCCGTTGGCGGAGTTTTTCCGTGAGATTGCGAACCAAGAACTGGAATGCGACGTTATCGGATTTGACGGAGAAGCCCGTAAAACATTGCTGACCCATGCGTGGCCGGGCAATGTCCGTGAGCTTCGACAGAAAATCATGGGTGCGGTGTTGCAAGCGCAGACCAGACTTGTCACGAAAGAGCATCTGGAACTTGCTGTGACAAAACCGACCTCTCCCATCAGTTTCTCCTTGCGCAACGAAGCGGAAGAGAAAGAACGGATTTTACGTGCGTTGAAGCAGGCGAACGGTAACCGCAAGGTTGCCGCCGAACTGCTCGGAATAGGACGTACAACGCTGTACAGCAAGCTGGAAGAGTATGGATTAAAGTATAAATTTCAGCAATCATAGCCGATAACTTACTGAAAATAGAGGTAACGATTGAATCGGATATACTCATCGAAGATAAAAAACGTCCTGTGATAAAAAAATCATGGGACGTTTTGATGTATTCCCGTTTTTTATTCCTAATTTTGCAACAAGACGAGAGACATTGACAGCAACTCGCAGCAAAGCGCAGAAATAAACACGGTTGCCAATTCGTTACCTCTATTTTAACCTTTCTCTCAAACCTCTTATAAATAAAGAGGTTATAAAAGTCTTCCAGAATTACTAAAAATCTGTGATTTTAATGCTTGTGCAATAAAAAAGAAGCCCACTTTCCTTAGTTCCTGTTTAAATTTTCCTCAATCGTAATCTTATTGTAACCCATTTAACCATTTCCTCTGTCGGAGCGAATATCAGTTCATCGTTTCGGCTGATCCTTCTATGATGATCCATCCATGAAAATGACATACGTATCCGGAGCATTCCGTGCACACGGGATGCTTTATCCACCTACAACAGAGTTTGGTAAAACTGCTGCCACTGCTACCACCTTTTCCACTGGAACCACGATGAACAGGTCGTTCCGGAGGGTGGTGGCAGCACCTTTTTCTATGCGGTAAAAAGGTGTGCTGCCACCACTTTTACCTTTTTTTTACCCCAAAACGGACGGAAGAAGGGGAAGATACATGAGATGATTACCACACGCCGGGAAAAGGAGATGGGAATGGACCCACAGAATGCTGAAGCCGGACTGACAGAATGGAACCCACCGGCGGACAAAACACTGACTGTAGCCTGATGTTGAAAGAGTCAACTGATATTATAACTAAGTATTAACTCCGTCAACCATCCTTACAAGTAAGAAGAAGGAGTAGTCAACCTAAAGCGTTAAACTACAATGGGAATCTGATTGCATCCTGCCAGAACTACAGTTGCCTACAGTCAAAACCACAGTAACAATTCAGTGGAACTCTGGTTGCATCTTGATGGAACTAAAGTTTCAACCTGACGGAACTGGTTGAAACTTGTAGCCCGTGTACACGTTCATACGGATGAACAAGGCGAGCCATACGTATCAACAGGTGCGCCCCGGCAGGATAGCCGCGAGGTATCTCACTGTCGGAAAGAATAGAGAAAGGTGGTGGCAGCAGCCTTTTTACCGCATAAAAAAGGTGCTGCCACCACCCTCTGGAACGTCCTGTTCATCGTGGTTCCAGTGGGAAAGGTGGTAGCAGTGGCAGCACTTTTGTAAAACTCCGGAAGTAAGGCACTTTTATATCATGCAAAATAATAGTATATCGCAAATGTACCTTATAAACTGTCCGATTGCAACTATTCAGAATCTGTGATTAATGAATCTCGATGATCCTGTTCACTTTGGCTTTTTCTTCAGGAGTGCGTTTAGGCAAATCAATAGTCAGAACGCCGTTGCTGGCATTGGCACTGATTTTTTCCTTAACCACATCTTCGGGAAGAATCAAAGCTTGTTCGAACTTAGAGTAAGAGAATTCACGACGTAAATATCTTCTGTTGTGATGGTCATCCTCTTTTGTTTCATTCTTTTTCTCCATTGAGATCACTAGTTCGTTGTTTTCGCTGATGTGGATATTGAAATCTTCTTTAGTCATACCCGGAGCAGCAACCTCTACTTTATAATCTTTGTCACTTTCAATGACATTAATTGCAGGGGCGGTAGCGTTCGCTCTTGTCAACCATTCATTATCAAAGAAATCATTGAAAATACTTGGTAACCAATTCTGATTGTTATACTTTCTAGTCGGCATCATAATTATAATCTCCTATATTTTAAATTGTTACTAGATTGATTTTTTAAATCTTTTTATCTTGTCGCTTTTGGCGATACACTGATGTCCTTGCAAAGTATATGCCTGATGGCAAAATGTCAGCCGGAAGTGAAATGAATTTAAATCTGTGAAGATAATTTTAATAAATATCGAGATGCTTTTAAACCTTTGCAGAATTTGTTTGCAGTTGAGACGCGAGGCAAAGTGACAATGAAAGCCATTTTGTCAGCAAATGGTGGCTGTTATTTATGTCAGTATATTATCTTTGCATTGTTTTATAAAAGTAACCGTTAAAAAAGAAAAGGAAATTCCATGTTGGCATATACTTATATTAAGCAGGGGAAATTTGAATTGATAGAGAAACCGAAGCCTGAGTTGAAAGACTCGAGTGATGCTATTGTGCGCGTCACTCTCGGAAGTATTTGTACCAGTGACTTGCATATCAAACATGGTGGTGTGCCACGTGCCGTTCCCGGAATAACAGTGGGGCATGAAATGGTGGGTATTGTAGAGCAGACGGGAAGTGATGTTGAATTAGTCAAGCCGGGCGATCGGGTTACCGTCAACGTGGAAACCTTTTGTGGGGAATGTTTTTTCTGCCGGCATGGATATGTGAATAATTGCACCGATCCTAATGGGGGATGGGCCTTGGGATGCCGGATTGATGGTGGGCAGACGGAGTATGTTCGCGTACCTTACGCTGATCAAGGTTTGAATCGTATTCCCGATTCCGTGACTGACGAGCAGGCTTTGTTTGTAGGAGATATCCTTGCTACAGGATTCTGGGCTGCTCGCATTTCGGAGATTACCGAAGAGGACACGGTGCTTGTCATTGGTGCGGGACCTACGGGAATCTGTACTTTGCTTTGCGTGATGCTGAGGAAGCCGCGGCGCATTGTTGTTTGTGAACAATCCCCCGAAAGAATCCGGTTTGTTAGGGAACATTATCCGCAAGTGGAAGTTGTCACTCCGGATAAATGTAAGGAATTTATATTGCAAAGTAGCACACACGGTGGTGCGGATGTAGTTTTTGAAGTAGCAGGAGGGGAGGATACATTCCGCTTGGCATGGGAATGTGCGCGCCCTAATGCTGTCGTTGTTTTGGTGGCTCTTTATGACCGTCCTCAGATTCTTCCTCTGCCGGACATGTATGGAAAGAATTTGATTTTCAAAACCGGTGGCGTAGATGGTTGTGATTGTGCTGAGATACTCCGCTTGATAGAGGTGGGAAAAATAGATACCACTCCATTAATTACACATCGTTTCCCGCTGGATCAGATAGAGACGGCTTACCGGATTTTTGAGAACCGACAGGATGGAGTGATAAAGGTAGCTGTAACAATGGAGACTGGAATGTAAATTGAAAATAGTAAAATATAAGCGTGTATGCCTGTTATTGAAATATCATCGTTGACACATTCCGGAGTGGATGTTTTCTGCACGTTGACGGAAGCTCAGTTACGTCAGCGTATGGAATCTGGAAAAGGATTGTTTATAGCCGAAAGCCCCAATGTCATTAGTAGGGCTTTGGATGCAGGATATGAACCTCTTGCTCTTATGTGTGAGCGCAAGCATATCTCTGGTAGTGCTGCCCACATTATCGAGCGTTGTGGTGATGTGCCCGTTTATACGGGAGACAGAGAGTTGTTGGCTACGCTGACTGGCTATGTTCTGACACGTGGTGTACTATGTGCTATGCGTCGTCCGGTGTTGCCCTCTATGGAGGAGATCTGCCGGGATGCCCGGCGGATTGTAGTCATTGACGGTGTGGTGGACACTACCAATATCGGGGCGATATTCCGTTCGGCGGCTGCTCTTGGGATAGATGCAGTATTGTTGACACACAATTCTTGCGACCCGTTAAATCGCCGTGCGGTAAGGGTGTCTATGGGTTCGGTGTTTTTAGTCCCATGGACATGGTTGGATGGTACGATTGGCGATTTGAACAAGTTCGGTTTCCGTACTGCTGCCATGGCGTTGACTGACGATTCTGTCTCTATAGATCATCCATGTTGGCGGCAGAACCTCGGTTGGCTATTGTGATGGGAACGGAGGGGGAGGGGCTTCCTCACAAAACAATCGCTGAAGCCGATTATGTGGTCCGTATCCCTATGGCGCATGGGGTGGATTCGCTCAATGTGGCTGCTGCGGCTGCTGTAGCCTTTTGGCAACTCCGGATTACGGATCCTTGAAAAAAATTGATATATGATTCAGCTTGTTTGTAAGCTCCCGATAAAATACCCGTTGTCTTTATTCTCTTGATCTTTATGCAAAAAAGATTATGAGAAAAATGAATAAAGAAGAATTCTTAGAAATTCGATTCCGTCAGCAACGAAGCGGTTTGAACAAAATGATCCATTACGAGCAAAACTCCTCCCTTATGATTTTGCAGGTGAGCTTATTTATTCCTATATTTGCCGGAAATAATCACATATTACTTTATGAAAACAAAATATTGGATCATCTGCTTATCAATTTTCTTTGTGGCTTGCTCGCGTAATATGAATGATATATACACGGGTGGAGGGGAAGAAGAGGAGAAAAAAATCAACAAAGACGACTTTTTTGATTTTATCACTACACGTAATTGCCAACTTGTCATTGACTATGGCATGAAAGTACAGACTGCTTTTTATCTGTATGATGAATATCCTATGGAATTGGTTGGAAATACGTGGGAGTTCAAAGATATAAATCCCATTTATGCTGCTTCGACTGATGTGAATGGTAAATTTATCTCCAAAGTATCTTTGCCGGCATACTTGAAAAAGGTATGGCTGGTAACGGATCATGTATTGGTCGTATCACCTGTTGAGTTGGAATTGCTAGCAGACGGACTAACCTTTAATTATGCTGATTATAAAGCGCAATTGTCTGCCGGAGGGCGTTCTAGAGCAATAATGGGAGGAGTGGGATACCCTGATGGATATGATGTGCTGGGGCATTGGGATGAAAATGGAGTTCCTGATTATTTATTGTCTGAGAAGTTGGATATTCCTGGTGCTTTTTTAGAAAGATGCAGCAGCTTGAGCCGTTCTATACTGGTGGATAATCGTAATCTGTTGGAAAGATTTCCGGAACTACGTACATCAGGAAATAATGATATGGTAATCACTAAAGCTACCGGTCTGGTAGCTACTTATTTTGATTTCTCCTCTACCGCTTGGGAGAATATGGTCGCTTATTATACGTATAAAGAGGGGGAGACTGTAGATATAGCTACTATAAAGAAGACTATATTGATACCTCGTTCCGGTAAGAATGCCCCTAAATCTTTAGTCGGTGAACAAATAAGATTAAAATATTGGAATAAAGAAAATGGCAACTATGAGGATGAGTTCCCTAAAGGAACGCATATTGGATGGGTCTTATTAGGAATGGGATTCGGAAAAGAGAAAGGTGCATTGCTTCGTTATTCTAATCCCGCGTATAATGACAATAAAGAGCAACGTTCAGTTCTGTTAAGCGATCCTGAACTTGACAATTGTTTCTTTATGGCTATGGAGGATAATGTGGATATGCGCTTTAATGATGTGCAGTTTGCTATTATGGCATCTATTCCTTCTTCTGTGGAGTCTACTCCCAGTATACCGGATGAAGTAAATAAAGATGAAATTTCGTATGTAGTCAAAGGGGCTTTGGCTTATGAGGACAATTGGCCTGATAAGAATGATTATGACATGAATGATGTTGTGATATATTATTCCAGTACGGTAGTGAAAGATAAATCTTCTAACGCCTTGGTACGCACCACTACAACTTTTACTCCGATGAATGATGGCGCCACTTATACCAATGGATTTGGCTTCCAGTTGGATGATGTGGGGAAAGAACATATAGATTTGGTGCGGGTGAGTCAAGATGGCAATGTGATTGCCGATCATTTTGATCCGGACACGGAAAAGCCTGTATTAGTTCTTTTTCCCAATATAAAGCCCGTTCTCAAAAAGCCTGTGACTGTAGTGATCGGGTTTAAGAAATATGATAAAGTAAGTGACATGGATGCTTATCCTCCTTACAATCCTTTTGTCTTTGTAAATGAACGTTCCCATGAAGTACATTTGTCAGGATATAAACCGACAAGTGTGGCCGATGAGAGTTTACGTGGCACAGGTAGTGATTTGAGTCAGGATTCCAATGGTAATCCAATGTACTATATTGCAGAAGACAACATGCCTTTTGCCATAAATATCAGTAACATTGAATTCAAGTGGCCTCCTGAGAAAGTATCTATTACCACCTACTATCCCAAGTTTAAACAATGGAGGGATTCTTTTGGCAAGGATTATAAAGATTGGTTTTTATATCCTGAGGGGCAGTAGAGTGCTGAAAAGTCCTGTGAATACTGATCATTCAGTTTGACAGGACTTTTTATGCTCTCTTCTTTATTTTCTTTCCTGCCTTTCAAGTCTCTTGTCCGGTCTCTGTGGCTATTTCTTTTCTCCGATCGTCCACTCTTTGGTCCGGTTATACGTTTCCCACATACGGGCATACAAGCTCCGAGAGAAAGCAGTTCCTTGTGAGTTCCCTGTTCGGCCACAGCTCCCTTGTCCACATAAAGAATGCAGTCTGCATCCGTAATTGTACCCAGACGGTGTGCGATGACCAGTACGGTCTTTCCCATGATGAGATAAGAGAACGCTTCCAGTATCTTGCCTTCGTTTTCAGGATCGGAAAAAGCGGTGGCTTCGTCCAGCAGGATGATAGGGGCGTCTTTCAGTATGGCACGGGCCAGGGCGATGCGTTGCGCCTCCCCGCCGGAGAGATACGTGCCTCCTTCGCCCACCAATGTCTGATAGCCATTGGGCAGAGCCTCGATGAATTCATGACATTGAGCGGCACAGGCTGCCTGTGCCACTTCTTCAAAGGTTGCTGTCTTGTTTCCCATACGTATATTCTCTTCGATAGTATCGAAGAAGAGCATATTGTCCTGAAAGACAAAAGCCACATTATTCATCAGCACCGCGGTGGGAATCTCTTTGACGGGTGCTCCTCCTATCAGAATTTCTCCGCCTTGAACATCCCAGAAACGGGCGGCAAGCATGGCTACGGTACTTTTCCCGGCTCCCGAAGGACCGACCAAGGCTGTTACCGTGCCGGGGAGGGCGATGAAAGATACCTCTTTGAGTATCGGTGTGGTGTCGTAGGCAAAAGATACGTTGCGAAACTCCACCGAGGCATCCCGGGGGTATCGGGGAGTGGCAGACTCTTCTATCTCATCCATATAAAGGATATCGTCTATCTTCCGCACGCCCATGTTATTCTGATTCAAGAAGCTGCCTATCCACAAGAGTTTAAGGACGGGGAAGAAAACAGTCACGCCGAAAAGCAGGAACATCAGCACCACTGGTACAAAAGCCGCATACGAGGCACTCCCGACAAGCAGCCATACAGCTACAGGGATGATAAAGAGCAGCGCCGAAGAGAGTATGGTGAGGAATCCCACATAGGTAGGTTCGTACTGCAAGTTCACCTCATTTGAAAAATTGCGGTACTCCTTGATATCGTCATTCAGTTTTCGGTAGGCATCGGTTGATTCTGTAAAGGTTTTTACCACTTGGATTCCTCGGATATATTCCACGATGCCGGCATTCATCTTGCCCAGGCTCTCCACATACCGCTCGGACACCTCCCGGATTTTTTTTCCGGTGTACATCTTCCCCATCACATAGAATGCTGCCGCCAGTACTGCCAAAACTACGGTAGCCAACCGCCAGTCTACGACAAACATGTAGCCGATAAGAATCTGCGGAAAAAGTACGGCGGTTACGATGTCGGGGATGTGATGGGCGATAAACAATTCGATGCGTTCCACATCATCGCTCATTATTTTCTTCAGCTCGCCCGAAGCTCTGCGGGTAAAGAACCCTAACGGCAGACGGACCATCTTTTGTGCCAGTTGCATCCGTATTTCGTACAGGATATTGAAAGCGGCAATGTGTGAGAGCATCAGTGAGGCGAAGGTGAGCGCTCCGAAAACGAAGAAAGCTCCCAATGCGGCATAACTCCATTGCCAGATGTATGCTTTGTCAATCAATGAGGGGGCAAGCGCATGTTCCGCCAGTTCGATGAGGATATTGTACACCGCAATAATCGGTACAAACTGTACGATGGCGGTGATGACGGCCAGCAGCATCGATCCGATGAGCAGCCAACGTTTAGTGCCGGCAATTTCTATCAATCGTGCCAGCCCGGTCTTACGTTTATCTGTATTCATGGTCTTGCTGTTTAGTTGATTGCTGGAATTTCCATCCTTTCACCCGTTGTTGTTCCTGCCAGAGGCTTCGATACAGTCCTTCCTTTTCAAGAAGCGTTTGGTGGCTTCCTTGTTGTACACCTGTCCTTTATCTATCACCACAATATTGTCGGCGTTAACGACAGTTCCCAGCCGATGGGCGATGATGACCACGGTCTTTTCTTTCACCAGATCGTTGATGGCCTCTTGGATATGCGCCTCGTTTTCGGGGTCGAGCGAAGCGGTCGCCTCGTCCAGCAATACAATAGGTGCGTCTTTCAAGATGGCGCGGGCGATGGATATGCGTTGCTTTTCCCCGCCGGAGAGTGTGTTTCCACCTTCGCCCACCATCGTGCCGTAGCTCCGGGCATGGCTGTGATGAAGTCATGGCACCGGGCTTTGCGTGCGGCGGCTTCTATTTCTTCACGGGTGGCGGTCTCACGTCCCACGCGGATGTTATTATAGATGGTGTCGTTAAAGAGATACACATCCTGGAAGACGATGGAAATTTGCTGCATCAGTGTATGTACGGTGTAGTCTTTGATATTTTGTCCGCCTAGCAGGATTTCCCCCTTGTCCACATCCCAAAAGCGGGCGATGAGGCGTGTCAGTGTTGTCTTGCCTGATCCTGACGGGCCGACAAAGGCGGTCAGTCCTTTTTCCGGAATGGTGAGCGACACATCGCGGAGTACGGGGATATTGGCATTGTAACTGAAGGTTACGTGACGGAACTCTATGGTAGGGGCCGGAGTGCGCTCTATCGTTCCTTCCGGAAGTACAGGTGTTTTGCAGAGAGTGTTGATGCGTTCGGCTCCCAACTTCATGTAGTTGATGATGGCTATAAAGGCCAGCGCGTTGATGAGTGGGGCATAAATGACCGATCCTGCCAGCAGGAACATGATATATACGGGCATGGAGATTTTAGTGTCCAGCAGCATCGGGAATCCCAGCAACATCAGCAGCACCAGGCCACCGTTCAGCAGCGTGGAAGCCAGTGTGATGGTCGGTGCGGGCGCAGCTTCCAGGCGGATGCTTTCCTGCTTAAGGTTGCGGAAGGAGCGTTCCAGGCGTTCAAACTTGTTGCCGCTCAGATTGAATGCCTTTATCAGCCGGATACCTTGTATATATTCAATCATACGCGAAGCGGCATCTGTCTTTATCTTCTGATGTTTCTTGCCCAATGTCGCCACAAAATGGTTGGTGAGCAGCATCATGGGGTATGCCAGTGGAATGACGGCCGCAGCTGCCAGAGCCAATTGCCAGTTGAAGAACGCGAGCGATATCAAAGCGGCAACGGGCATAGCCAGACCGCCGAAGAACTGGCCGATGAGGTGTGTGGTGAGCATCTCCACATTGTTGTAGTCGCTGACAATGTATGCACCGATGTCTCCGGGGTCTCGGCTGTTGAAAAAGCTCATCGGCAGACGGCGCAGGTGGCTGACTACAGCCAGACGGCCGTCGCAGCATATTTCGTAGCCGTCACGATAGGCTACCAGATAGGCTTTCTTTCCGATGAGCCAAAGGCAGATGAGAGAGAGGAGGAGGAATGCGCACGCCCCTGCTATATTCATGAGATTGATTGTGGTTCCGGGGTGCTGGAGAGGCTTGAATACTTCCCATACCACAAGAAGCATGCTTCCGTAAGGTGCGCCACGGAATAAATATTCCGCAATGGTCCAGCATATCAGCGGACGCAATCGACGGGGGTGTCCCATTGTGGCGGAATTAAGAATCTGAGAGAGGTTGTTCATAAGGAGGTTATTTAAAAGGTGAAGTGTTTCTTTTCTTGATCATTGCCGTTCGTGCCATGATCAGGCATCCGATGAAAAAGGGCAAAGAGAAAGCCGGTGTCTCAACTTTCGTCTTTGTCCTTTTGTATTTGGGCTGTTACTTAGTTGAAGAAGTGCATATATGCTATATTTCCACTTGCCGACAGTGCCTGTCGTACCTTTCCTGTTATGGGATTGTATGCAAAGATTCCCGAAGCGTCTACACCATACGCGGCAAAAAAGACCTCGCCATTATGATATTCTATTGCCACGCTATAACCATCTGTATAGGGGATTCCTTCAATTTTCTTGATTGTTCGGCTGTTCAAGTCTATCAGCACCGCCATGGCGTTGCGTGCCGTATAAGGATTGTTGCCATTCAGCTCTACAATACCTGCATAGGCGGCAACCTTTCCATGTCCAATATACTTGCAGTTGAATACGGATGCCGCTTTATAGGCGCTTCCCTCAATGCTTGTGCCGCTTATATCCCACGTCTGGGTTTCGTCAAACTCTTGTTTGCCTGCCGGAATGCAGACAAATCCATTCTTCAGGTATGTGGGGTCATATCCGAAATAACCTGCACAAGCGATGTAAATGTCATTTTGTTCGTTTGTAAATATCATCTCCTTGAGGAAAGGACGGGTAGGAAAACAAAGACCGCTCGTCTTTTCGGAAATTACTTTTACCACTTGGTCGGTTTTAGTATCAATAATGACTACGTCCACCTGCCTGTAGTCAGCATAAGGCATCCAGTTTTCGGCAAGCTGGTTGAGCGGGAGGTAGTATAGGCCTTCCCGCAAGATGCCGTGAGCCGGTTCGGGGCTTGCGTCATGATGCGCATATTGTTTCAAGTCTATTTCTCCTTTCTTTTCCAGGGTCTTCGGGTTTACAATCATGATTCGCCCCAAAACATACGTGGGGATATAAGCCTTCTCCGCACTCACTTGCGTCAGGTTGCTAGGGTTGGAGTCGGGAATAATCTGCATTTCTGCGGCTTTCTCCAAACCTTTTTGAGAGCGTGCATATCGGATGATGGTTTGTGTGCCCTTGCCGCCAAACTCTGGAAAGACGAAGACATCGTTTCCCACGATAGATATAGGGGTTCCAAAACCGGTTTGAATGCCTTTGCTCATGCTCAAGGTCCCCGATAGCTCAGGCATTTGTTGCACATACGACTGTCCGCTTTGTCCATCGGGATTCTTCACTGTGGTTGCTATCAGGATATTGCCTTCTCCGCCCAACACTTTGCCGGGACTTGGATCATCTCCGTTATTTTTCTCACAAGATGTTGCAAACACCATCATTACACTCATGGCTATAAGTTGCCAGCTTTTAAAAACTGTTCTCATTTTCTTATCTTTTAATGATTACTGGTTGGTTTCTATTTATTTGAAAATATAGCGCAATTTCACGCCGAGACTTCTGCCCGGCAGGGGACGGTTGAATTCGGACAATACAGTGGCATTGGTCAGGTTTTTTATTTTGCCCGAGAGGAACAGACGTTGATTCATGATGCTGTGTTCAAAACCGAGATCCATCGTTGTGCTTCGGGGAATACGCCGTTTGGCATTCTCGGTCATCTCAAAGTCGTAGAGGTACTCTTCCACAAAAGCCATATCGACAAATAGCCGTGTGTTCTGCCCTTTACCGCCGAAAAGATTTTCTTTATGAAACTCCAGGCCTGCATTTGCCATGAAATAAGGAATATTGGGCATCCGTTTCCCCTTTGTCGCATTGGGCAAATTGCTTCCTTCCTCCTGTTTCCTTACATCGCGTAAATCTTGGTAAGTGACATTGCCATAAGCATATAAAAAAGGAAAGACGTCAGCCTTCACTTCAAACTCCACACCAAGGGTTCGCATTTCTCCGAAATTCTGGTATTGAGCGCCGAAAATTCCTTTTGTGAAACGAATCATATCCTGCAAATACATGTAGTATCCACTCAGTTCTATTTGCAGATTGCTCGGATGGATTCCGCTTAGATCGTAGAGCAGACCGGCATTCACGCTCAGGTTGCGCTCGGGCAACAGTCTCTCCGACGGGCTGATGGTGTAACCATCGCCTAACAATTCATTCTCCGATGGAATGCGTACGTCATATCCACCCGACAGCTTTGCCATAAAGAAGGGCGTGAAGCGGTAGCGCATGGCGTTGCTGAAGCCTATGCTGTTCTTGTTCAGATGGATATCCTCTACAGGGATGTTCACATAGATGTTTTGATAGGATGTATTCATCGAATACCAATAATATCTTGACGTGAACGAGTTGAGAAACTTGTCGTTTGCCGTGCGGTAATCGTAGGTCAGACCTACTGTCCAGCTATGCATACGCGAGTCAAAATCCGTTTTCTTTCCTAAACTTTTTTCCTTGACCGGGTCCGAGGGATGCCCGTTGGCCAAGGTAAAAACCGAATGAAAACTAACGGAATGATGCTTATCTATCAGGAATTCCAGATTCAGCTTATTCATCAGCGTCGTTTTCTTATTATCCGATTCGGATGCGTATCGTGTACCTAGCTCGCCACCGTGGAGCGAGGGGGTAGGATAGGAAACCCCATTCCAGTCGTACCATACTTTAGCGGTGTCTGTCAGCCCGTATTGCGTATAGCCAATCGCTGTATTCATCTCTAAGTCCAAGCCCTCTAACAGGAAATTTTCTTTCTCCAGTTATTGGCCAGCATATAAAGGCGCGATCTCGTATGGGCTTTTCTGATATCGGTTTCTATGCCTTGTATTTCCTTGTAGGTATCGATAAAAGCGGGTTCAAACTCCACTTCATCAAACCACCACTTCTTGGCTTTAAGGCTTCCTCCTACGAGTATTTTCCTGAAATTATCGTGGTCACGTTTGATTTTTAATCCTTTAACGTAAGGAGATTCCATCGTGTAATCATTGTCTGCATAAGTATATCCTCCTCCTATGCCAACTATCAATCCGGCATCTTTCAAGTTCCTTTTGAATACCGTTTGTGCCTTGTTTACGTTAAACGACTCACGGGTATAGCTTAAATCGGCATAACGATCTGGATATTCTCTTATGACGATGTTGACCGCGCCCCCCATTGATGATCCTCCAAACTTGGCAGGAACCACGCCTTTGTATATCTCAATCCGATCAATCATATCAATCGGTATGTCATTAAGGTCGATAAAATCGGATTGGTCATTCAGAGGCGTTTCATCAATAAAGAAGCCAATGCGTTTACCCTCCAGGCCACGTACAGACAATCGGGAAGTGCTGCCCACCCCTCCGGTAGAACGAATGGCAACCCCTACGGTCTTTGCCAATATACCTTGTATATCGCTCACTGTCCCTTGCAGCTGTTTCATGCTGATGACCGATACGGGCATGGCTTGTTCTCGGATTTTGCGGGCTTCACTTTTGCCCATCACCACTACTTCATCCAGCAATTGGGCTTCGGCCTTCAGGCGGATAATGGTTTTCTTTGCACGCTCATTGCTCACGGTTACTTTTTGGGTAGCTTTTTGATAGCCCATAAACTTCACGGTGAATGTATAAGTGCCGAAAGGAACCTCTGAAAAAGAGAATTCACCGTGTTTGTCCGCCACATCACCCTTTTTCAGTTCCTCGATAAAGATGGTTGCTCCGGGTAGTGGCTCTTCGCTTGTGTAGTCGATAACTATGCCTGTAATCCGCTCTTTCTCTGTTTGGGCAGATACGCTGAGGATCATGAGCGTCAGTGCCCATAGAGAGAATAGTATTTTCTGTTTCATTGTTATTTATATGGTTGTTAGTTTTCTCTTTCTAATAGGATATGTCTATATCAGTCCCTGTTTTCATTGACAATCAATGGGATATGCCCCTCGCAGCAATCGTGCCCTATCTGAAGGGTGCTGTGGTATATGCCGTATGCGGAAAGTATTTCTTGTATTTGTTTTCGCATCTCGTCCAGCTGCTCTATGCTGATTCCCTCTTTCACTTTGATGTGCGCTTCGAAATGAATTTGTTCTTCGTTGAGTTGCCACAGGTGCAGGTGATGTACATCGTGCACGCCTTCAAGAACTTCTATCTTTTGGATAATCATCGGGATGTCCACCCCTTCAGGAGCGGTTTGCATCAGGATGCTAACCGCTTCGTGTAATACGCCCCACGTATGATACAGGATGTACAGGCTGACCAGTGCCGTAATAAGCGGGTCCAGCCAAACAAGATCGTACAGCCAGATGGCAATTCCGCCGGCTATCACGGCCACGGACGAGAGTGTGTCGCCCAGCAGGTGCAGGTAGGCGGCACGGGTGTTCATGTTGTGCTCCTTTTCTTTTTGCAAAACCAGCACAGAGATAAGATTGGCCACCAGCTACGACAGCTACGATGAGCATCATTTTGCCCTGTATCTGTTCGGGATGCAGGCTACGTTCGTAAGCTTCTTTCAGTAGAAAGAGGCAGATAGCCATCAGCATGGAGGCATTGACAAAAGCAGCCAGAATTTCCGTACGCTTGTAACCGAAGGTGTGGCGCATGTCCGCCTGTTTGTTGCCTATGCGCCGGGCAATGTAGGCAAAGGCTATGGCCAAAGTGTCACCAAGATTGTGTACGGCATCAGAGAGCAGTGAAAGACTGTTCGAAAGAAGCCCGCCCACTATTTCCACTGCCGTAATCAAAGCGTTCAGCAGCGTAACGATGAGTAGTTTTTCACCTTTGGGAGGTACATGATGATGTTCATGACTCTGTTTTCTATGAGCATCTTGCTCATGACAGTGACAGGAATGAGATGTATGCATATCTTTTTTATTTATTCGATAGAATGAATGGTTGTTGAATACGGGGGCATCTGCCTGTGGTTAAGTTAACTCCGGTAAGTCTGATTGCAGGCTTTCGATATCGGGTGTGTTCAGATCTTCTTTGTGTAAGGCGGATTTCCGGCTTTGCGTAGTCCACGATTCTTCGCAGAGAAAAACTCCGTTGACTCCTTGTACAAGTGTAACTTCATCGTTACTGATAATGTTGGTGATACTCATATATTGATTATTTTTAGTTGTTCTGCCGGAATGGTACGGTGTTTCACTTCTTGCACTAAATGTAATGCCGCCTGGCAAGACTTGCCGCATCTGCATGCAGGCTTTGGGGGCGGAGTCGAGCAGAAGGTGGCTGAAACGCTTTTTCTCGGAGTCTGTTATAAAAGAGATCCGATTATTCACAATCGTACAGTCGTTTCCGCAGGGCTTGCATTCCAGACAGGAAGAAGTGCGGATGTATCCGTTTGTTTTCATCGGGTTGCTATGATGATTCAATTGTTCTGTCATACTGTAATCCTTATATATCCATGAGTCTTTTCCAGTCCTCGTAGAGAATTGGAGATACTGCCTGTAAAAGATTCAAGATCCTTTTCGGATCGTTCTTTATGCCGCACTACCTTTTTTTGTTTTTACCCGACAGGCTGTCCGTGTTGCCGCAGGCTGTCTTTTGCCGTTTGCATACGTCAGAATATCGTTTTTGTTTTTATTTGCAAAGTTCGTTATATGCGCCACTCTTTACAATACCTTGAAATGGGTATTTTTCAGCTGACGATTGGATGAGAGGCTGTTGAAGCGACCAAAAGCAACGTGAAATTTTAAATGCGGCAGGCTCAGTAAAGCCTTGTGGGGCTTTAAAAGGCTGATTTGCATTCATTGGAATCCAGTGGTTTTGTGACCTGTTACTAATTTATTGCTCTTTACGCCTTGGATATTAGTTAATTAAGCTTTTTCCATGGTTTTTGCTTGAAAAAAATGTCACCTTTTAAGGCTAAGTGACTTAATCTTTTTGTACTTTTGCGGACAATATGATTTTATAAAGGAAAACTCACATGGATTCAGTCTTTATTACGACGCGTAGACAACGGATTATCAGAGAATTAAGAGACTATATGCTAATAGCTCTTGGCATGCTGATGTATGCTATCGGATGGACCGTCTTTTTGTTGCCCAATGACCTCCCTTCGGGTGCGGTACCGGGTATTGCTTCTATTGTTTATTGGGCTACTGGCTTGCCGGTTCAATATACCTATTTGGGAATTAATGGAGCATTGTTAATACTTTCTTTGATTATTCTGGGATGGAAGTTTAGTGTGAAAACCATTTATGCCGTATTTGTGCTGAGTTCTATTCTGCCTGTCATACAGGATTTGACGGGAGGGGAGTCTTTAATACATGACCAGCCTTTCATGGCTTGTGTCTTGGGGGCCTTTTTCTGTGGAGGCGGTATTGGTGTCGCTTTTTCTGCCAATGGCAGTACAGGAGGTACGGATATTATAGCCGCTATAGTCAATAAGTATCGTGATATTACTTTAGGCCGGGTTATATTGATGTGTGACTTGGTTATTATTTCTTCCAGTTATTTTGTGTTGCATGATTGGGAAAAGGTGGTATATGGATATGTTGTCTTGTTTATATCCAGTTTTGTATTGGATCAAGTGGTAAACAGTGCCCGTCAGTCAGTGCAGTTCTTTATCATTTCGAAGAAACATGAGGAAATAGGCCATCGCATAAATAAAGACCTGCATAGAGGAGTGACGTTTATTGACGGAGTGGGTTGTTATACCGGTGCGGGTGTGAAAATGATGTTCGTGCTGGCAAAAAAACGTGAATCTACTACCATATTCCGTTTGATAAAAGATATCGATCCGAATGCATTTGTATCACAAAGTGCCGTCATAGGTGTGTTTGGTGAAGGGTTTGATAGAATAAAGGTAAAATAGGGATCTTAAGTTAAAAAATAGAATAAAGGCGTTCTGGATGGACGCCTTTTTTTATGCCTGTTTTTCGAATGAACTCCAAAGAATATAAGACTTTGTTAACTGACCGAACTTTCATAATGTAAGTTTGTTGATGGTTTTATTGCAAAAATAAGTATGAAATAATATTTGAAAATTATATTAGAATATATTTTGATATCAAAATGTTAGTTTATACCTTTGCTGTATAAAATAAAAAATGATAAACCGATAAATAAACTTATTATGGAAACAAAACTTACAGAAGAAACCCGAGTAGAAAGTGATTTAATTGGTGCCCGTGAGATTCCGGCCAGTGCTTTGTATGGTGTGCAGACTCTTAGAGGCATAGAAAATTTCCCAATCAGCAAATTCCATCTCAATGAATATCCGTTGTTTATCAACGGCCTTGCCATCACAAAAATGGCAGCTGCAATGGCCAACTATGAGTTAGGTCTGCTGACTAAAGAACAAAAAGACGCCATTGTGTTGGCGTGCCAGGAAATCTTGAATGGTGAGCATCACGAACAGTTCCCTGTAGATATGATTCAAGGAGGTGCCGGCACTTCTACCAATATGAATGCCAATGAAGTCATCGCTAACCGTGCTTTGGAAATTATGGGGCATAAACGTGGCGAGTATCAATATTGCTCTCCTAATGACCATGTGAACTGCTCGCAATCAACCAATGACGCTTATCCCACTGCAATCCATATCGGTATGTATTATTCCCATCTTCGTTTTCTGCCTTATCTGGAATCGCTGATTGGTGCGTTCCATAAGAAAGGAGAAGAGTTTGCGCATATCATCAAGATGGGACGTACCCAGTTGGAAGATGCCGTACCTATGACCTTAGGTCAGACATTCAATGGTTTTGCCAGCATATTGAGAGATGAAATCCGCCACTTGAATGAGGCGGCGGCGGACTTCTTGACAGTAAATATGGGGGCTACGGCCATCGGTACCGGTATTTGCGCGGAGCCGGGCTATGCGGAGAAATGCGTGGCGGCATTGTGTGAAATTACAGGCTTTGAATTCAACTTGTCGGCAGACTTGGTGGGAGCTACTTCGGACACATCTTGCCTGGTGGGTTATGCCTCAGCTTTGAAAAGGGTAGCTGTTAAAGTAAATAAGATTTGTAATGACTTGCGTTTGCTGGCCAGCGGACCGCGCTGTGGTTTAGGGGAATTTAACCTTCCGGCCATGCAACCGGGTTCTTCCATTATGCCGGGCAAAGTGAATCCAGTGATTCCTGAGGTGATGAACCAGATTTGTTATAAGGTAATGGGTAATGAACTATGTGTGACTATGGCCGGCGAGGCTGCACAAATGGAACTGAACGCTATGGAGCCGGTGATGGCACAGTGTTGTTTTGAATCTGTAGATTTGATGATCAATGGTTTTGAAACCCTGCGTACACGTTGTGTGGAAGGTATTACAGCCAATGCGGAACGTTGCAAGATTGAGGTGCATAACAGCATTGGTGTAGTCACTGCATTGAATCCGATAATCGGTTATAAGAATTCTACAAAGATTGCAAAAGAAGCTTTGGAAACGGGCAGAAGTGTCTATGAGCTGGTTTTGGAACATGGGGTCTTGAACAAGGAAGAATTGGATACGATTCTAAGTCCGGAAAATATGTTGAAGCCGGTAAAACTGGATATAAAGCCTAGAAAATAAGTTTGTATCATTACAGATTATTCAGAGATAAAAGACTTGTTTCATGCAGCCGGCTTCATAAACCAATGTAGCCGGCTGCGTTTTATTGATGAACATTAGAACTTTCTGAATGTGAGACGTGCATAATCCGATTTCAGAATAAGTTTCTTTCCTGTTGCTTTTTCCACTTGAAGATGATTAATGGCTTGGTTGAGTCCGAAGGGCTTCAATTCATTCAGTGTCGTTAGTTTTTCTTCATCTCCACGGTGACGGAATTCACTCATGGTTATCTCATCTTCTTTATAAGAGAAACGTCCGATGTGAGTACCTCCATTTCCACCTTTGGCACTGATTTCCACTAAATGTAATTGGATACTATAATAAATGCGGTTACATTCCTCGACTTTCCCATCTGTATATTCTATAGTCATCAATTGCCATCTGCCATCTAGTTTGTCATTGATGGGAGCCTTGTCGCAACTGCTGATTTCCACTACAAGGAGTATGAATAATATGATTTGTCTCATGTGTTGATTGGGGATTGACGGTTAAAACTTTTATTTATAGCTTGATTTGATAATTCCTTGCTTGCGGATAACCAGCATTCCGCCATAGTTGTTTCCAAGCATACTGCCACGGTCCATAGCTCCGGATACAGTGAAGTTCCATCCTTTCAGCCGTTGTGGAGCATAAGTTACTTCAAACAAAGAATTGAATTGTTTTTTTATCTCATTCAGAGGATTGTCATAAGTGCCCCAGTGGCGGGAGTAGGAGAGCAGTACACGATACCCCAGCGAATGGCAGGGGGAACCGCTGAATCCTATATGATGCGCCAGTACACGATTACTGATAAAAGTAATTTGTCCGTTCTTGTTGTAAACAGGCCCGGGAAGCAGGGGGGTGCCTATTCCCATTCCCCAATGTTGCCATCCTTGATAAAGGTAATGGTTGTAGTAATTATCCTTGGCGCTGATTTGTTCTTCAAATTCGCCCCAGAATGAATCATACAGCATAGGTCCGGTCTGGTCTTTTGTTCCTAATCCTTCGTATACAAAAGTATTGATGAGGCGGTTTTTGGGAAAAGTTATTTCCACTCCGATGTGTCCGTCCTTCCAACGTCCGTATTGGAAAAACATTTGAGAGTGGTCATCGAAATAATGTTCGTAATAGACTTTTAACTTCCATTGGTTCAGGTAGGCTGTTGCGGCAAAGTTCCAGCTGCCGACATGGTTGCCGTAGATGTTTACTTGTTCGCCTTCAGGCGTAGTATCATCTCCGGCCATAGGAATCAACACGCGCATGAAGTCAACGAACCGGGTAGGCATATTGATTACAGGATCTTTTTGCCCGGCAATATATTGATCACCGCCAAACTGGGTGGCCATCTGTATTCCTCCTTCAAACTCTACCGGAAAATGATCTCGGTTTCCCACTTTGGCAAAGAGTGATTTACTGTGATAAAGTACATCAATGGCATATTTGTTTCCTATGGAAGTGAAATGTTCCTGCCATTTGTCATCAGTAAAACGCCCGTAGGCTATATGCCCTTTCAGATAAATCCATTTATGAGTACCCGGTATGGCTACGTACTCGGGCACTTCCAGACGCACTTGGGGAATGGGACGGGCATTATTTGACTCTACCATACCTCCACTGCTTAACTTGGGATTCTTTAGTTCGGGCAAGCGTTCTTTGCTGCCGATACTCAGATTCAACCAGTGGTAACTGAGGTCTGCATAGGCTTGTTGGATGATGAATGAAGAGGTGAAATTGTAGGCGGTTGCCAAATCCACTCCCGCACTGAAACAGAAATGCCGGTTTAATGACATCGTGTGTGCAATTCCCGCCCGTAAATAGCCATATTCGGTATTGACAGAAGACAGCCCTTGCCTGTTGGCGGTAAGCCACATCGGTGCATAGGCTCCTTTGCCCGATGTTCCTCCTGTCTCAACAGCATATTCTGTTTGGGCAGGGAGTTGGGCATGGATGTGCCGAGTCATGAATAATAAAGATAGTGGTAATAAGAATAGTTGTATTTTCCTCATCTAGTTTATATGTTTGGGTCTAGTGTAAAACTTGTTAAAACGAAGTTGGTTTGTCAGCCTGCCCTTCTGAACTTTATGAAAGATTTTACTTTACTAGTGTTCAGAGTGGCAGGCTGCACAATCATATCAGTAGTGTCTTAACATGTTTCATAACTATAAAACGATCCGGAATCATTTTATATCCGGAACTTTTGACTTTTATTTTCCTCCGGCAGGCAGGTTTTTCAACCAGTAATCAGCCATCGTCTTTCTCAGATGCAAACTGGTTCCCTCGCCTTCATAAATTCCGTGAGAACGCATGGGGTAAGAAATCTGTGAGAAAATCTTGCCGTGCCGTACCAGTTCATTGACCAGCATTTCACAATTCTGGTAATGGACATTATCATCTCCTGTACCGTGAATTAACAGCAAATTGCCTTTCAGTCCTGCTGCATACGAGATGGGAGACCCTTTGCGGTAACCCTCCGGATTATTTTGAGGAGTGTTCATGTAACGTTCTTGATATATCGTGTCATACAGACGCTGGTCTGCCACAAAAGCAATGGCAATGCCTGTGTGGAAAACATCGGGATAGCGGAACATACTGTTCAGCGTCTGGCTGCCTCCGCCACTCCAGCCGGTGATGCCGATACGTGTGGCGTCAATGAAAGAGTATTGACGTGCCAGGTCCTGGATGCCTCTTGCCTGATCTTCACTGGCAAAGGTTCCGACTTCTCCATAAATGCATTTGCGCCACTCGCGTCCGCGGGGGGCATTGGCTCCACGGTTCTCGATGCTGACAATGATGTATCCTTGGTTTGCCATGTACTGGTGCCATAAGCTTCCTCCACTCCATACATCCTGCACGGTGGCGTTGGCTGGTTCTCCATATACATCAATAATGACTGGATATTTTTTGTCAGGGTCAAAGTTGACGGGTTTGACCATCCATGCATCCAGTTCCAGTTCTCCCGAACGGGTCTTTACAAATTCTTTCGGTTGCAGTCCCAAGGCTTTGTATTGCTCTTTGGCTTTCGCATTGTCTGTAATCAGACGTACGCTTTTATGGCCGGGGAAAGACACCATGTCGATCACAGGGGGAGTTTCCGAGTTGCTGAACGTATGGACTGCCCATTTGCCGGATGGTGACATGATATAACGATGTTGTCCGCTTTGATCAACCGGGCTGAGCCGCTTCACTTCTCCATTGCCGAAAAGGCGTGCTTGGTAGAGATAACGCTGGGTGAAATTGTCGGGAGAGGCGATAAAGTACACCAGACCTTTATCCATATCCGCACCCACTTCCTGAATATAATCAAAGGCTCCTTGGGTGATGGGCTTGATTTCCTTGCCATCACGGCTTACACGATACAGATGGCGCCATCCGTCACGTTCGCTTTCCCAGGTGAAATACTTGTTCCCTTTCAGCCAACGCACATTGTCATTGGTTTCCAACCATGCGGCGTCTTGATCAGTAAAGATGTTGACGGGGTTATTTTCACCTATTTTTGCAATCCATACTTTATTGGTGTTTTGGGCACGGTTCATTTGCTGGATGAACAGTTCGTTACAGCCCGGAATGAATTCCATGCGGGGAATGTAGTGGTTACGTGCGTCACCGGGCAGATTCAGCCAGGTGGTGTTTCCACCGTCGGCGGATACGTAGCCTACTTTTACAGCGGAGTTCGCAGTTCCGGCTTTAGGGTAGGGAAAACGTTGGATTTTGGGATAAATGGAATCTACATTATTGATGATATCAAACCATCCCGTACCTTGGGTGTCGCTTTGCCAATAGGCTATGTATTGCCCGTCGGGACTCCAGCGGAAACCATCGCGGCAATTGAATTCCTCTTCGTACACCCAGTCGAATGTTCCGTTTACAATTTCATTATTCCCGTCCTGAGTTATCTGGTTGATTTTACCGTCGGCCAGATTCTCTACATAAATGTTGTTTTTGGAAACGTATGCCACCCGGCTGGCATCCGGCGAGAACTTGGCGAACATCAAGGTTGCTTCCGGCAAGTTTTTGCCCAATTGTTGCAGTTTGCCGTCTTTCAAACTTAGCACCCAGTAATCACCGCGGGTATCATAACGCCATACGCGACGGGTATTGGTGTAGATCAATACTTTGGAGTTATCCTCGCTGAATATGAAATTGCGGACAGGGATCGGTTTTCCTGTCTGTGGATTCAAAAGCAGCCGGGCAGGGATCAGCACTTCTTTGGAATTGTCCTTTGCTTTGTAGGCAGTGACTTCGTATGCCCCCTCGGCATTTTTCTCTATTTTGGAATAACGTTCGCCATCTTTCATCCAGCTCACGTTGCTTCCGCCTTCTGTCTTGATCAGTCCTCCGTATACAGCCTCCTCCAGTGTGGGGATGCGTTGCGCATGGGTTGTGGTTCCGAGACTGAACAAGCATAAGACTAATGCAAATAAGTTTTTTTTTGTCATCATAATCATAGATCTTTTACTAAAAAGACAAATGTCCATTTGAAAATGCCAGTATGTATTGGGATTCCGGTCCGGACATCTGTTTTCAAAAAAACGGGCGTCTATTTTAGAAAAACGGACGCCTGCTCTTTTCTTTTTTATTTGATTCCTAATTTTTGTTTGATAGCAGCCGGAATGGCATCTTTATGCACCATGAGGAAAATAGTCTTGGCACGCACATAGCTTTCGGACATATTCAGATAGCCGCCGAATGTATTACGTTCTGTACCCCAAGAGTTCTTGGTGATATAATATTTGGTTCCGTTCTGGTCTTTGGTGATGCCGGTAAGATGCATCAAGTGGTCATCGGTAGTAACAAATGCTTCATAACCTTCCTGACGGACTTCCGGAGTGACATTCACTTCGGGGCACGGCTTTTCAAACTTGTAGGCTTCCGCCAGCATCTCTCTTTGTTCTTTAGGGTCCATCTTTTCAAAACGTGCACGGTCGGAACCCGAAAGATCTTCCGCTTTCTTCACCACCGGATTGATGGCTACACCATTTTTGAATGAAAAGCCTCTTTCACTGACGTCACCGTCCCAACATACGGTATATCCGTGGGTCAAAGCATAGTCAGCGACTTCCATCATTTCGTCCAGCGGAAGATTGTACATTTGCTCATTTTCCCAATTGTCGGGTACTTCCGGAGAGAATTTCTGGTAATATGGTTTGTGGGTGAAACTAGTCAGTTCGATATAATCGTCCATGTTCAACCCCAAACTTTCAGCAAAAGATTTCGGAGTGTATTCTTTTCCTTTATAAGTGAACTTTTCAGGCAGTTCTCCCAGGTAAGTGTCGAAAAGGTTGTTGATCAGCTTGTAGTATTCCGGGCTGCGACGTTTCATCTTTACCGCCGTACTTCCTAAG
This sequence comes from Phocaeicola sartorii JCM 17136 = DSM 21941, assembly GCF_000614185.1. GTDB lineage: Bacteria > Bacteroidota > Bacteroidia > Bacteroidales > Bacteroidaceae > Phocaeicola > Phocaeicola sartorii. Next base: position 5,748 of record NZ_BAKM01000018.1, on the reverse strand, counting down.
GCGTTGATGTATTTCACCATTTCGCCATGACTATGTTTCTCCGAGTTATAATTGATTCCGTGATATACTTCCTCGGGTACGATGCCCACTTGGTTGAAGGCATTCTTCCACGTGTGTGAAAGGCTTCCTTGTCCTAAATTCCCATTGCCTCCCCGATAATAGTTGTCTTCCAGTTGGTTCAAGTACTTTTGGCGTACAATGAACATTTCAGAAAGGTCATATTCCCCCTTGCCCATACGGAGCAGTTCGGATTCCATGAACGAAGTGGTGGCGAAGCACCAGCAAGTTCCGGTAGAAGCCTGATTTTTGACAGGAGTTGCTTTCTGTGATGCGACAGTTGTGAATTTGTAACCGCTTTCTTGTGCATACATGGCTGATGCGCAGCATAGCAATGCGGCTAGTGTGAATACTTTTGTTTTCATAAGTTTGTTTTTAATATGATAAGGTTGACAATTAAAAGCCGAAGCGTGATTCAATCCAATATTGGTTTGCCATTTCGTCCCAACGAAGAATGGTGGCACCGATAAAGTCTGTCGTATAGTCTGTGAGATAAGTACGGGCGGCTTCTTCTCCTTTGGATTGAAGGATGCTTTGGTATTGTGTTTCCACAAATGGAAGTTCACGTTGCCCTTTTTCTTCGAAATGACGGATATTCTTTTCCATTACTTTGCGGGTCGCTCCCCATCTTACAGCAGCCAGTTTGTTGGCGCGGCGGTAGTGCCATAAGGCGGCATCATCGCGGTAGCGGTGGTTACCGCAGATTTTATACATAGCAGGGAAATCAGTAATGCCACAGAATACCGGAACGCGCGGGCTTTGTCCGGGATTGTCCATAGAGAACCATACCACACCACCTACAGCGTCGGGAAGCCAGCCACGTAACTGGATGACTGTAGAATAAGCGCATTGCGGAACGGCGATATTGCGTACTGATTTCACAACTCCCTTTTTAATTCCGTTCAGCATATTCAGTTCATCGCCACGCATCCACGGATTGGCTTTCGGGCTGATAATGGTGTCTACTTTTCCGGTTTTCCTATCTTTTACCGTAACTTTCAGATTCTGTGTCATATCCAGCGGCGTTCCTTCGTATGTCTCCCGGAGCAATGCCATAACATCTGTTACGGATACTTGCTTGTCGGGTTTTACACTGATAGGCAGTTCTTCTGCCTCATAATCAAGCTTCAAGGAAGGTGCCAGTGCATTCAGAATAAAGTGCTCGCGGGTGCTGAAGGATTTCAGTTGACCGGAATAATTCTTTCCGCTATAGGCTTTCCAGAATTTAAAAGGCTCTTTCCCGTCCCAATACCCTAACTTTTTGGCCACGTCAAATACATTTTCGGAAGCCATATAATGATCGGGATCTTTCAAATTGAGCGTACTGATGCGTGAGATATTGGCAGATACACCTACATGATCATCCGGAATACGGACTGCCGCCCATACTCCGCCAATTTTATCTTTTCCTTCTCCAAAAACTTCGAAATGCCATACTTCATTGGGGTCGGCGATGGTCAGGCACTCGCCGCTGTCGCCATAACCATATTGTTTTACGAGATCTCCCATCAGGCGGATAGCCTCACGGGCTGTTGTACAACGTTGTAATGCCACGCGCTGCAATTCTTCAATCATAAACATGCCTTTGGGGTTTTCCAGATCCCTGCGTCCGCTTACGGTCGTTTCACCTATGCCCAGTTGCTTTTCGTTGATACAAGGGTAGGATGTATCCATGAAAGCGTATGTTTTTCGTACTTGTGGTATTTGTCCTTTGATTTTTACATTGGTCTGGTCGGCTGCAAATTCGGTATGCATACGGCCATCGTAAATATTCATGACTGTGTCCCTTTCATAGCTTTCTGCCGGAACCATGTTTACCCAAGTTCGGTACCAGCTGTCGCATGTGTGACTGGTTATAACTGATCCGTCGGTAGTTGCTTTCTTTCCTACCATAATGCTAGTACAGCTTTCCGGATCCTTCGTGTAATTTGTTTGGGCTGTGACACTTTGTGTCATGACTAAACCCAGGATTGTTAAAGAGGCTAGTAGTTTCATAAAGGTCGTTATATTACTATTACGTTTCAAAAGTATATAAAAAAAACTATTATTCAGAACATTATCGGCTTAATTTTGTTATTTATACCGTTTTATTCGGCCTTTTTTTTGTATTTTTGCAAAAAAATACAAAAATTGGGAGCACATGACAACTAGTATAGACATAGCTAGAAGGATAGCAGAAGTTAACCATCCTCTCAGTAGAGAAAGTGTTCACGCATTAGCCGAAATCTTAGTTTGTAAAAAATATCGTAAAGGGGAGATTGTTTTGCAGGCCGGTGAGGTTTGTAAAGCGATGTTGTTTATAGAGAAAGGGATGCTCAGACAATTTTATTATAAGTATGATAAAGATCTGACAGAACATATCGGTTATGAGAACGGAATGATAATTTGCATAGAGAGTTATTTTAAACAGGAACCCACCCGCCTGATGGTAGAGACATTGGAAACCTCTGTGGTGTGGGAACTGCCCCGTGTGGAAGTTGAGAAGCTGATAGATCAATATCGTGATATAGAGCGGCTTTATCGCGGCTTTATCGAGCATTCTTTGATAGAGTCTCAGATAAAGGCGGACACGCTTCGTTTTGAACCGGCTCATAAACGCTATGACAAGCTGTTGCAACTTCATCCCGAAATATTGAAGCGTGCACCTCTTGTGTACATCGCTTCATTATTACAGATGACTCCCGAAACCTTGAGCCGTGTCCGCTCTTCATTGCTTTAGAATTGATAAATCAATCCTAGCCGGGTCTCGAAGGTCTTGTATTTTATGTCCTCATGGTAGGAATAATGTGTGTGGCGGTAGTAATAGGACACTTCCATATTTGCTTTGAAGTGTGAACTTAGATTCAGTTCGATTATAGGATTTACCACAGCGAGCATTACATTTCCTTTGTCTCCTTGTGCATTCAGATAAAGCGGGTTTACCGTTTCCAAATCCTTATGCTCGTATCCTTTCCAGGTAAAAATCTGGTAAAGATGCATATTCAGTGCGAACATGCCGTAACGGCCGAAGTCCAGAATAGTATTGTTCTTGATGCTGTATCCGCTTCCCATGTTGTAATTGCGGTCTATTACGTTGTAATAGTCGGTAAGGCTTCCACCCAGCAGAATGGCACTCAGGAATACACGTTGTTCCAAATTTACCAGACTGTTCATTTGGGGGAATTTGTAAATCATACCCGGTCCCACACTGGCAGCTTCCGAAATCTTGTAAGGGATACGCCCCGATCCGTCAATCACTTCCTCGGAATCAAAATAGTTGAAGTGCTGGAAGATACCGAACATCATTTCCATGCCGGTAGTGGTTTTCAAGGGAACTCCCCATAACTTCCCCATCAGGTTGATCTGACTGATGAGAGGTTGGTTTCCGGAAAGGCCGAAAGTGCCCGTGCGGTGAAGTAATCGTATGGGCCGTCGTTCACTTTATCGAAAGCGTCTCCGTATTGTATCCGGAATTCGAGGTAGGGATTGTGCTCTCCACGAAACAGGTGATTGTCATCGGCCAGGTAACGGTCGCCGGCGCCTATGGAAAAGTATACCGGAATGCGGTCGTAGTCGTGGTATTTGTAATGCGAACGCTTTACTTTCCACATCTCGCCGGTTATCATCCGGTTCAATCCCCGCATGGGGCAGATCAGGGTTCCCAGAAACTCGCGGGTGAAACGTGAGAAGCCATGCTTGGAATCGTCCAGCACCAGGGAAGACATACGGTGCGTTACTTCTCCCAGGGCGATACCGCCCAAGGTGGTAGCCATCAGGTCATTGATGGCAGGAGGCTCCACTTCTGCGGCTATTTCCCACATCAGGCTTCCTGCAAAGGCGTATGGGGCCGATTCCCAAAAAGTCAGTCCGTTGCTGCGTGCTGCATTGAAATAAAGATTCCCGTGATAGGGGTGGGCGAACAGATTGGTGGAGAACTGGTCGTTATCCCATACAAAACCATGCTTGATATTGCGCCGTATGCTGCCGATGCTGATTTTGGCAAAGTCTTCGTTCATTACATAACGGTCGAATGCCCATACTCCGACATTCATGCCGAAAGTCTCGGCGGCGGCACGCCAAGGATGCTTTTTTTGCAGGCGGGGATCTGTGAATGTATAAATGGAATCGGGACGATGCAGTATTTGAGCTGTGGCACTTTCGGCACTTAATGCCAGCAGGCAGACTAATGCGATATGCTGTAGTTTCATACTGTATGAATTAGTTTATACTCGTGTGACGGCTGTTTAAAATAAGATAACACCTGCTTCGAAAATAGGTTTCTTCTCGTAGAACTTATTTTTATCATAATAGCGTGTCATGCCGTAACCACCCGATGCAAAGAAACTGATCTTGGATTTGAATTTATATTCCAGATTGATGCGGGCCTGTAATGAATACATACGTTCCGGCGTTTCCGCATCTTCATTCTCGAAATTTTCTACGTGGAAATAGCCTAAGTCACCGCTTAGTTCCAGTTTGGGGGCGATGGGATAGTAAAGACCGGCACGATAGAACACACAGCCCGAAAACTTGTCATTCAAATCCAGATAGTGTGTACCGATACCCAGCATGGTATAACTCCAGCGGTTTTTAAAACGCACGGCGGCATTCAGTTTGCTGGTGTTGCCTGCATACAGCATCATCTGGATACGGGTCTTAGGGGTGATATTCACCAAACCTAGTTTATGGGCGGTAGTATCCTTGCTATGGTTGATGATTCCTATTTGTATCCCTTTTACATTTCCGCCACACAGGTTGAGCAGACCGATTTGCGCGCCGCTTACTTCTCCGGCGTAGTTGCCGGGAGCGAACTGCACACCGCGCAGCTTGCCTTGACACACATTGGTCAGTCCTGAGAATTGCAGGGCGTTTTCCGTCTTGACGGCGATATTTACCGCGCCACACAGCTGCAAGCCTCTGATTTCTCCGGCAGCGATGTTGCTGATGGCGGAGAACTGCATACCATTCACGTTTACACCTACATTGCCAATGGCTGAAACTTGGGCACCTTTGGCTTCTCCGCCACTGATATTGAGCAGGGTGGATACTTGCGCTCCGTTCAGTTTCTCGGCAGATACGTTCATCAGTCCGCCGACGGCGATACCGTTTTGTGATTTTCCGGCAATGTTGGCCAAGCCGGCTATCTGAACCCCTTGGGCTTCGCTGCCGGCCAGATTCATCAGACCGCCGATGGTAACCCCTCTCGATATTTTTCCGGCAATGTTGCCTAATCCGGAAAATTGTATGCCGTTGGCTTTTCCTCCGGCCACATTCATCAGCCCGCTGAGCATGATTCCATTGGCGTTGCTCCCGGCCACATTGGCAATCCCTTCCAGTTGGAAACCGGAGGCGTGACGTCCGGTAATGCTGGCCAGGCCGGAGATCTGGAAGCCTGTCATGTCTTTTTGCACAACGCTGGACACGGCGTTGATGCCGATTCCTTTCAGTTGATAGATATTTGTAAGCAGACCGATATTCAGATAAGTGGTTTTGACACTGTCTTTCTTCGCGGAAATGTTCAAGGAGATGTTGGGTCCCTTTTTAAGCTTGTCCTTTTTCTGGGCAAAAGCAGGAGTTGACATACCTGCACAATATCCTAAGAGAAGCATTGCTGCTATACGCACATTCATTTTCATACATTTTTAGTTTCTTGGGTACAAATGTAATAAAAATGTAGATATAAGGGGGAATTATGAGGAGAATTGATTGGGG
>NZ_BAKM01000019.1 GCF_000614185.1 Phocaeicola sartorii JCM 17136 = DSM 21941 | reverse complement strand
CGAGAAGAAAAAACAATATGAGATAGCCCGCAACCTAAAATCCCTTGGAATAGCCCCCGACATCATAGCAAAGACCACCAAGATGACATTAAAAGAGATAGCAGAACTGAACACATCTCCATCCGGAGATGAATAAAAAAAGAGCAAGAGCTGAAAACAGTGTACCATCCACTCTTTCAGATCTTGCTTATTTTATCGGTTTTGCATTTACTTTATCTCAGCCAGCCACTCATGGAATCCATCGTACGGGGTATAGTGCAATACATATTCGGACTGGCTATGACTGATGACCTTCTCCTGGGGAATCCGGTTTACATCGACTTCCGCCCTTGCCAGCCACAAAGCATCTTCCATCACATAACGGCCTAAAGAAAGTTCAGGTATCATCCGGCTCAGATAAAAAGCAGACTGCTCATAAGCATACCACTTGCCATCCTCTTCCCGGTAGATATATATCAAACCGTCATTGCTCAGTTCCCTTTCCAACATCGTTACCACCTCGCACATAATTCTATAGATTAGTCGTTTTTAATCAGCATCATCTCATCGTCCGAACACAGGGTTACCAACCAAGGCCCGTTCAGCAACTTGTTCAAATCCACTTCCACCTTGTCCAGCATGACACCGTAGAAGGAACACACCTCTTTCAGCTTCAATGCCGCCTCACTGAGTTTCTTCAACAACTGGGCCGAACGATGGTAGGCATACCAGCGGCCACCTTCTTCATACAGGTAAACTTCCGATTTACCGCATGATTCCTTGTCCATGATTTCTAACAGGTTGTTCATAACATCCTCCTTTTATTAAGGTATCAGAATTTGGATTGTTTTCCGGATATTCCCACTATAGATATAAAGGGATACATCTTGTTTGCGTGAATATTGGGCTTTCTCCAAAAAGACCCATGTGGAATTGACTTCTTCTATTTCATCACTCGGTGCAGGCCTCCAACTATCCAATGTCACACTGACACCCTCAGGTAAGGTTTCAATCTGCCAGCCATTCTGATTGTTCGTTACAACCCTGATACGGGCGGTATAATAATCTCCTATTTCGGAAGCTGTGATTTTTCCTGCGGTAACACCTAAATAAATATAGTTGTCCGTCGTGATATCCATGATATCCTTATCATCAATGACAATCATTTCTATTTCGGTCTCACTGATACGGTTGTCGGCGTCAGCACTGACAGCCGTTTCCAAATCACCATGACCTGCACCATCCGTCAAATAGTCAATATCAAAGATATACCGGTGATTACGCTCGATATCTCCCAACGGCTCATATCGTACACCCGCACCTTCTTCCGTAATGCGCTTGATGAAATCCAAACGATAATATTTTTTGCTGGAAACTCCATCTTTAGAAGTATAGGTACCCCCCATGACAATAAATGTCTCGCCTTTTCCATCAGCCCCATTGACACCGGCTATTTCCGGAATATATACGGAACCCGTACTGTTGCCTGCAACTGTTCCCACCACCCTTTCGTCCATGGCTGATTATTGATAATACTGCCCTGCTTGGCGATGGTTCCGGTGTGATTCACCCGATAAACATACATTTCGTCCAATTGGAAATTTGAGCCTTCGGTCCGCACTTCCACTTTTGCCATGGCACGAAGCAGGGAGATATTTCCCTTCGCTCCCAAAGCAACGGCAAACGGAGCGGTCAGTTCGCCATACAGGGGCATATACTGTAGATCGTTGTTTGTAAATGTGCCCAATGACGCCTTTGCTGCATCAAACGAAGTATCTACAGCGGGAGTGTCAACTTCTGCATTCGCTACAATCATCAGCGTTACAGCGGTATATTCTTCGGGCAGTATGATATACATCTGTCCTCCACTTGTCCCGTCCCAACTGATTCTAGGCTTTGTTTCCGTGCCCTCTGTGTACGTATCTCCTTTGCTCACCGCTTCCTTAAAGGCCCCGTCATTAAAGACCCACACCACATACTTGTCAATTGCGGCATCATTACTGATAGCGCGGCTGGAAGGAAGACCGGCCGGCGGCACCATGACCTCAAAAGAGACTTGCACATTCTTGCCTTTCCCGGCTATGATTTCCGCCGTTTGCTCATTCGCTTCCGTACATCCCCACAAGGCTGTTACCAGCAAGAGAAAGAATGCTATATTAAATTTCGTTTTCATAAGTAGCATACGTTTTATTGTTCATCTTTTAGTTCACCGTCACAGTCACTTCACGGTCTTCCGTTTCATTGGCGATACGGAATGCCAGTGTAGTACTTGTTCCGCTTGGCATCTCCTTCAGCATTTTCAGGGTGATAGTCGTTCCTCTTCCCTTGTCGGCATTACCGCTGTCCGGCGTTACCTGCAACCAGGGAGCACCCGGGTTCACCAATTCCCATGTGGCATTGACAGATACAATGCTGATGGTGGTGGTGCTGCCTTTCGCACGGCTAATACTTGCCGTTGGAGTCAATGAGTTGATATCCCATTTGGTCTTTGCCCTGTCGCGGACACAACGGACGGCTCCGGCATAATGAGATTCCGCACGAATATTAGATTGAGTCAGTCCGTGGATATGGCGCCCATTACCTCCACCACCGATCTCTGCCCCATGCAGGAACATTGCACCCGGAATCCATTTGTTATCCTCACTTAGAATAGAAGAGTTCGTCCACAAAAAACTATTTACGGTAATAGAGGACCCTTGTTCTATTGAAATCGTAGAATTGTTTTGGCCTTTAAAAGTAAATCCCTTTGTCGGATCATAAGCACCTGTCAAGGGCAACCATGTAATAGGCTGGCCAGCTACGGGATTATAATAATAATTAGCTCTTTTATTTTCATGACCATAGAAACCCTGTTTTTTTTCAGCCGTTAATTTAGGTTCATTCAAACTCTCATAATTCAAATAAAAACCATAATAACCTGCATTGCTTACATAAGATCCATCATATATAGATATTTCATCAGCATTGCTATCTCCCCATTGAATCTTTGTATCGTTCATGTTATTCACAAAATGAGGAACATACATTACATTAAAACGCCAGTTGTCTTTTTCGCTTGTTAATGTTTTCCAATCAATAGAAAGAACAGCCTCATAAACTTCATATATCTTTGCTGAATCCTTCCCTCCTTTTAATTTACCGTCTTCTTCAAACTTATATTTATTCCACTCCCTGTCCTCTGAATCCCATTCCCTATAATATATAGGCTTCCCATAATCCTTAGAATCTTCTTTCTTTAGAGTTATCTCTCCAATTCTTTCCCCTCGTTTATATTTTTTAACTTCTACTTTTTTACTAAACACGAACGCATCCACCGGTGGCACTCTATATCCCACAGGACACGGGTCATAAATAGTCTTTGAGCCTAAATCTTTTACAGTAGTACTTAACCCATTATTAGTTCCCCACAAATAGCCACCATAACCGGGTATACTGGATAATCCGGTAGGGCTACTATTACCACCACCATACACCAACCGTGTAGGATGCTGGATGGTAGTAGGGATAGCATTATCATCCATTCTTATCGAACCGCCATTCTGTACTCCCCAGCCCTCATAATAATGTACCACCGGTAACACACCGGTATCCTTGAAATTATCATTGGAATATCCGGCACCAATAAACGGGTCTTTACGCCCCCATTGGTAAAGCAATCCCATAGATGCCACGCTGCTATTATCCACAGGCTTATTGCTTAACGCACCCAGGTTACGGTCCAATACATCATAGTCATTCAAGGTCCAATTCTCTACCATGTGTTCATACACTTCCTGTGTATTCGGGTCAATCATGTCGGGAGCTACCCATATATGCCATGACCATACCACTTGATTCCGATCATTAAACGCACCGATCAATGCATTACCTCCCGTTACACCGCCAATGCTGGCACCGTTCAAGTTGACAGTATACTTGATGGAATTGGTATTTGGGTCATAATCGGCATAAGTCATTCTTCCCTGCGTATTAGAGACATAACTACCCGTTCCAGCATCTCTCAGCTGTATCAGTCCGGCTTCTGTTTCCCAAATGACCCCTATCTTGACCGGTGTCAAGGCAGCGTCACCCTCGCCGGGAACAATGTCGATCCCTTCGGGAGCGATACCATCGTTACCGTTGCCTTTAATGGAGACAATCAACTCGTGTTCGCCTTCGTCCACAATGTAGCAGTTTGCCGTAGGAGGCTGAGGCATAATAACCGTAATTTCCTTCTTGATACTACCTGCCACCACATAAAAACGTGTGGTGCGAGTAATACCTCTGTTCTCAAAATTCGGAGTGACGGATACGGTGGTCGTGCTATTAGCGCTGCCACTCTCCTTGTCTATTGTCAACCAACTCAAATCCTGACCGGCAATAGGTTCTATATACCAGCCGTCGCTATAATCCGTCCAGATGTCCAGTGTTTTTGTCGACACATCATTAAACTTTTTGCAGATAATGACACTTTTGTCGGTAGTCAGCGTATACTGATCGGGGACACCGCGCATGTAATCGTCCGCCCACCTGTCTACAGTAACCGTCAAGGCCACTACATCATTCTCCAACGCCTCATCGGGGGTGGGAGTTCCCGGGTTAGCCACCTTTGTAATGTTGAATACATACGAGTGATTGCGGATAATGTCAAAGTCGGCCACTCCACCGCCCTTGTCGTCTTTCATATCGATGCGGTAGTAGTTCATTTTACCGGCTCCTTCTATCCCTTCACCTTCATAGATACCACCTACACTACCTTCAGCTGCTTGTCAGGGTCAGTGCCGGCGTTCTTTACCTCGGAAAGGTAAATCTGATTCAAGAACCTCTTACCGGTGACAATATAATCCGTATCCTCACTTTCAGGAACCACATACTTCAATGGATCTGTACGCGGACTTGCCGTTTCCGGTATATCTGTCTCCGAGAACTGGATTTGCATATCGCTACTCGGCTTTTGAGTAGGAGCCGCACAATACCCTTTATCATTCACACGATATACATATATTTCTTTCAATTGGAAATTCGTACAATCCTCATCCACCTGAACACCCATTTTAGCCACACCGCGATAAAGATTGCAACTGGCATCGGTAGTAGAGGAAATTGAAATCACACCGGTAGTTCCCCACATGGGCAGTTTGTTATTTTCCAAATTCCAATTAGCTGTAGGATAAGAATAGATGAGATCCTTGTATATTTCGCTTTGTGCCTGTCCGTTGTAACTGGTAAGCAAATCTTCCGCCGTGATGCTCGCAATGCCCTCCTGCTGATTCAGATTGGCCAGCACGACCAATTCCGTACGGCCGGGTGCAAAAAGAATATGTCCGGTCAAGGTACGTACTTGAAGGCCGTCAGGTTGTGAAATCGCCAAGTCAGTAATCACATGATACAGCTTGTCATCCACGAACTGCAACACATAAATGTCATTGGCGTCAATAGAGCGCTGTCCTTCTGTCTCAGGATCCAGATTATCCGGATATGCATTCTCCTCATATCCTCCAATCGCGCGACTTGTTCCCGGCAGGGCAATCGTCAGTCTCACCACAGGAGCACCGGTATCCGGACCCTGTCCTTCAAACGTCTCATCGCTGCACGACGAGCAGTAGAAGCCGCAGAGCACCGCCATTACTATATATGATAACCATCTTTTCATAAATTGCTTTTTTAGTTTCGTTATTACATGTCCATGTCATTGAAGCGCACCACCCAGTCATTGATAATGATGCTGGTCTGGATCCATTTCATGCTCTCGTCCAGGAAGAAAGTCATGTTGTATTCGTCCTGACGGTCCAGATACTCCTGGTTGGTCATGTCATGTCCTTCGGCTTCGGTAAGCAGCAGGTATTTCACCAAGGGGATGGAAAGTACAGGTTCTCCGGTTTCCTTGTTGGTGATGGTGAGGCGGGGGTTGTTTTCAACCACCAGACGGCCTACGGTAATCTGTGCGATGGCTACGCTGATGTTGCTGTCCTCCTCCTCTCCGTCGGCTCGTGTCCCCATGTCCGTGCCGCCCTGCGTACGGTAATAGGATAATATGTTAATGTTTCGTCCTCCAGCAGCTTGTTGTCATAGTTCATCAGGCCGTTGTCGTCCGTAATCGTAAATTCAAATTTATCCACCTCCACAGTCACTCCGTCCATTTGCTGGAGAATGACGCGTATGGTGTTGGTGTTCTTCACCAGTGGCACGGTCACTACTTGCGAGGTTGCCGCCCGCGAGAAAGATTGCTTGGTCACTTCGCCGTGCCACAACGAAGAGAGTTTGCTGTTCACCATAGCCGTTCCATCAGCCGCACGGCTGTACAGACGGTCCATCTTGCATTGCAGTTCGTCCAGCGAGGATTCTCCTGCCGTAACCAAAGGTACTGAGAATGAAGCCTCATTATTCAGTCCCGCCCAAGTGATCAGATGGTAGTCACCCGGTTCCAAATCCACTTTCATGGTATATCCTTCTTCTCCCAGCACATCGCCTTCTTCTGTCTTCTGATATACCAACTTGCCGTTATCGTCAAAAGCATAAAGTGTCACAGTCTCCACCTCGCGTGAGAAGGCATCGGCATACTTCATGTTATAATCATACTTGAACTTCACTCTGTACTCCACAGAGCAATCTACCTCTTCTTCACCGAGTATGCTGTCGCACGACACAACGGCGCTTCCCAATGTCATGGCCATCATCAGGCTGAAGGAGAATTGTCGGGCGAATGTTTTTACTGTTTTCATGCTTTTGATCATTTTATAATGTTAGAATATAGAAAGGTATAAAGGGGGAGGAGATGAATCCTCCCCCTGTCTGTTATAGTGTTTATTCTTAGAACTCAATGTCGTTGAAACGTACAACCCAAGGAAGGATTTTGGCACTCAACTGCAAATAGAAATTGTTATCAATTTCTTCACCGCTAGGATCTATTTCTATTGTTGCACCACCGATTTCCTCGAATCCAGTAACTTTCAGTACATAGATATTATTTCTCATGATTGCCTTATCCATATACTGATCTCCTTTATTGTGGCAAATGTCAGATGAATAATAATAGCAATGTCCATTTTCATAAGTATCATAAGATGCATCTGCACCATTGTCAGCTTTTACAGCATCAATAGATGTATAAAATTTATTATCGCATTTATAAATGGTACCAACAGGATTACCATCTTTATCGCCAATCTGACCACGGAAAATAATACCTGTCACTAAAGCCGGCACTTGCTTTTCTTTTTTCACAATATTTTCCAAACAATAAGCCAAACGATGACCTACCTCTTTATTATCGTTAGTGTTTTCAGTAGGAAGATCTTGGAAATAGGTCTGTTCACTACCAGCCTCATCAACTTTATCCGCATTTACATTTTTCAATGCGTTATAGAAATATGAGTCAAAAGCTTGGTCGTAATTTGATTCACTATTTTTATTCATTGAATTAGGATCAACCATATAGCCATATTGTTTTCACCTAACAAGCCTAAAGTTCTGAGGTTTTCCCAGCTTGCATCCGTCAAATGTCTTGCTGTATACACAGAATTTGAAAGATTCACCAATGCGTATTTATCCAGTTTCACTGTCCAGTCAAGATGACCATTAGTAGTTTTAGTATAATATTCAAATTTCGGGAACGACTCAAGAAGAGTAAAAATATGTTCATCTGTCTGACCATAAGTTTCGTCTGTCTTTATAAAAGCTCTTCTGTCTGTTCCATTTTTCCCCTCATGTATCCAAACATCAGAATTACCATTATCCAAATTCTTTGCCTTATGCAAACCTGTCAAATGAGCAGCTTTATTATCGGGATATATATAGTAACCACTTATAGTTTCCGCAATGGCATAATCAGTAGTCTTTACTGTAAGAGGATATAAGTTATTTAATTTAGCAACTACATAATTTATCTTTGAAACGACACGTTCTACCTCTACCCCTTGTTCTGTTGGATTTTCATAGTTATTGGATTCAACGTTTACAGTTATCTCTTCTTTGTTCACCATCATAAATTGACCGGCAGCAGCTATTGCTATATCAGCACCAGTTGTTGTATAAGAACTTTCCACAATCTGTTCATACTTAGATTTTCCAGTTGTTTGTTCGTTGTTGGCGATAGCTTCTATTGCCACTGTCGGATTTAATACAACAAGCACTTTATACAATCCGGAATTTGCCAATGTAAAGAAAGGCTTATAAATGGTTGCTCCAGCAGTCGTAGTTTTATTCAACTGTGCCCCTGTTAAATAACCACCGAATTCTTCTTGAGTAAGATCTCCATTATCATCCAGTCTATTCAAAATTATAACGGCATCTGTTACAGTTGATTCACTTTCGATACCCGGATCCGTTGTACCGCTATTTTCATTATCACCTGCACGTGATGAGTTTGAAGAAGAACTAATCACTAATGAAAGGTTGCCCTTTACTTTCTCCGGTTGTCCGCCATTGTTATTTTCCACAATGTCCTCGTTTGTACATGCTACCATTGCAGCGCATGCCAACATTCCTAACAATAACCCCTTAATTTTCATAATCCTAAGTTTTTAAATTATAAACTCCTTTTTGTAATTTCTATTCTTGTTTGTCGACACTGCAAAGGTAAGTGGCAAACCGCATAAGCCTTAATCGGTATTTTCGGCAAAATAGATTGGCGTCTTTGACAAAATGACTTTAGAGCGCCTTTTGCAGGGCATTTCCGTCATTCATGAATAAAACGCCCTGCTCATTGAAAGAATCGCCTCTTACATTTCACGCAGAAAAACACAGAGAAAGAACAGAAATAAAATGTATCTTTTTTTTATTTGCCTATCCCGATAAGGCACAGTGGTATTTTCAGCAGGATTCCCCCCTGTAGAGGTCATTTCCATCAGGCAATGAAGAAATGGAAGGCACCCTCTTTTTCTCCATAGATAGCGACAATGGCGTATTGGATGTCATTAACCAATAGAAAGTTGGACGCAAAAATGCCCTCATGCCCTCACTTTTACTGTAACTTGTTTATAATGACGTGCTTATTAGTGGTGGTAGCATATTCGTTAGTGAGGGCATTGCCCTCACTAACGAATGCCCAAAAATAAAGGATTCCAACTTCGCTACATGCCTTGTGCATAGGGTGGATGAATGGTTTATAATTGCTTAGCCACCTTGGTGGTTAAGTCTAACCACAAGGGTGACTAAAGTTAACCACCTAGGTGGTTAGACTTAATCACGTCCGTGGTTAACGGATATTGAACTTTCAATTCATCGAAGAAGAACAGTATAAGCCTGTGAATGAATAGTACCCTATAAAATTCAAAATCCGGGAATAGACTCCTCTACCCCGGATTTTACCTTGCGCTTTTCACAAAGAACAAGTTTCTTCTAACATCTTTTATTGTACTGTTTGTTATAATAGGTCATTTTCCAAAAATTACTTCATCTTTACGCTTTTCCGCCACCTCATTCAAGTTGGCGCCGGCTTCGGCAGCTCCCTTGCTTGCGCCTGTCTGAAAAACGTTTCGGCCGAGTCGAGGTCTCCTTGCAACAGTTTCAGCACGCCTCTGTTGTTCAGCGTCGCACTCGCCTGTGCATCCGCCTTGTCCAGATAACGCGCCGCCTGTTGCAAGTCACCTCGTTGGAGTTCGATAGCGGCAGCGTTTATATTCGCTGTTGGGTCATCAGGGAACATGCGCACTGCCACATCGAACACTTCGTTAAACTCGTCGCTCCCCTTTTCGTATGTCTGGGCCACCAGAAACATTTCCTGCAAGCTCAACTGCTGGGGACGGGTCTTTATAATCTGTTTCGCTTCTTCCACATTGAATCCGCGGACTACATACCGCACGGTGTAATCGGAGTGGCGCAAAGCCGGATAGCAATCTTGCAACAACATGGCATATACCTTTCCGCCATCCAAGGCTTTCATGCGTCCCTCCTTTACATCAAAATCGCTCTCGTTCGTATCTATTATGGACAAAATCTCTTCTTTCAGAGGCAAATTACTCCCGGCCACATAGTCGCGCAGCCCCGCCCAGTCCTCGGGCACGGAATTCACCTTGAACAAATCCGCCTTAAAACCATACTCGTTCATGACATAGCTCTTCAACGCTTCGGCACGGCCCTGAGCCAGACGCGCATTGGCGGTATACCTGCCTTCGGGAGAGGCATAACCCACAATCGCTATTTCGGTAATGGTGGTATTGGCATCATTCTTCACCACATCCACCGTATGCTTGATGGCAGCCAGTTCGGACGGATTACGGCGATAGTCAGGATAAATCCGGGTCTGGTTTACCGGGAAATCCAAATAAGCGCGCCCTTCCTCGGCACGGTTCTTCACCGCCTCGACGGCCGGAGAGACAAATGCCACGGCAGGTTTCACCACATAGCGTTCCAAATGGGCACGGGTCACAAAGGCAGTGCTTTCCTCTTTCTGGCAATCGGCACAGCCGCGCACGGCAGCCAGCAGTTCCAGTTCCGCACCGTTCATCCATTTCTCGTAGGGGATGCGGGCCGAATAATTCACCGTCTGCTCCGTTCCATTCTTGCGGCGGAGAACGGTATAAGCATCCGAAGGGACACTGCGCTCGCGCTGTTGCACAATGGAACGGGTACGTCCATACACCCAGATGGCGGGCAACACCTTGTTAGCACTGTTATCCTGTGTCCTCAAAACCGGAGTCAGCGTGGCCACACGGTTGGAAGAAAGCTCCATGGCAGCCGGCAGCGTGATGTCCATTCCTATCATCACCTGTCCGTTATCACCAATCAGGATGGACGGGTTACCGACCTGTACCTGACCACCCGCCAATGCCTGTGCGCCTGCCGGAGTAGCGGGTATCAACAATATGAGAAGTATATAGCGTATAAGTTTCATAATCCTTTATTTTTAGAATACATAAATCAGATTCAGAGCGGCCTTGGTAGGGCCAAAATAGTTCTTGTTGGATTTCTCCAGCATATCCCCACATTCCTCACACTCGTATTTCTTATAGCGTACATAAGCATACCCCAGACCGATAGTGGCTCCCAGGTTCCAATGACGGCCCAGCACAAACTGATAACCGTAACTGACGCCGCCGCCATAAAAATGCCCCTTATAACGGAAGTCTTTCAAATCATCGAAAGGAGAGAACGGCAGGTCAATACCGGTCGTATTGTATGCGCCCCCCATCAAATGAAAACCGAAGAAATGACCATTGAACTTGTCGCAAAGCCAATAGCGCAACTCGGGTTGTACCATCACCAGCTTCAGCATCTTGCTATCACTGTACTTCCAGGGATTATAATAAAGCGGGATGTCCAGTGTAAGCTTCTTGCTTAACCCTACCTCCACTCCCAGGTTTGGTATGGCGACAGCATCCATCGCCACATTCGTCTTAACAGCTATCTGTCCATGTATAAATAAGGAAGAAGCCAGCAGACACACCAATGAAAATAAAAATCTTCGTATTACCATATTCTATTCTCTCTAGCTAAGTTATTTTTCACATCACAAAGGTAGGCTCTATTGTTTTAACAGGATATTGGCGAATTGATCTTTATTAAGAGGTGGTTTCGGCAAAATGAAAAATGAATAAAAAACAGTCTTACCTCCTGTTTTCATCCGGCCATCCCCTGAAAAACATTCCAACGACCGGACGAAGCACCAACGGCATTTTCCCCACCTGTGGACGAGATTCCTTTCACCTTGACAGAAACACCCCTTTTTAACAGAAAATCACTTCCTCCCCCTCCATATAGCAGGTATTTTCGTCAAAAGGAGGGTGTTTTTATCAAAAAAGCCCAAGAATAATTTGGATATATGAAAAGAATACCTACATTTGCAGCGGATGATAATGGGTCAATCATTCAAACAATCAAAAAGAAACATAAAAATTATAGCTCTATGAAGGCAATTCATTTAATGATTGCCATGCTCGTCATGATGAGTTTGGCATCCTGCTCCGCAGATGGTAATGACCCCGTTGAAAACTCCGTTTCAACGTATCTTTTGGAAAAAACGTATGGCGCCAGAAGCGTCACATACGAGGAAAACAATGCTGATCACTTAAAATTAAGTGAGTTGCCGGCTATCAGCCTTTCTGAAGCCGAGAGAATTTTATCCGCCCTCCGCAAACACACTGACGCTCAGGAAGAACTGGATGTCCAGGCCGCACCCCAAGGAGAACAAACATGGCTGAAAATTGCAATGAAGCAAACGATAGACCATAAATATGCTTTCACTATCCAGCTGAACATGAAATGCTACAGTGACGGAAGCCTGTACTACAGCGGATATCAGTCCGAATGCTCCTCGTCTTTGATAAAATGGTATCTCAAAGGCTTCAGTCTGGCTACCGATCCTGCCACCAAAAACTATAAGTTCGAATCCCAGAGCTATATTTATATGAAAGTAATAGACAATGAGGTAAAATATATGCAGATCCCCGTCACCATAAAGGGTTACTACAATCCCCGGAACCACGAGGCTGCCTTCTCCTATAATTTATGACGAAGCATACAATAATCACTTTATCATAGATACCGCCATCCCCCTTGTCCCGGGCTCGGCATACCTGCTTTACGGAAAAGAGCACAGACAAGGGGGTGTATTTCATTCAAGCGCAATTACCTAGTAATCAGCGGCAAACAAAGTAACATGAATGAAACACCAACCCCTTTCTTTTTCCACCGGACTAGCCGATGCTAGAAAAAGAATATATTCCCATGATTTTTAGTTGGTTATGAAAATATTATTTGCTACATTTGTAGAAATTCCTAAAATAGATTAAGGAATGATATCAGACAGATTGTATATTATAAATCTGGCAACAGGGGAATAAAAGTGAAACAATTTATGATGATAAAATCTTTAATACTCACCTTACTATGTAGTTTTTGCCTAACAACTACTCATGCGCAAAGCTATTTCCGCCAGTGTGGCGTCCAGCTACTCACCCAAAAAGACGGATTGAGCAACAATACATTGACCGGAATCCATCAGGACAAAGCCGGTTTTCTATGGCTGGGAACCGATGTCGGATTAAGCCGCTATGACGGAGTACATTTTCATAATTACAACCTGATCGAAAAAGAGCCGCGCTCCTTGACTCACCTGTATGAGACATCGGACAATCTGCTATGGTCACGCATTACCAACCTGAACCAAATAGCCTGCTTTGACAAGATGCGCGGGAAATACCTGCCACTCACCTCGCCTGCTCCCGAGGTATTGCAGGACATACTGGATATCTGTGTGCTGCAAGACAGACTATACGCCCTGACCTCCAATGCCATCGTAGAATTAAACATTGAGAGAAATACCGATGAAATAAGACTGACCGCACAGCCGCTTACAGATATAAAGGCAAAAGTGGTCAAACTTTATAATAACGAAGACATTCTATGCGCACTGACAGCCGACAATCAGATCCTGCTTTATGACATTGCCGATAAAAGCTGCGAATATATAAACGGCAACGACCTGGGCATTGCCCAAGCCGACGACATTGAGAAAATACATCTATATAATAATAATGTATGGATCTGCGGCCAGACCCAAGGAATCATCTGCTACAATACGGACACAAAAACATCCCGCAAGCTGAATGACAACAGCCAGCCATCCCTCATACAGAATTCGGACATACGCGATATCATCCAAATAGATGAAATCACATTCATCATAGCCACATGGACCTCACTGGCCGCCATAAGGTTTGAAACGGACAACTACCTTCAGTCGCCATTCCGCATCATAGAACTGACCCGGTATGATTCTTACTACGACCCTATCCTCAAAAACAGAATTACCGGCATTCATTTTGACAAGCCCAACAATGTACTTTGGGTAGGAACTTTCGGCAGAGGATTGCTGAAACTGAATTTCAAAGGAAACGAGATCAACCGCATCCCTTTAAACAATGAAATAAGGAATGTGGAAAGCATAGAACAAGATGCCAACGGATGCATCTGGCTGGCCACCGAAAAAAACGGCATCTATAAAAGTACAGAAAAAAGCGTCTCCCCCTACCTGCGCTTTTCCCTATGGGAGAAGAGCAACCCCGGCAACCACTACTGCCTGCACAAAGATAAAAATGGAGAACTGTGGTTCGGCGATGAGCAGGGAAGCATTCTCCGGGTTAATCCTACCACCGGCGCAACGGTGACTTACCAGCCAAACCCGAGACGGCAGACTCCGACGTGACCGCTTCCATCTTGAAGCTATACCTGAACTCGCAGAACCACTTATGGATTGCCACCGAAAAAGGAGTGATGATCTACAACCACCAGACACACGAATGCATAGCCTCGCAACCTTATGCAAAAGAGTTCAAAGAAGTAACCGCCATGTGCGAGGACGGAGACGGAACCATGTGGCTGGGCACCGAGAAAGGAATACGCCGCGCCGACCGGGAAGGGAAACGGATCAAATTCACCGGCGGCTATGAAAAGGAAAGAGACTTGACCCCCGGAAAAGTATTGGCGCTTTACCTGAACAACTATAACCAACTGTTTATCTCCTATTCCGATAAAATTATCCAAATAGACGGAAAAGAGAAAACCGTATCCTCTACCATGATCCTGCAAAAAGAATTGTCCAACGGACACATAAGCTGCATGATAGATGACAAGAACGGAAATACCTGGCTGGGAACCAATGCCGGCTTTATCACTGTGAACAACAAAAACAATGCATCATATACCTACGCACTGCCGGAAAGTTATTATGATGTATGCCGGCTGAATGACGGGAAATTGCTATGGGCGAACTCTACAGGATTGCTCTATTTCGAACCGCGCGCCTTAAAAGAAAGCTCAAGCAACCGCCGGTTCCGCATCTCCGATATAGATATCAATTACAACAAAGTGGAAATTGGAGAGGAGATAAACGGACAAGTCATTCTGGACAGACCCGCGCATCTGGCAGAGCATCTGTCTTTAGACTACCATAACAACAACTTGATTCTCTATTTAAGTGACTTGAAATACGGCACCTCGCCCAACACCGTGAAATATCGCCTGCTGCCCACAGAGAAAGAATGGAAAACAAGTTATGACGATCAGATAAAGCTCAGCGATATCACTCCCGGAAAATATATGCTGGAAATACGCCCGTCTTATCCGCTGGACAAAGATGAGCAGATAACCCGGTTGTCCATCAGCGTAGACAGATATTGGGCCGCAAGCGGATGGGCCGCCGCCGTATACATCCTGACCGTCATCTTTGTTTCCCTGCTCACATGGATGTACTTTAACCGGAAATTACAAAGACGGCAAGCTTACAAGGCCAAAGAAGTAAAACTGAAAGAGAAACTGGAAGAAGAAACGGAAATAAGAAAGGAAGAAGAGAAAAACCACCAGCTGCGCGACCAGATCAGATATATGCTGGCACAGGAACTACGCACCCCGCTGTCACTCATCACCGCTCCGTTAAAAGAAATGATTGCCCATACGGGCTTTCCCGAATCATTCCTGCAAAAAGCCAGAATGGCCTACCGGAACTCAATCAGCCTGCAGGACATCTGCAACCAGCTGCTGAATATTCATCAGCAGGAAAATTACAGCCCCCAATTAAATGTGGCGCCCTATCCCGCCAGCGCGATAGCCGACACGGTGGTCCGTGCATCGTATGAGCTGCTCAACGTCAGCCCCATCAACCTGCATTATGACAAGGACAACAAAATAAATACAGAAATATGGATTGACCGGAAAAAGATCATCTTCACGCTGAGCAATATACTATCCAATGCTTACCGGCATATCTCGTATTCCGGCTCCATCCGTTTTACTGTAAACACCAGCACGATCAACGGAAAGGATTTCTGCCTCTTCACCATAGAGGATGACGGGAAAGAGATGATAGAAGAATCCTCGGTCATCTTCCTTGGATCGGATAATTACAACCCTCCAAGCAACCGGCTACACCCCGAATTAGGCATTGAAATCATGAAAAAGACAGCACTTGCCCACCACGGCGATATCCAGATCACCCAGGAAAAAAACAAAGGAACCCTGGTGGTACTTTATATCCCCCTGGGCAAACAGCACCTGGAGAATAATGAAAATGTCTGTTTCATCGAACCCGAGACGCTGGTGGAAGATTCCGATAAAGCAATGATCACCGCCGAGGACAAGAAACAGCAAAAAATAGCAAGCAGCATTATCGCCAACCCCATTGACAGTCCCGAAACCAAACTGAAACTGCTGGTAGTAGAAGACCATGCGGATATCCGCCTCTATCTGAAAGTGCTGTTCTCCTCCACCTATAATATTATCATGGCGGAAAACGGGGAAGAAGGGGTAAGAATGGCGCGTAAGGAAATACCGGATCTTATCATAACGGATATCATGATGCCTGTCATGAACGGTTTTGAATGTTGCCGCATCTTGAAAGAGGACCTGAAAACCTGCCATATACCTATTATCCTGCTGACCGCTCTGACGGACGACGCAGATATAGTGAAAGGAATAGAGCTGGGAGCGGACGACTATATTCTGAAGCCTTTCAACCCGGAAATTCTCCGCACCAAGGTGAAGCGTCTGATAAAAAGCCGGGTTGAGCTGAAACAGATTTATACCAAACTGCTGATGCCTTCCGTCACCGACAACAGCCCGCAAGAAGAGAATGCGGAAACGGTCACCATAGAGGACCCGTTCATCACGCAAATACTGAATATTGTCAATGAAAACCTGCAAAATCAGGAGTTCAATGTGAAAAAACTGGCCGAGATGCTGAACATGAGCCAGCCCACTCTTTACAGAAAAGTGAAACAACTCACGAATTTCACCATCATAGAACTAGTAAGAGGGGTCCGGCTGAAACGCTCCGCCGAGTTGCTGAGAAGCCGAAAACACAATGTCCAGGAGGTGGCCGAGATGGTGGGATACAATGACATACCCACCTTCAGAAAGCACTTTGTCGATTTCTATGGCACCACTCCCTCTACATTTAATAACAAAGAAGAGGCGGAAGATAAAAAATAATCGTTAACAGCCAAATATTTTTTGAATTAAAAATCGTACCTTTGCAGCCAAATATATAGGTATAGTATGCAAGACATTAGAAACATTGCGATCATCGCCCATGTGGACCACGGAAAAACGACACTGGTGGACAAGATGATGCTGGCGGGACATTTGTTCCGCAACGACCAGACAAACGGTGAGCTGGTACTGGATAATAATGACTTGGAACGCGAAAGAGGGATAACCATCCTTTCAAAGAACGTTTCAATTAACTACAAAGGAACAAAAATCAATATTATTGATACTCCGGGACACGCCGACTTCGGTGGCGAAGTAGAGCGTGTACTCAATATGGCTGATGGATGTATCTTATTGGTGGACGCATTCGAAGGCCCGATGCCCCAGACACGCTTCGTATTGCAGAAGGCGTTACAGATCGGTTTGAAACCCGTCGTTGTAGTCAACAAGGTGGACAAACCCAACTGCCGTCCGGATGAAGTTTATGAAATGGTATTCGACCTGATGTTCAGTCTGAATGCTACCGAGGATCAGCTGGATTTCCCCGTCATTTATGGCTCTGCCAAAAACAACTGGATGAGTACCGACTGGAAAACCCCGACCGAGAACCTGATTCCGCTGCTGGACGCTATCATCGAGCACATTCCGGCTCCGAAACAACTGGAAGGAACTCCTCAGATGTTAATCACCTCTCTGGACTACTCGTCATATACAGGCCGTATCGCTGTGGGACGCGTGCATCGCGGCACCCTGAAAGAAGGCATGAACATTACACTGGCAAAGCGTGACGGCAGCCTGATAAAGTCCAAAATCAAAGAGCTACATACGTTCGAAGGTTTGGGACGCAAAAAGACAGATGCCGTTTCATCGGGTGATATCTGTGCTGTGGTAGGTATAGACGGTTTCGAGATCGGTGATACCATCTGCGATTTCGAGAATCCGGAACCATTGCCACCCATCGCTATTGACGAACCGACCATGAGCATGTTGTTCACTATCAACGATTCTCCTTTCTTCGGTAAAGAAGGCAAGTTTGTGACTTCACGCCACATTCAAGACCGCCTGACCAAAGAACTGGACAAGAACCTGGCATTGCGTGTACGCAAAAGCGAACTGGAGGACGGTAAATGGATTGTATCAGGACGTGGCGTGCTTCATCTCTCCGTATTGATCGAGACCATGCGTCGCGAAGGCTACGAATTGCAAGTGGGACAGCCTCAAGTGATCTTCAAAGAAATAGACGGGGTGAAATGCGAGCCTATCGAAGAGCTGACAATCAGCGTACCCGAAGAATATTCCAGCAAGATGATTGATATGGTAACCCGCCGCAAAGGGGATCTGGTTTCTATGGAGACACAGGGTGACCGCGTAAACATCGAGTTTGATATGCCTTCACGTGGTATTATCGGTCTTCGTACCAACGTACTGACTGCCTCGGCAGGAGAAGCGATCATGGCCCACCGTTTCAAATGCTACCAACCTACAAAGGTGAGATAGAACGCCGTAGCAACGGTTCTATGATTGCCATGGAAGGCGGGACAGCCTTTGCATACGCTATCGACAAATTGCAGGATCGCGGCAAGTTCTTCATTTATCCGCAAGACGAGGTATATGCCGGACAGGTGGTAGGTGAACATGTTCATGAAAATGACCTGGTAATCAATGTTACCAAATCGAAGAAACTGACCAATATGCGCGCATCAGGCTCTGATGACAAGGCCCGCATCATTCCTCCGGTCGTATTCTCATTGGAAGAAGCATTGGAGTACATTAAGGAAGACGAATATGTAGAGGTTACTCCCAAGAGCATGCGTATGCGTAAAGTGATTCTTGACGAAACAGAACGCAAGAGAGCCAACAAAAACTGATCCATCTACATTCATATCCATAAAATCCCGAAGGTGTTGCCGCCTCCGGGATTTTTTATCTCTAATCCAGAAACTTCACTTTACCAACCTCCCGTGGTTTGGCAGCCGGCGCCTCATCGGGATATCCGAAAGCGATGGCGTAAAGCAACTCATACCCTTCACTGAATCCCAACTTTTTCATATATTCCGCCGCAGCAGGTGATTTCATGAAGCGCACAGGCCCTCCCAGGCAGCAGGAGCCGATTCCCATTGACCAGGCGGACAAAATCATATTCTCGCCCAACAGGCCACAATCTATCGGTGACATATCATACGCGGGATCATTCGCTATAAACACGACCGTAGGAGCGTTATTGAACATATTCTTAAAACCCGGACGCTCTGCCGCTTTCGGGTTTTCCTGTTTGAATATCTCAGTCAGGCCATTGATAAATTCCGGATTATCCACGACACGGATCTCCCATGACTGTTTATTCATCCCATTAGGAGCATTGATTCCGCATTCTATGATAGTCTGCATCTTTTCACGCTCCACCGCCTCGGGTTTGTACTTCCGTATGCTGCGGCGGCTCATCATCGTTTCTACTACAGGATTTACCTGACTTACGGAAACACTATCCGCAACAGCTTCCGTCTGTCGGGAGCCTTGCGGTGTGCAGCTGCATAATACCAACAAGCCTGCACTTACTAACATTAATCTGAATGATTTCATTTACTTTTATATTTGGTCTGCAACAAATCTAGAAATTTTCAAGCATAAAAAAAAGTGGTTCCTGTATGGAACCACTTTTTATATGTTAAATCTGTAAAATTCAGATTACAACTTCGGACCTGCAGCAACCAACTTCTTACCAGCTTCGTTACCAGTGAACTTAGCGAAGTTCTTGATGAAGCGGCCAGCCAGATCTTTCGCTTTTTCTTCCCACTGAGCAGCATCAGCGTATGTGTCACGCGGATCAAGGATCTTCGGATCAACATTAGGCAATTCTGTAGGAACAACAAAGTCGAAGAAAGGAATAACCTTAGTAGGAGCCTTGTCGATAGAACCGTCCAGGATAGCATCAATGATACCACGAGTATCGCGGATAGAGATACGTTTGCCGGTACCGTTCCAACCAGTGTTAACCAAGTATGCCTTAGCACCGGTCTTTTCCATCTTCTTAACCAATTCTTCAGCATACTTAGTGGGGTGCAATGACAAGAAAGCAGCACCGAAGCAAGCAGAGAATGTCGGAGTCGGTTCAGTGATACCACGTTCTGTACCAGCCAATTTAGCTGTAAATCCAGACAAGAAGTAGTACTGAGCTTGTTCAGGGTTCAAGATAGATACCGGAGGCAATACACCGAATGCATCAGCTGACAAGAAAATAACTTGTTGAGCGTGAGGGCCTTTAGAAACTGGCTTAACGATGTTTTCGATATGATAGATAGGATAAGAAACACGCGTGTTTTCTGTTACGCTCTTATCAGCGAAATCAATCTTACCGTTAGCATCAACCGTTACGTTTTCAAGCAAAGCGTCACGTCTGATAGCAGCATAGATATCGGGTTCGCTTTCTTTATCCAGGTTGATAACCTTAGCGTAGCAACCACCTTCGTAGTTGAATACACCTTCGTCATCCCATCCGTGTTCGTCGTCACCGATCAACTTACGTTTCGGGTCAGTAGACAAAGTAGTCTTACCTGTACCGGACAAACCGAAGAAGATAGCCGAGCTGGTTCCTTCCATGTTTGTATTAGCAGAGCAGTGCATAGAAGCGATACCACGAAGCGGGTTCATGTAGTTCATGATAGAGAACATACCTTTCTTCATTTCACCACCGTACCAAGTGTTCAGGATCACTTGTTCTTTAGTCTTCAAGTTGAAAACAGTAGCAGTCTCAGAGTTCAGACCCAGTTCCTTGTAGTTGTCAACTTTTGCTTTAGAAGCATTGAAACATACGAAATCAGGTTCTCCGTAAGCAGCAAGTTCTTCAGCAGTGGGGCGGATGAACATGTTAGTTACGAAGTGAGCCTGCCAAGCTACTTCCATGATGAAACGTACCTTCATACGAGTTGCAGCGTTAGCGCCACAGAATGTATCAACAACGAACAAACGCTTGCCGCTCAATTCTTTAACAGCTTTAGCCTTCAAGTCAGCCCAAGCTTCTTCAGTACAAGGTTTGTTATCGTTTTTGTATTCGTCAGAAGTCCACCATACTGAATTTTCAGAAGCTTCATTCTTAACGAAGAATTTATCTTTAGGAGAACGACCTGTGTAAACACCAGTCATTACGTTTACAGCACCCAGTTCAGTAACCTGTCCTTTTTCGAAACCTTCCAATCCCGGTTTGGTTTCCTCAGCGAAAAGTACATCATAAGAAGGATTGTGGAAAATTTCCTTCACGTCGGTAATACCGTACTTGCTTAAATCTAAATTTGCCATCTTTAAATGATTTAATTTGGTTATTGTATAATGTTATTTTTACTCTTTATATTCTGAAAGAAGATGTTTTTCAACATCTCCTTGTCTAAGGCGCTACAAAATTAGTGCTTTATTTTAAAAAAAAGAAGCTATTAGAGAAAAAATTCCGTAATAATCAAAGATTTATATTTGTGTAACAAAAATGCAATTCGTACTTTACAAATCTAGAAATTATTTGTTTCTTTGCAGGTTAAAGTCAACAACATAACAAAAGCAGAAATATGAAAATCGTCAATCTCAGTGAAGGCAATTCTCTCCTAAACCAATATGTGGCGGAATTGCGTGATGTACATGTTCAAAAAGACCGTATGCGTTTCCGTAGAAATATCGAAAGAATAGGAGAAATCATGGCATACGAGATGAGCAAAGCACTAACTTATTCCGTAAAGCAGGTACAGACTCCCTTGGGAACCGCCACAGCCAGCACACACGATGACAAAATAGTGATCGCTACGGTATTCCGTGCGGGACTGCCGCTACACACCGGCTTCCTGAACATGTTCGACCATGCCGACAACGCTTTCGTCTCCGCATTCCGTTTTTACAAAGATGACGAGCACCACATAGTAGATGTGCACATCGAATACATCGCCGCCCCTTCATTGAATGACAGAACTTTGCTTTTAGTTGACCCCATGCTTGCCACCGGTGAAAGCATGGAACTAGCCTGGAAAGCTTTCCTGACCAAAGGCAGACCTGCAAAACTACAAATGGCCTGCGTCATTGCCAGCCAACAAGGGGTAGAACACATGGCAGAACTTTTCCCCGGCGATGATGTCACATTATGGTGTGCCGCCATAGATCCTGTTCTGGACGAACACAAGTATATTGTCCCGGGGTTGGGAGATGCCGGCGATTTGTCATTCGGCGAGAAACTTTAAAGCTCGCGCCATCCGGAAAGCCCCGCTTGTCCGCCCGGATAAAAAGACATCCCGATTGTATAAATAACGAATGGTTAGTAACCGGCAGTGATTCACCGCCCATTACTAACCATTCATATTTCAGACAGATCGGCAGATCCGTCCCTGCAAGGAGGATGAAAATCTTATTTCACCTCCCAGATATCATTCGTCATCAGTAATTCCTGGAAATTATGATATTTCTTCTTTGCAGCCACTTCTTCAATCTGTGCGTTAACGGCATCGTCATAAGTAGGAGCTTCCACATCACGAATCACCCCTAATGCAACCGGGAAATCCGGTCCTTCCATCAATGCCAGCTTCAACTGCAAAGTATTGTCCATACAGTGAGCATCGTGCACCAAAATATCTTTTTCCGTCACACCATTCTCACCAAGCTTTACCACTTTCAGTCCGAAACCGTCCTGCATCAGTCCGTATTCTTTTTCCGCACCAAACAACATCGGTTTGCCATGTTCCAGATAAATGGCATTCTTGGAACGGCCTTCTTTCGTATATACCGATTCGTGTGTTCCATCATTAAAGATGACACAGTTCTGAAGAATCTCACATACAGCCGCACCTTTGTGATTGGCAGCAGCTTCAGAATCTCCACTGTACCGGGACCATCCGTGGCTACCGCACGGGCAAAGAAACGTCCACGCGCGCCAAAACATAATTCAGCCGGATGAAACGGATCTTCCACGGTTCCGTAAGGTGAGGACTTACTGACAAATCCGCGCGGAGAAGTCGGAGAATACTGTCCCTTGGTCAAACCGTAGATACGGTTGTTCAACAGAATCATATTCAAGTCGATATTACGACGAACGGCATGTATAAAGTGATTTCCACCAATAGCCAGACCATCGCCATCCCCCGAAATCTGCCAGACAGTAATCTTCGGGTTAGCCACCTTGCAACCCGTAGAAATGGCTGCCGCACGACCGTGTATCGTCTGCATGGCGTATGTATTCATATAATAAGGAAGACGGCTGGAACATCCGATACCGGAAATAACGGCAGTATCATGAGGAGCCACTCCCAATTCAGCCATCGCTTTGTGCAGCGAAGCCAAGAAAAAATGGTCACCGCAACCCGGACACCAGCGAGGTTGTCCTTTTTTGAAATCTTTTGCTGTATATTCGCTCATAGTCTTTACTTTCTTTACGGTTATTATTTATTTAAGATCTCGGTGAAAGCATCAACTAACTCGCTGACTACGAACGGCTGGCCTTTGACCTCATTAAACTGATAAGGAACAAATCCGTCCACTTTCATACGGAGATATCCGGCAAACTGACCAAGATTCTGCTCAGCCACGACTACCTTCTTATATTTCCTCAGCACTTCTGCCGTATTTTGAGGCAGCGGGTTCAAATGAACAAAATGTGCCAGAGCAACCTTCTTGCCCGCACGGTTCATTTCCTCCATGGCTGAATATAAATGACCGTAAGTTCCACCGAAACCTACTATCAGCAGATCCGCGTCCTCTACGCAACCTTGCACCTGAACATCAGGCACCGGAATCTTAGCCACCTTTTCGGCACGCAGGCGGCACATCAAGTCATGGTTTTCAGGTTCAGTAGAAATAGCGCCTGTATCACTGTCTTTCTCCAAACCTCCCAGGATATGCATATAACCTTCCTGTCCCGGCAATGCCCAATAACGGACACCCGTTTCGGCATTACGCTTGTAAGGAGTATAATTATCCTTCATTTCCGGAGTGACATACGGCGGGTTGATAGCCGGATAGTCTGCCAGATCAGGCAATTTCCATGCACCGGAGCCATTGGCTACAAAGCCGTCAGTCAGCAACACCACCGGAGTCATGTGCTCCAAGGCAATCTTACAAGCATCATAAGCGGCATCGAAGCAGTGAGTCGGAGAAGCTGCGGCAATGACCGGCATGGGAGACTCGCCGTTGCGGCCAAACAAAGCCTGCAACAAATCGGTCTGCTCGGACTTCGTAGGCAAACCGGTAGAAGGGCCGCCACGCTGTACATTAACAACCACCAGTGGCAATTCTGTAATAACAGCCAGGTTCATAGCCTCCGACTTCAGACAGACACCCGGTCCCGAAGTAGAAGTAGCCGCCAACGCACCTGCAAATGAGGCACCGACAGCCGTAGCACAGCCTGAAATTTCATCTTCACACTGAACAGTAGTCACGCCCAATGATTTATGTTTAGACAACTCATGCAAAATATCTGTTGCCGGAGTAATAGGATAAGATCCGAGGAACAAACGCAGGCCTGCTTTCTCGGCAGCAGCGATCAAACCGTATGCCGTAGCCTTGTTTCCGCTGATATCCATGTACTTTCCGGGTACTTTAGATTTGGTTTCCACCTTATAAGTATGATCTACAGACGCATGGGTGTTGTGACCATAATCATATCCGGCGTGTATCACTTTAATATTCGCTTCGGCTATTTGCGGCTTCTTCGCAAATTTCTCGCGCAAGAAGTTTTCAGCAACAGTCAGATCACGGTTAAACAACCAGCAAACCAATCCCAAAGCAAACATATTACGGCATTTCAACATTGACTTGTTATCCATGCCCGTATCTGCCAGACAGTCTTTCACCATCTGTGAAATAGGGGCAGCAATCACATCCTGCTTAATCCCCATCTCTTCAATCGGATTGTCTGTTTTGAAAGCCGCCTTGTCCAGATCTGATTTCTGGAAACAATCTGTATCAATAATGATACAAGCTGTGGGCTTCGCAAATTTGTATTGTGTTTTCAATGCAGCGGCATTCATTGCGACCAATACGTCGCATTTGTCGCCGGGGGTAAAAACTTTACCCGCACCGATATGCACCTGAAAACCTGACACACCGGTCAACGAACCTTGCGGGGCACGTATATCCGCCGGGTAATCGGGGAATGTACTGATATCATTTCCCACTGTAGCCGAAATATTAGAAAAGATATTTCCGGCCAGCTGCATACCATCGCCTGAGTCGCCTGAGAAACGGACCACCACCTGGTCCAACTCCTTGACTATCATTTCATCTGCCATAACTTATTATTTAGGGTTACAAAATTTCACTGTTTGCAAAGTTCGGAAAGTTCTGCCAAAGGACAAAATATTCCGCTATCAAACTACGTTCGAATATCAAAATGCACAAAATTAAAGGTTTATTTAATTACAAGCCAAGAAAAATCAGAGATAAATACCTGTTTAAAAGCATAATTTCTATCATTATGATAACGGATAGAAGCTGTTCGTTTTTACAATTTATTATTTTTATCCATGTTTTATAAACAACATGAAAGTCCATAGCCGGATAAATCCATTATCAGGCCCTCAAAAGCAGGCGAAAAATGACAAAACAGCAAAGAAAGGATTATTTTCTTTCCACTTAAGACATTTTTCAATCTTTCATATTGCCATTTTAACAAAAAGGAGTACCTTTGTAGCCGCAAAGGGGCCTTGTAGTTCAACGGATAGAATAGAAGTTTCCTAAACTTTAGATAGGGGTTCGATTCCCCTCGGGGCTACAAAAAAGCAGTAAACAGTTGTTATACAACCATTTACTGCTTTTATTTTATCCAGATAATCTTTAGAGCCGCTTATTTAATCACCCCAAGTTCCTTGCCCACTTTCATAAATGCGGCAATCGCCTTATCCAAATGCGCCTTTTCATGACCGGCAGACAACTGGACGCGGATACGTGCCTGTCCTTTCGGAACAACCGGATAATAGAAACCGGTCACATATATGCCTTCTTCCTGCATCTTGGCTGCAAAATCCTGAGACAGTTTCGCATCATAAAGCATCACAGCACAAATCGCGCTCTGAGTTGGTTTGATGTCAAAGCCGGCAGCCAGCATCTTGTCACGGAAATAATTCACATTATCCATCAGCTTGGTATGCAAAGCATCACTTTCTTTCAGCATCTTGAACATTTCCAGACTGGCGCCAATGATGGCAGGGGCTACAGAATTAGAGAACAGATAAGGACGTGAACGCTGGCGCAACATATCAATAATTTCTTTCTTTCCGGTAGTGAATCCTCCCATCGCACCACCAAATGCCTTGCCTAATGTGCCGGTAAAGATATCCACATGACCGTACACATTAAATTGTTCGGCCACACCATGTCCTGTAGGACCTACCACACCGGCTGAATGAGATTCATCCACCATTACCAATGCGTCATATTTTTCCGCCAGTTCACAAATCTTATCCAAGGGAGCTACATTGCCATCCATCGAGAATACACCATCTGTAGCAATAATGCGGTGACGCTGCGCCTGCGCTTCCTGCAAACAACGTTCCAGGTCAGCCATGTCGGCATTAGCGTAACGATAGCGTTTTGCCTTACACAAGCGTACACCATCTATAATAGACGCATGATTCAACGCATCCGAAATAATAGCGTCTTCTTCTGTAAACAGCGGCTCGAACAAGCCACCGTTAGCATCGAAACAAGCAGCATAAAGTATGGTGTCTTCTGTTTTAAAATAATCAGAGATGGCAGCTTCCAGTTGCTTGTGCAAATCCTGAGTTCCGCAGATAAAGCGTACGGAAGACATACCGAAGCCATGCGTGTCCATCGCCTCTTTAGCCGCATTGATCAAACGTTGGTTATCTGACAAGCCCAAATAATTGTTGGCACAAAAGTTCAACACATCTTCTCCGTCATTCACCTTGATGTCCGCACGCTGAGGTGTGGTAATGATCCGTTCATTTTTATACAGTCCGGCCGCTTTAATATCAGCCAGTTCCTTCGCAAGGAACTCCTTCATTTTATCATACATAGCTTTGCTTTTTTTATTAAGTATATAAGTTTGAATTAAAAAATCAGTCCTGTTTGACAAAGTTCTTATTTTTTTTCGATATCCGGTTAAATTATAGAGAATTTTTTGATAAAATATGCAGTTTTCTCTCTATCTTTGCTTCCAAAAGGAAATTTATAGCAAATAGCAAACTATGAAAAATGTATTAATTATCGGCTCCACCGGTCAGATCGGTTCGGAACTAACCATGAAATTAAGAAGTATTTATAATGGTAACATCGTAGCTGGATACATTCCCGGTGCCGAGCCTAAAGGGGAATTAAAAGAGTCAGGTCCTTCTGCCATTGTAGATATCACTAATGAACAACAAATCGCCGAGACTGTATCAAAGTACAACATCGACACCATTTACAATCTGGCAGCTTTACTGTCGGCAGTAGCGGAAGCCAAACCTCAACTGGCCTGGAAAATCGGGATGGGAGGATTGTTCAACGTATTGGAAGTGGCACGTGAAATGGGATGCGCCGTATTCACTCCAAGTTCTATCGGTGTATTCGGAAACAACACACCCAAAGACAAGACTCCACAAGATACCATCCGTAATCCGCGCACCATGTACGGGGTGACCAAAGTATCGGGAGAATTACTGAGTGACTACTACCATATCCGTTTCGGCGTAGATACCCGCTCCGTCCGTTTCCCCGGATTAATCTCGTATGTCACACCTCCGGGCGGCGGAACCACTGACTATGCAGTAGATATCTACTACTCGGCTGTAAAAGGTGAAAAATTTGAATGTCCTATCGCAGCCAACACATTCATGGACATGATGTATATGCCTGACGGCTTACGTGCAGCCATTGAAATAATGGAAGCGAATCCCGACAAACTGGTTCATCGCAATTCGTTCAACATTGCGTCTATGAGCTTTGATCCGGAAATCATCTATAACAATATAAAGAAGTATATGCCCGATTTCCAAATGGAATACAAGGTAGATCCGCTACGTCAGGCTATCGCCGAATCATGGCCGAACTCACTGGATGACACTTGTGCCCGTGAGGAATGGGGATGGAAACCGGAATATGACCTGGACAGTATGACACAGGATATGCTTGCCAAATTGAAAGTACGGTTCAATAAATAAACCACTCATATTAAATGAATAAAATGGGGAGTGCCTTTGGAGAGGTACTCCCCATTTTTATATGCAACAAGCCCAGGCATAAGCCGGAACTTGCCCATAACCTGTTTTATACAAGAAAAGGAGATGTGCCATGCTGACACATCTCCCACTTAAAAAAATCACAATTTAAATGACTAATCTCATTCTTCCCATCCCGGGTTCTGAGTCAGATTTTTATTCAGCACCAGCTGGTCTGTAGGCAAAGGATTCAAATAACGCTTGTCATTGGCCGACCATTTGCGTCCGGCATCATCCAATGCTTTTTCGTAGATCTTCAAATAAGTCTTACCACCGATCGTTACCTTACGTCCGTCGAAAGTACCTTCCGGATAGTTGGCCATTGATTCTTCCGAAAGTGTCATGCCGAGATAAGTTTTCGGATTCTCCAATAACTTTCCTGCCTTCCAGCGCACGATGTCACTCCAGCGGAAGCCTTCGGTAGCCAGTTCCACACGGCGCTCGCGGCGAATTTCATAAAGAAGCGGTGAAATGGAATAACCATAGTCAACGCTGTTATCTACAACAGGGTTGATGGACAGATGAGCCATCTCCACACGGTCGCGCAGCAAATTAACCGTCTTGTCCAAATCAGCCTGTGTACATGTGCCCAATTCGGCTTTCGCCTCGGCATAGTTCAACAGAACTTCCGCATAGCGGTAAAGGAACCAGTCGTAAGTACTGCTGTTCGCTTCATTCTGATCGGGTATCGGAGACAAATATTTAGTCAAATTATAGCCCGACACACCCTGATTAGGAGCAATGTTCTGACTTTCCCATACATGCACACCTTCCAAGTCAATCAAAGTGGGACGATGGGGGTTGTTGATAATCTGATACATACGTGGATCTCTGTCCGCCAGTTCCTTTTCCAAGGTGGCATCATCATATTCCTTATGCGCTGAAATGGGCTTTCCGTCTCTGAACAAGAATGTTTCCAGGAAGTCTTTGGAATACCCCAGTCCTTTTTTCGCATAGTCACGCCCCAGCCAATGCATCAGCAAGTCTTTTATATAGATCCGGGGCAGAATACATTCTTTGTTCCCGGTCAAATCTTCCTGAATGAAAAGGTTGCCATAATATAAGGGATATCCCTCGAAAGCCTGCTGTCCGCATCCGGCATCCGTAGCTTTCACAATATCATACAATCCTGACGCCATCACCGCTTCGGCTGCCTTCACGGCTTTCTCCAAAAGCGCCTGTGAAGTAATGCTGCCGCTTTCATTGTGATATTTCATGTGTGTACCTTCGTACAGGCAAACACGCGAAAGCTGGGTATACGCCACATATTTATGTAGTCTTCCGGTCCCTGCCTTATCGGGGGTAGGCAGCCACTGGGCGGCAAATTCCAAATCCTCTATTATTTTACCGATAACAAAATTCCTGGGATCGCGCGCCTTGTAAAGCAATTCCTTGTCATCGGCTTTCAAATCGCTTTCATACCAAGCACATCGCCAAAGGATTTTACTTTGGAGAAATAATCCAATGCTCTAAAGAAACGCACTTCCGCCACATAACGGTTTATCTCACTCTCAGAACCCACCGCTGTATGGTATCTGTTTAAGAAGAAATTACAAATGCGTATGTTTCCCCAACTCCATCCACCTCCCGAACCGGGCACGGTTACATCATCAAACAGAGTGGCGTTGGCGGTAGTGCTTACACAGTCGTCACTCTGACTGTCCAGGTTATAGTCCGGCCCCGGGAACATGGTGTAAAGGTTGTTCGCATACAGTTTCAAATCCTCTGCTTTACCCCAATAAGACTTGTCAGTCAGTGAATCCTTGGGAGAGATATCGGTAAACTCACAGGAACTCATCAAGGCCATAAAGCCCACTCCTGCTAATAAATATTTATATTTCATCTTTCTATTCTTTTTAGGGGTTAAAACGTAACATTAATACCTACCGAAATTTTACGAGTGATAGGATAGGTCAAATTATTTAAAGTCTCGGGGTCGAAGGACTCGACAAGAGAAGTAAAGGTCAACAGGTTTTCACCATTGGCATACACTCTCACTTTGTTCAAGCCGGCCTTGGTCACCCATGCTTGCGGCAGGTATATCCCAACGTCACATTCTTCAGGCGAAGATAAGAAGCGTCCTGCAAATAGCGCGAACAAGTCTGACGGTTTCCCCAGTTGCTCCATCCCGGAGCCGGTAAGTAAGCGTCGCGGTTATCTTCGGTCCAGTAGTCCAGTGTCGTTTTCACCGGTACGCCCCATTCGTCCTGGAATCCCCAGAATTGCTCGCCACCCAACATCACGTCTTTTTTGCCGATACCTTGCCATATCATCTCAAAATCGAAGCCTTTATAAGTGAATCCGGCAGTAAACCCGTATTGGTATCTAGGTGTGCTGTTACCGATAATCTTGCGGTCGCCCGGGTCGCCCAAAGTGCTGCTCTTGTAGCTGATTTTTCCATCACCGTCCAAGTCCACATAGCGCACATCCCCCGCTTTCCAGGTTCCTCCCCATACGGCGGACTGGTTGGCTTTGGCCGCTTCTTCATCGCTCTGGAACAAGCCGTCGGACACAAGTCCCCAGATTTCTCCCAGCTTCCGGCCTACATAGTATGATCCCAAAGAGCCTGTTTCGTTACTGAAGCGTGTAATTTCCGAAGTATAATCGGACAGGATCGCCTTTACATAATAATTGAATCCGTTGCCCACGCTGCCATTCCATCCTAAAGAGAGTTCATATCCCGTAGTCTTCATATCGGCCGCATTTTCATTAGGGACTCCCGTACCCAGTACAGAAGGAAGTTCCTGTCCGCGGGTCAGCATATTCTTGGTATCACGACGATACCAGTCGAAAGTCGCTGTAAGGCGGTTGTTGAAGAAAGAAGCGTCAAAACCGAAGTCCATCTGATTGACAGTCTCCCAGGTAAACGAGTTGCTCACCAGTCCTGAAGGTCCGACAGCCACCGGACGCGCCCCTTCCAGGATATAGCCCATATTGGAATTTACTCCATAAGAAGGCAGATAGTAGAAGTTGCCCAGGTCACCGGTCGCCTGATTGCCCAGACTACCGTATGAAGCACGGATCTTCATGTCATTCCATACATTCTTGAGAGGAGTCCAGAAAGCCTCTTCCGAGATTCTCCAGGCTACCGAGCCGGAAGGGAAGAAAGCGTAACGGTCGTCTTTCGGGAAACGGGAAGAACCGTCGTAACGTCCGTTCAATTCCAGCAAATACCGCTGTTTGTAATCATAGTTCAGACGGACAAAGACGCCATTGATGGCCCAGTGTGTTTCCGAGGCACCGACTCCTCTTTCACCGGTCGCCAGGTTCAAGGCCGGATTGTCCGTGTCAATCAGTCCCTGGCGGGAAGCGTTAAATCCACGGCTGTGTTTATATTCTTGGTTATAACCCGCCAGCGCCTTGAAGTTGTGCACCTTGTCCAGGGTAAGCTGGTACTCGGCAAAGGCATTGAATGCCTGATAGTAGTCTTCATTGTTATACATGTTTACGCTGCTGACCTTCGTCCAGGGATACAGTGCTTCGGCTCCCGGTACGGCGCGGTATTCCAAGAAAGGTCTGACATGTCTTTTACCGTTGCGGAACCAGCCGTTGAAGGTGTAGTCTGTAGTGATAGTCAGTCCCTTCACGGGAGTCAGGCGCAATGCTCCTGTAATCCACAAGTCATTCTGACGTATATTTTCCTGTCCTCCCAGCTCCTGTATAGCTACCGGATTAGTTGAATTTCCCTGTCCCGAGTAGTGTCCGTCCGGATGTTTCACCGGCATCAGCGGGCTAAGGTCGTTCTTGAAGTATCCGGTATAGGTTCCCAGCATACTCTGTGACATACCTCCACCGGGGTGTCCTTCTTTCGTATAGGTGTGCATCACCTTGGCCGAGAAGTTCAGCCAGCTGGTAATGTCAGTGGACACATTCAGGTTCATGTTAAACCGTTTGTAGTTATCTTTGTCCGCCTTCAGCAAACCGGTTTGATCGGCAAAGCCCAGCGATGCGTAGTAGGTTGTCTTTTCGGTACCTCCACTTACATTCAGGTTATACTGCTGCGAGAAACTGGCTTTCTTGTAAATTTCGTTCCACCAGTCCGTGTTACCACAATACTGATATCTGGTGGGATCCATGTCCGGATCATAGAACACAGGCTTGTTATTTACCGGATCATCGAAATATTTCTTGGCGTATTCATAAATTTTGGGATTGAAGTAATGCTCACTGCTGCTGCCGTTGTGTTTGTTGGCACGGTCTATCATCTCCAGATATTCCATCGAGTTGATTCCCTCTACCTTGACTACAGGCTTTGCCAATAGCCGTTGGCAGACAACGAGATTTGAGCCTTTTGCGATTTCTTTCCGTTCTTGGTGGTAATCAGAATCACACCATACGCACCACGGGCACCGTAAATGGCTGCCGACGAGGCATCCTTCAATACGGAGATAGAGGCAATATCTTCGGGGTTAAGCAAGTTGGGGTCCATCTGCACATTATCGACCAAGACCAAGGGAGATCCTCCATTCAGAGAGGTATTACCACGGATATTAAAGCTGGCTCCCTGACCCGGCGCGCCACTGTTCATATTGATGTTAAGGTTAGGGATGACACCCTGCAAGCCGGCACCCACATTGGCCAACGGTCTGTTCTCGAGTACCTCACCCGACACTTGTGCCACCGCACCGGACAGGTTCACCTTTTTCTGTGTTCCATATCCCACTACCACCACTTCTTCCAGTGCCTGTGCATCTTCCTTCAGCGTAACATTGAGAGGGGCACCTTTCCAAACCACTTCTTGAGTTACATAGCCGACAAAAGAAATTTGAATGACATCGCCTTTTTTCACATCGGGCAGCATAAAGCTACCGTCTATGCCGGTAATGGTACCATTCGTAGTTCCTTTCACTACAACAGAGGCTCCGATAACCGTCTCACCGGCCGCATCTTTCACGACACCGGTACACTGGTTCACAGTCTGCTGCGACACATAAACAGACGGAGTTTCGGTCAATGATCCTGCGGCAAAAACCGGAACCGCACATAACAGACAACAACCGGCACCTAGTATTTTGCCATAGTTCACCATCTGGGTTCTTCTTAAATTCTTAATAAGGTTAACTTCCATAATAAAATGTTTTTTATAAATAAATACGAATTCTCAATATAAGGAACCAACTCACTGACTTCGTTCAGAGAACACTTCTCTATACATCAAGAAACGATCAGCATCATTCTCATAGTAAACGTTAGATTTATAATTATTTCCCAGGAATTAAATTATATTGTTTTTGTTGTCGCGAAGGTATAATAAGGCAAGTAAAGAGACTTCATGAATACGTCTCTTTACTTCATTTATCGTTCTTTTTCAAGGAATTTCCTTGAATATAAGTACAAATCAGGAAATTTTGCCCTCCTGGCGGAACTGTCGGGGTGACATTCCCTTTACCTGTTTGAACAGGGTGCTGAAATAGCGGTGGTATTCAAAACCTACTCTCTCGGAAATTTCGGAGATAGGCAGGGAGGAATGAAGCAGCAACTCTACGCTTTTCTCTATTCTCATCCGGTTGATATAATCATTCACCCCCAAATTTGTCAACGCTTTTAACTTGGCATACAGCGGTGTGCGGCTGATGCCCATTTCTTGAGTCAGGAAGGTTACATTCAGTTCTCCTGAGGAGAGATTGTCCAGAATCAATTGATTAAGTTTCTCCAGGAAAAGCTCGTCGGGAGTCATGCCTCCGGCAGGTTGGGCAGGAACCACCCGGATAAACTTCTCCCGGTATTGCTTCTTCAATAATTCGCGGTTCCATAACTGGCTGCGCAGCATCTGCTGAAGCACCTCCATGTCAAACGGCTTTGATACATAGGCGTCGGCTCCCATCCTGTATCCTGTCCCCATGCTGTTTGTATCGCCCAGCGCGGTGAGCAGCACTACCGGTATATGGCTTGACAGCTCATCCGACTTGATCCGCCGGCACAGTTCGTATCCTCCCACATGAGGCATCATGACATCACTGATAACCAGGTCTACCGCCTGTTGGGACAACACTTCCCAAGCCTGCTCCCCGTCATAAGCCGTAAGGACCGCCTTGTAATCGTCCCTCAACGCCTTTTCCAAGAACTCGCACAATTCGCGGTTATCCTCCACAATCAGTATGGAGTACTCGGCAAGATTGAGTTCCGTATGTCCGTCGGTCTCGATGGAAAGAGGCGAAGAAAAAAACGGAGGGACTTCCGGAATCCTCTTTTCCACCTCGTCTTCCTGTACAAGGAGCGGCAGTTCAAAGTAGAAAGTGGCCCCTCCATCGGCATTATTGCAGGCTCCTATCGTTCCTCCATGCTTCTCTACCAACACTTTGCTGTATGCCAGCCCTACACCGGTCCCTCCTTTGGTATGAGCTCCCTGGTAAAACCAGGCAAACAATTTCTCCGGATGGATATCACCCAATCCGGGCCCCTGGTCGGCGACACTGATCCGCAGATACCCGTCATGCCGCATCGTGGAAATAGCTATCCGCCCGCCAACCGGAGAGAACTTCAAAGCATTCATCAGCAAATTGGAAAGAATGATTTCACATTTCCTATCATCAAAACGAAGAGGGGAAGGCAACTCTTCCAGCCGGAAGTCCAGCTCCATGGACTTATCCTCCACCTCATACTTGAACCCCTCGGCAACAGCGTAAATCCACTCATTCACCGCATGAGGCATCAGCTGTAGCTTATACTCCTCGCTATCAATCTTACTGATATCCAAAGTCATGTTTATAATGGACTTCATCCGGTCAGCCGCCCTGTGCACACTGATCAACTGGGTACGTAATTCCTTTCTCTCGTCACCACCCATCTCCGGCTGCTCCAATTTTTCAAGCAGTTTGTGCAAAGGAGAATAGATCAATGTCAAGGGGGTACGCAATTCATGACTCACATTCAACAAGAAGTGCACTTTCTCCTGACTGGTGCTCTCCAGTACCTCCTCCATCTTCTTTTGCGCTTTCGCTTCCTTCTTTTTCAGCATCGCAGCGATCCTCCAATAAAGGAAAGCCACCAGAATGAGCAGCAGGAGTCCTCTGATTCTAGCGTCTCTATACCAAGGAGGCATCACGTCAAACTCCAATAACCGCACCGGTTCACTCCAAACGCCATTAAGAGTATAAAA
Source organism: Phocaeicola sartorii JCM 17136 = DSM 21941 (assembly GCF_000614185.1). Taxonomy (GTDB): domain Bacteria; phylum Bacteroidota; class Bacteroidia; order Bacteroidales; family Bacteroidaceae; genus Phocaeicola; species Phocaeicola sartorii. The sequence goes on along the minus strand of NZ_BAKM01000019.1, from coordinate 70,227 downwards.
AGACACCGAGACCGAATAATTGCCCGAAGCCAGCAGGGGCATGGAAAGTACAGGGTCATAAGATTCTATGTCTATACGCTCATGATTGTGATTTACCATATATCGGTAAATGTATTTCCGGTTAATGTCTCTCTCCGCATTTCTTATTTTCAGCTGGAACGATTTGTAATTCCACGGAATTTGAACACCTGTTTCCGCCTGCCTATCCTTACCTAAAGAGACCCCGTCCAGCACAATATCCGCCAGTCGGATCTCAATGCTGTCACTAGCCTGAACAACCTTTTTATTGATCCGTAGCAATCCGTGAATGCCCCCCAGATAAATATATTCTTTATAGGATGGCGGCGCATAGATAGTGGATAACTCATTCGGAAAATAGTCATTCGGACCACCTAAAATAAAAAAAAGTCTTCAGCCGGGTGTCATAAGAGAAAAGCATATTCTGCGCGCCAATCCACAATTGGTTGTTATGGTCGGTCTGTATGGCCGATACCCGTTTGAACAGGTTCGTCTCAATCTTCTCGTATCTTTGGGTCACGGGATCCAGCCTTCTCAGCCCATGATCCGTGCCTATCCAGAAAAGGCCTTGATCATCCCTGCTTACCACTTCCACCTGCTCGCCATCGGTTATCCGGTAGAAAACGGAAAGGGTATGATCTGCCAGATCGGCTTTTAATATTTTATTCTTTTGCTGAAAGAACGCCACATCGCCATCCACGCTGACCAATTGAAGCCCTATCAGTGTCTCCCCGTCTTCCCCGCTCCTGAGAAGGCTGAACTTTCCATGCTCTCTATCGTATATATACGGACTGCCCGCCAGAAAGAGGAAACGGCCGGCAGACGCCCTGTAAACCAGAACCAGATAACCCTCCTTGCACATCTGCTCATTGATCTTCGGGTCGACAATGACAAAGGGAGTACACTTTCCCGTCTTCTTATTAAAAAGATAAATTCCGTCATCATAACATGAAATCAGCAGCATATCAGCGGAATACTCGGCAATGGAAACTACTTTCTGATGACGGGTAGAGGGGAAATGAGTAAACACATCCTCCTCCGGATGGTACAGATTAAGCCCGCCTCCATCCGTGCCGATCCATATCATGCCATGTGCGTCCTGACAAATAGACAAGATGGTTTTATTGCTTAAACCATAACGGCTTCCGAAAGGGACTTCCGTATAGGCACGGCTGAAGGTCTGGCTTATTTTTAGCACACCATCGCGCACACTTCCCGCCCAGATATTCTGCAACGCATCTTTATAAAGACAGGTTATTGAATTGGCCGGTAGTGAATTAGGATCTTCCGGAAGATGCCTCAACCTGGTCGTCCAATGAAAGTCCGTCAAATCCAGTACATAAATTCCGTCACCGTCCGTCGCTGCCCATAGCGTTCCATCCTTCTCTTCAAAGTCCAGCACAGTCGTATTAGCCGGGACAGCGTGATGGCTATCCGGCAGTTTTTTCATTTTGCCGTCACTTCCATAAACCACTATACCTCCGTGATAGACTGATAGATAAAGATTTTTCAAGGAGTCCAGATAAGACGCAATCACTCTGTTCTCCGGCTGCCCGAATCCGGCGTCACGACACTCTTTTTTCCTTTCGTTGTACTCTATAATCCGTCCGTTACTCATAACCAGCAGACAAACATCCTTGCTCCATTGATGAATGCCTACAATTCGTGAAGGGCCCGCACAAACATTCCCCAGAGGTATCTCACTGATTTTCTTATCCTTGAATGTATAGCAATAGAGTGACGAGCCACCAAGTAAGATTCTTTCCCCGGTCTTGTGGAAGACAGAGACAAAAAGAGGGGCATCCGGCAGCAACGGAGTAAAGCGGTTCTTCTCCCTGTCATAAGTCGCCAATCCGCCGTCAGTAGACACCCAAATCGTGCCGTATGCATCCTCCGTAACGAAATAGATTCTACTTCCAGGCAACGAGAAAGGATCTCCGTATTCATGAAAATAAGTCCTTATCTGATAGTAATCGTAACAGTTCAGCCCATAAACAGTCCCCACCCATAGCATACCTTGGGAATCAGTACACACATCCGTCACATTCGAATGGGACAACCCGCTTTCCACATCCAGCTTCCAATATGCCTTGTTGTCTATCCGGGCTTGGGAACACACAAAAACAAACATGCATAAGACCAAACTTAATAAATGTCTCATAGAGTTAGTAGATTTTAATGCACAAAGATAGTGAAATGCTTTCACAACCTGATACACAAGCCCCTATTAAAAGAACAGAAATTATATTCTCCGGGACAACATGATATTACCATCAACCGTTTTCACTGCATACAAAGAAGGAAATGCCTCCCCCCCCAGAAAAAGTTCCGGAACAGGCACAGCCTTATTTTTCTACATTTTTGCACTTATCTAAAATTTTGGTCGTATCTTCGTACTGATTAACATACTGATTAAAAACGTACGATGAATACAAGAGCTATTACCAGAAACAAGAAAGTCGTTACATTCGGAGAGGTGATGCTAAGACTGACCGCTCCCCATTTCCGACGTTTTTCCCAAACAAACGAATTTATTGCCACTTATGGTGGAAGTGAAGCGAATGTAGCCATATCACTGGCCAACTTTGGCATTCCCACAGAATTCGTCACCCGGCTGCCCGACAATGCAATGGCGCAAGCCTGCGTAGATTCACTCCGAGCCTACGGATTAGGTACAGACGGCATTATTTATGGCGGGAAACGCATGGGATTATATTTTCTGGAGAGTGGTGCCGCATTTCGCAACTCCAATGTAGTGTATGACCGTGAAGGGTCTTCTTTCGCCACTTTACGTCCCGGCATGATAGACTGGGAAAAAATTCTTTCCGACGCCGGCTGGTTTCACTGGTCGGGCATAGCGGCCTCTCTGTCACAGGAAGGAGCGGATGCCTGTCTGGAAGCCCTGCAAACAGCAGACCGCCTGGGGCTGACAATCTCGTGCGATTTGAATTTCCGCAAAAAATTATGGAACTACGGCAAATCCGCTTCAGAGGTCATGCTTCCCCTGGTCCAATATAGTGATGTCATTTTCGGTGCGGAACCCGAATACAAAGAAATATTCGGTATTTCTCCGGTAGGGTTTAAAGCGACAGACACTTCGTATCCATTAGATCTGTCCGGCTTCAAAGCATTCGGTCAGAAAGTATCGGAACAAGTCCCCCGATGCCAGAAAATATTTCTGGAATTACGTAATTCCATCACCTCTAATCACAACCTGCTGGCCGCTGTACTTTATGCAGAAGGCACATTAAAGCATACCGGAATTTACGATATTGTTCACGAGATAGACCGCGTGGGTGCAGGCGATGCATTTGTCGGCGGCATGATTTATGGTCTGCTGACTTACTCCGACAATGACCAAAAAACATTAGAATTCGCTCTTGCCGCATCCGCATTGAAAAATACCATCTATGGAGACTTCAACCAGGTAACGGTAGAAGAAGTGGAAGGGCTGATGCAAGGAAACGCCTCCGGAAGAGTCGTCAGATAACTAATTTTCACAATGATGGCCAGACAAGATTAATCTGCGGAATATAGCGTAAAAAAAGTAAGATAAGTTCATGGACCAAATAAGATAAGTTCATGAGCCAAGTAAGATAAGTTACTTGCCCGATGCACTTAAGTTACTTTTTGAGACCGCCGGAGACATTCATCCCCCTGTTTACCGCCAATCAATGCCACCCTGCTATACCCAAAAAGAGGAGGATGCCCCCTGATGTGAGCATCCTCCTCTTTTTATCTATTCTTAAAAGGAACTTTCTTTTTATGCCTTTGTTTCTTCCGGCATCTTGTTGCCCATAGTCAGGTAAGCGACAGGAGCAGCGATGAAGATAGAAGACAAGGTACCGATCACGACACCCAGAATCATTGCGAAGGCGAAGCTACGGATACTGTCACCACCCAGCACGAAGATACACAACAATACGATCAATGTACTTAATGAAGTATTGATGGTACGGGCCAGCGTAGTATTCAGTGAGTCATTAAACAACTGCATACGGTTACGTTTCGGATACAAGCCGAAGAACTCACGGATACGGTCAAAAATAACCACCTTGTCATTAATAGAATAACCGATAGCGGTCAGAATAGCACCAATGAAAGTCTGGTCAATTTCCAATGAGAACGGAACCCATCCATAACACAAGGAATATGCACCGATAATCAAAGTAGTATCGACAACCAATGCCACAGTCGCACCCACACTATATGCTACATTGCGGAAACGCAACAAGATATACAGACCGATGGCCACCAATGCGAACAATACAGACCAGATAGCCGATGTCTTGATATCATCAGCGATACTGGGACCTACTTTCTGAGAACTGATAATAGAACCACCGGTACGATTATCACGGTCAATAAAGACTTCCAATGTAGTACCTTCGCCCAGCAAGTTACCATCTTTCAAAGACTGATACAGGAACTCTTCGATTTCAGAGTCGATCGTAGGAGAATCTTCATTAATACGGTAGTTGGTTGTGATACGGATAGTCTTCTTGTCTGTACCCAGAGCAATAGCCTGTACATTATCTTCTGTGATTTTCTGCTTCAACAGGTCACGTACTGTTTCCGGCTCAACCTGCTGTTCAAACTGAACCACAAAGTTACGTCCACCGGTAAAGTCGATACTCTGCGCCAGACCACGGATAAAGAATGAAATGACACAAATCACAATGAATGCACCGAATACAGTGAACGAACGCTTCATCATACCCATGAAGTTATAGTTCACATTCTGCATCAAGTTCTTGGAAAGACCTGTTGTGAATGTCAAACCCAGCCACTTGTCTTTATTCATAAAGTGTTCATAAACGATACGAGTCAGGAACACAGCTGTAAAGAATGAACAGAGAATACCGATAATCAATGTAGTGGCAAAACCACGGATCGGACCTGTACCGAAATAGAACAGGATGATACCCGTAATGATTGAAGTCAAGTTAGAGTCAAAGATAGCAGAGAACGCGTTGGCATAACCGTCAGCCAAAGCAGCCTTGACTGTCTTGCCTGCTCTCAGTTCTTCTTTTGTACGTTCATAGATCAACACGTTAGCATCCACAGCCATACCCAATGACAATACCATACCGGCAATACCCGACATTGTCAATGCAGCCTGGAAGGAAGTCAAGATACCCAGTGTGAAGAAGAAGTTAATGACCAACGCACAGTTGGCAACCATACCCGGAATCAATCCGTACATGGCACACATATAAATCATCAGCAGAATCAACGCCACAATAAATGAAACGATACCCTGGTTGATAGATTCCTGACCCAATGACGGACCTACGATATCTTCCTGGACGATACGTGCCGGAGCCGGCATCTTACCGGATTTCAATACGTTAGCCAAGTCCTTTGTCACTTCCGGAGTAAAGTTACCGGTGATCTGGGAATGTCCGCCGGTAATTTCACCGTTTACATTCGGAGCACTGTACACATAACCATCCAATACGATAGCGATAGCCTTACCTACATTATTCTTTGTCAAGACAGCCCAGCGACGTGAACCGTCCGTATTCATAGACATGCTGACACAAGGCTTGTTGAATTGGTCATATTCATCTTTTGCATCCGTAATCACGTCACCTTCCAGCGGAGCACGTCCGTTACGTTCAGTTGACTTGATGGCATACAATTCAAAGACACGTCCCTGCTTGTCAAAGTCTGCCGCCTTCACTCCCCATTTCAAGCGAAGATCTTTCGGCAACATTTCTTTCACTTCTTTCATGGCAAGGTACTGGTTTACCTGGGCTGTATCTTTATAATCAGCATAACCTACCACTGAACCATAACCATTCGGGTTCAATTGAAGGACAGAAGCCAACGGATGTTCTTTCTTCATCTGCTCCATAGCAGCGGAGTTACTTGCTGTCTCGCCTTTCAATGCGGCTGCAAGACTGTCGGCAGCAGAAACTGCGGAAGCTTGTGCGACAGCAACTGTATCTGCAGATTCAGCAGCAGCTCCGTTCTCTACAGCAAGAATATCACGCAGTCTGTTATCTACAGAAGAAAGATAAGGAACAATTTCTTTAGCATCGAATGTTTCCCAGAATTCCAGGTTAGCAGATCCCTGCAACAATTTTCTGACACGTTCCGGTTCTTTGATACCCGGCAGTTCCACCATGATACGGCCCATCTTTCCTTCCAATGCCTGGATGTTAGGCTGTGCCACACCAAAGCGGTCGATACGTGTACGTAATACATTATAAGAGTTGTCGATAGCAGCTTTCACTTCTTCGCGCAATACTTTCTCGACTTCGCTGTCGGAGCTGCGGGTTGTCACTTTGTCTTTCAGCTGCTGAGTAGCAAATAATTCAGCCAATTTGCCATTGGGAGCTTGTTTCTTATACTCTTTTACAAAAAGAGTGATAAAGTCATCCTGACTGGTGATGGATTGTTTTGATGCTTCCGCAACCGCTTTATTAAACGCTTCATCAGTCTTGTTGTCTGCCAGAGCCTTCACAACATCCGGTACAGATACTTCAAGGATAACGTTCATACCACCTTTCAGGTCCAGACCCAGACCAATCTCCATCTCACGACACTGTTTCAGCGTATAACTACCCAAATAAACTTTTTCATTCTGCATAGAATCAAGGTAATGCGCTTCACCTTTCGGGTCTTGTGCCGCTTTGTCCATGTGATAGCGGGTCACAAAAGAGAAGGAAAGATAAAACACACATACAAGGGTGAGTAATACCGCAAAAACCTTTACAAATCCTTTGTTTTGCATGTTACTTTGAAATTTATTATTTTTACTTTTTGATTAATTCTTAGTTTATACAAGGTTGCAAATATAGTTTTTTTTTCACATTCCCACGGTATCAAACACAAATATTTAAAGATCAAAAGAGAAAAAAGGCTGCAAAAGCATTTTTTGCAGCCTAAATTATTCTATCTCACAACCTATTTTACTTCAAGCCTCTATTTTCAAGCAAGGGTTCCAAGCTGGGATCCGCCCCACGGAAAGCCCTGTAAAGAGTCATCGGATCCTCTGTCCCGCCTTTCTCTAAAATATTTTTACGGAAAGAATCTGCGGTATTTTTATCGAACACGCCGTGTTCCTTAAATGCCTCAAAAGCATCCGTGTCAAGAACTTCCGCCCACAGATAGCTGTAATATCCGGCAGCATATCCACCAATAATATGGCTGAAGTAGGTGGCACGATAGCGAGGGGCTATTTCAGGAATCAGTCCCAGTTTGTCCATCGTCTCTTTTTCAAAAGCGACAACGTTCAGATTATCCGTATCGGTCAGGTTATGCAATTCCATGTCAAGCAAAGCGGCGGCCAGCAATTCAGTGGTCATGAAACCTTGGTTAAAAGTGCCCTGGTTCTGAATTTTCGTAATCAGTTCATCCGGAATCACTTCTCTTGTCTCATAATGTCTGGCATAGAGTTTCAGCACTTCAGGCTCTACCGCCCAATGTTCCATAATCTGTGAAGGCAGTTCTACAAAATCCTGTGCCACACTGGTACCGGACACCCCTTTGTAGTTACATCTGGTCAGCATACCGTGTAATGCATGTCCGAACTCATGGAACATGGTTTCCACCTCATCCAGCGTCAGTAAAGAAGGCATATCCCCCGCAGGTTTAGTAAAACTCGCCACATTATAAATCAAAGGACGCACCTCACCGGCCTGTTCACGGAAGTTACTCATCCATGCACCGCCACGCTTGCCTGCACGTGGAAAGTAATCCGCATAGAACAATCCCAGGAACGAGCCATCGGCATCCTTTACCTCATACACTTTCACATCAGACTCATACACCGGTACATTATTCAGTTCTGTCAAGGTAATGCCGTACAGTTTGTTAGCCACAGCATACAATCCGCTACGCACATCTTCCAGACTGAAATAAGGTTTGATTTCATCCTCATTCAAATCATATTTTTCCTGACGCAATTTTTCGGCATAATACCACCAGTCCCATGCAGCCAGCTTTTCTCCCTTGCCTTCCTTATCCATTATTTTCTGCAACTCGGCGGCTTCTCTCTTTGCATTCTTCAGCGAGTACCCCCACAGGTTGTTCAGGAAGTCCATGACTGTCTGCGAATTCTTAGCCATATTCTCATCCAGCACAAAATTGGAATAACAATCGAATCCTAATAATTTAGCCTGTTCCAACCGCAATGCTATGATTTTTCCCAATATTTCCTTATTGTCATTCGCATCATCATGATTTCCCCGGTTGATATAAGCCTCGTAAATATTCTTTCTTAATTCACGGTTCTCTGCATATTGCAAGAAGGGCAAGCGGCTGGAATTCTGCAAAGTGAACAGCCATTTCCCTTCTTTTCCGGCTGCTTTCGCTTCTTCCGCAGCCCCCGTTTTCACCCATTCGGGCAATCCGGCCAAGTCGGCCTCATCCTCGATCACCAATTGATAGGCGTTATTCTCATTTAAAATATGATTGTCGAAAGCAATCCCCAAAGTAGAAAGTTCTTTATTGATTTCTCTCAAGCGAGCTTGTTTTCCGGCATCCAGTCCGGCACCCGAACGGACAAAAGCTTTATAATATTTATCCAGCAACCGGTGTTGCTCCGTAGTAAGCGTTATCTTGCCTTCCTGCTCCTGTTGATGTACATCGGCCACCCGTTTGTACAAATCCTGATTCAAATAGATATTATCACTATGTTCGGAAAGCACAGGAGCCATTCTTTCATTCAAGACCGTCAGCGAGTCGTTTGTGTCCGCCTCGGTCAACGCAAAAAACACCCCGCTTACTCTCGCCAAAATTCCGCCACTCTTATCCAGCGCCACAATGGTATTCTCAAAGGTAGGCTTTTCGGGATTATCAACTATTGCCTTAATTTCCACATTCTGCTCTTCAATTCCTTTCAAAAAAGCAGGTTCATAATGCTCCAGCTTGATTTTAGTGAAATCGGGAGCACCGTACTCGGTCTGGAATTCCGCAAAGAACGGATTCGTTTCTGTTTTTTGTTCACATGCACACATTACACAACACGTCGCTAACGTAAATAATAGTCTTTTCATAAGCTGTCAATTAAAGGTACGTAAAATCACTTTTTCGCCACATAACACCAAATAGGGTAATGATCCGAACTCTTTATTGTGTTATCCACCGTACAACGGTAAGATTTCAAATTCTTGCTCAACAAAATATTGTCTATTCTGAAATAAAAATGATTTTGATTATAAGATATGCCAAAGCCATTCCCCGACTCCACAAAAGCATCCTTCAAACCTTTCCCTATCACCCTGTGAGCGTATGAAATAGGAGAATCGTTGAAATCACCGCACACGATCACGCCTCCCCCTTTGTAACCGGCCACCAAACGGGCTATGGAATCGGCCTGCGGAGCACGTATGGCCGACGCTTCTGCCAGTTTTCTGACCAGCAGGCGGGAACCTTGCGACACCTTCCGCTTATCAGGATCCTTCATCATTTCGCGATAAACCTCCTTATCCTTCTCCGTCAGCTTGTTGGATTCCAAATGATTATTGACAACCAGCAGCGTATCGCCGTTCACGTTGATTTTATAAGCGATGGAGCCATTGTTAGGACTGGCATACTTCACAGGATGTGCGGACAAAATAGGGAAACGGGAGTAACAGCCCAGGCCGTTGGCACCCGATATCTTGTAATAATTCTTATAAGGATACTCTCTCAAAGCGTAATCCACCTCTTTCCGGGTCAGCCGTCCTCCTACGATATATTCCTGCAAGCAGATAATATCTGCACGACTGTTTCTCAAATACTCCAACACAGGATTCGGATTATCCTTGGTGTTCGCCCGGTTCTTTTCAAAAGCCATCGTATTATAGGACAAGACCTTGATGGCACCTTCCGGCACATCAGACGCAAACAGATTGACAGGGAAATAAGTACGGACAGCACTTATGCAACAGATCATTCCTGCCAACGAAAGCAGTGCATATTTACGGTAAATGACCAGCCAGAAGACCAGAAACAGAAGATTGACAATCAAAAAAGCAGGAAAAGCCAGACCGGCGCATGACCCTACCGGATGAGCCACAGGATCAATATAAGGACTGTAAGCGCATACCAGCAACAATACCACCATGCACAGGTTTATGCCCAGCAGTATCCATCCCAAAAAACGACCAATATATTTCATATATCACTTCTTGCTCGCATCAAACAAGCTTTTCTTCTCTTCGGTAGTCAAGCTGTTATAACCGGATTTCTTTAATTTGTCCAGAATGCGGTCTATCTCTTCACTTTGCTGCTTTTTGCGGGCATTGTAATTGTAATCTTTCGCCTTATCACCATAATGAATCTCCATCTTAGGCTTTTTCGACCGACGACGGAACGACAGGCCTCCCGAAAACCAGTCCAAGCCTCGGTTGATCCATGCCGTAGCATCATGTCCGCGTGACAATCCGGAAGCAAACCACCATCCGGCCAAAGCACCTCCCAAATGGGCGATATGACCGCCGGCATTGCCCGATGTCATAAACAGCAAATCAGTCACAACCATGAACAGAGCCACATACTTCAACCGGACAGTCCCGATAAACATAAAGTTCACTCTATATTCCGGCGCACGTACCGCAGTGGCCACTACAATAGCAAGTACGGAAGCTGACGCTCCCAATAAATAAGAATAATACAACGAATCACTGAAATAAGGAAAGACATTGTAAGCGAGCATATATAGCAAACCGCCACAAACACCTCCTAGCAGATAGAGTCCGCGAAAATGCTTTGCCGAGAAAAGAGACAGGAACATCTGCCCGAACCAATAAAGCCATAGCATATTAAACAGCAAATGCAAAATGCCTGCATGCATGAACATGTAAGTCAGCAAAGACCAGGGTTGCTTGACAAACCGGACCGTCCAGGCCGGCAATTCCAGGTATTGAAGCACAGATGCTCCATCCCGGTTGAACAGCATCCATAAAATCCCCAACAAGGAAGTGACAATGAACACCCCTGCATTAACATATATGAACTGGATATATATGCTGCCCTTGTTGAAGCTATTTTTCAAATCAGTAATAAAACTGCCCATTGTCATTCTTTTTCCTCCAATACATTATTAATATAAAGCCAAAAATCATCCCTCCCAAGTGCGCAAAGTGAGCAACGCCATCGCCCGAAGCTCCGAATCCCAGAAATAGCTCCAAAGCGGCATATCCCATCACAAAATATTTAGCCTTGATGGGAACAGGAATAGGGAATACAAACATCTGGCTGTTAGGAAACAGCATACCAAATGCCAGCAAGATACCATAGATCGCACCCGAAGCCCCGACTGTAGTCATCAGATTCAAGTATTCCGCCATCGGAATCACGGCAATCCTCGTATTCACACTGTCATATTGAGACAATTCAGTCACATACTGTATATATTGCACCAACTCCTGCACCAGCCTGCGCCTATGCCACATATCATGTAATAAGACAAGAAACGTTTCGGCCCCCACACTTGTTCAAGCGTACGGCCAAACATCCACAAAGCAAACATGTTAAAAAAGAGATGCTGGAAACCGCCATGCATAAACATATAAGTGATCAACTGGGCAGGATTAAAATCGGATGCCATAAAAAAGTGTAGTCCCAGCAGGTCGTTCAAGTTCATTCCATATTTCATGGCCACCACGCCTCCAAAGAAACACAACACGTTTATTATCAATAAATTCTTGGTTACTGTAGGTATACTATTCATAAATATTCTTCGTCTTATAAAACATTGATTGTGCGCAAATTTACAATTTTATTCTGTTATATAACAGAAAACTAGAGTTCTCTTACGTTTTTTTGATTTTTGGAGCATCTTTTTTAGGCTATCTATTTGATTTCTAATTTTGAAAGCATATATTTGTCGCTGATTTCGGTAAAACTTTTGTGTTACATTTAATAATTAATCATTTTCGTTATGAATAAGGCAGATCTTGTCAGCGCAATTGCCGCTGAAGCCGGCTTGAGCAAAGCCGATGCAAAAAAAGCGGTTGAAGCTTTCGTTTCAACTGTTACAAAGGCCCTCCAGGAAGGGGACAAAGTATCATTAATCGGATTCGGAACATTCTCTGTTGCTGAAAGAAGCGCAAGAACAGGTATCAACCCATCCACCAAAGCAACGATTACTATTCCTGCTAAAAAAGCAGCCAAGTTCAAACCGGGTGCTGAACTAGCAGACGCAATTCAATAATTGCAATTTTACATAAAAGGACTTAAGGGAAAGGGCGCCGGTTCTAGCTAGCGCCCTTTCCTCTTCATTTTTCTATTTGAACCTATGAAACCTAAAATGACAACCTTATTTAAATGCCTGATCGGCGCCGCAGTATGCGCATTCTCAACGCAAGCTCTTCATGCAGAAGAAACAAAACTACCTTATTGGAAAGATATTCAGACCGTAGCCGTCAACAAAGAATATCCGCGCACCGCTTTCATGACTTACGACAACCGGACTCAGGCACTGACCGGCAAGTATGAAAACAGCCCATACTACAAACTATTAAACGGTACATGGAACTTTTATTATGTAGATGCCTACAAAGATCTGCCCGCCAACATCGTACAACCGGATGCCAATATAGCCTGGAAAGAAATCAAAGTACCCGGCAACTGGGAAGTACAGGGCTACGGAGTGGCCATCTATACCAATCACGGGTATGAGTTCAAACCCAGAAACCCGCAACCGCCACAACTGCCCGAAGCCAATCCGGTCGGCGTGTATCAGCGTGATATCGAAATTCCCGCCGATTGGGACGGACGCGACATATTCCTCCACCTGGAAGGGGCAAAGTCCGGCGTATATGTATATATCAACGGACAAGAGGTGGGATACAGCGAGGACTCCAAGAATCCTGCTGAGTTCTTAATCAACAACTATCTGAAACCCGGAAAGAATTCGCTGGTTCTCAAGATATTCCGCTGGAGCACCGGCTCTTACCTGGAATGCCAGGACTTTTGGCGCATGAGCGGCATTGAACGGGATGTGTTCCTGTTCGCACAGCCCAAGACCCATATCCGCGATTTCAATGTGGTATCCACCTGGACGAGACTTACAAGAACGGTATCTTCAAACTGGATGTGGACGTAACCAATCATACAGCAACCGGCAAAGAAGTAACCGTAGCATACGAATTGCTGGATGCCGCAAAGAAAGTGGTGGCAGCAGGAAACGCCCCCTGCCCTGTCACAGCGGACGGACAGAAAAATATCTCTTTTGAGACCGCCCTCAACAATGTCCGGACATGGACATCGGAACATCCCAACCTGTACCGGCTACTGATCTCTCTGAAAGACGGAGGAAAAACAACCGAAATCATTCCTTACACAGTCGGTTTCCGCCGTTTCGAAATCAAACCGACCGACCAGACAGCCGGAAACGGCCAGCCATACGTCTGCCTGTTCATCAACGGACAACCCATCAAACTGAAAGGCGTGAATATACACGAGCACAACCCCGAGACCGGACATTACGTTCCCGAGGAGCTGATGCGCAAAGACTTCACCCTGATGAAGCAGAACAACATCAACAGCGTGCGCCTGTGCCACTATCCGCAAGACCGCAAGTTCTATGAATTGTGCGACGAATACGGCATCTATGTGTACGATGAAGCCAATATCGAAAGCCACGGCATGTACTACGACCTCCGCCGGGGCGGATCTCTGGGCAACAACCCCGAATGGCTGAAACCACACATGGACCGCACCATCAATATGTACGAGCGCAACAAGAACCACCCCTCGGTGGCTTTCTGGTCGCTGGGCAACGAGGCCGGCAACGGCTACAACTTCTACCAGACCTACCTGTGGCTGAAAGAACGTGAGGTGAAAGGCATGAACCGCCCGGTCAACTACGAGCGCGCCCTTTGGGAATGGAACACAGACATGTATGTGCCCCAATACCCCAGTGCCGCCTGGCTGGAGGAAATAGGCCGGAAAGGCAGCGACCGTCCCATCGCGCCCTCCGAATATTCACACGCCATGGGAAATTCCAATGGTAATCTGGCTGCACAATGGAGAGCGATCTACAAGTATCCCAACCTGCAAGGCGGCTACATTTGGGACTGGGTAGACCAAGGTATTCTGGAAAAAGATGAAAACGGACGTGACTATTGGACATACGGAGGAGATTATGGTGTCAATGCTCCCAGCGACGGGAACTTCCTATGCAATGGCATCGTGGCTCCGGACCGCACCCCGCATCCGGCTATGACAGAAGTGAAATATGCACACCAGAATGTAGGCTTCGAGGCCATCGACCCTGCTGCCGGCAAATTCCTGGTCAAGAACCGCTTCTACTTCACCAACCTGAAGAAATACATGATCAGCTATACAGTGAAGGCCAACGGCAAAACGGTGAAAGGTGGGAAAATATCATTGGATATCGAACCGCAAGGTTCCAAGGAACTGGACATCAACCTCAACGGACTGAAGCCCAAAGCCGGAACGGAATACTTTGTAGACTTCACAGTGACCACCACAGAACCGGAACCCTTGATCCCCGCAGGACATGATATCGCTTCCGAACAATTCCGTCTGCCCATCGAACCATTGGCAGTAGCCGGACATAAGGCAAGCGGCAAGACTGCCGTCAGCACGGACGGCGACGTTATCACCGTATCCTCACCACGTATGCAGTTCGTTTTCAACAAGAAAAGCGGTCTCGTGACCTCCTACAAAGTAAACGGTACGGAATACTTTGCCGAAGGCTTCGGCATCCAGCCCAACTTCTGGCGCGCACCGACCGACAACGACTATGGCAACGGCGAACCTAAGCGTGAACAAATCTGGAAACAGTCCAGCAAGAATTTCCAGGTGGCGGATGTCACCACAGAGGCAGACGGCAACAAGACCGTGTTAACAGCCAATTACCTACTGGCAGCAGGTAACCTGTACATCATGAAATACACCATCTATCCCGACGGTGTGGTTCATGCAGCCATCACCTTTACTTCCACCGACATGAAGGCCGCCGACACGGAAGTGTCCGAAGCTACTTTAATGGCTACTTTCACACCAGGACAAGACGCCCAGCGCCTGGCCTCTTCCAAACTGAACGTACCACGCATCGGTGTACGTTTCCGTTTGCCATCCGACATGAACCAGGTGGAATATTTTGGCCGCGGACCGGGTGAGAACTACATCGACCGTAACGCAAGCAGTTTCGTTGATCTCTACCGCACTACAGCCGACCAAATGTACACCGGCAATTATGTCCGTCCGCAAGAAAACGGACATCGTACCGACACCCGTTGGGTAGAATTAAGCCGTAAAGGCGGAAAAGGACTGCTCATACGTGCCGACCATACCATCGGATTCAACGCCCTGCGCAACTCCGTAGAGGACTTTGACTCGGAAGAAACCATCAACCGCCCCCGTCAATGGAGCAACTTCACCCCCGAGCAAGTAGCCGACCACGATGAGGAAAAAGCGAAAAACGTGATACGCCGCATGACGCATATCAACGATATCACCCCGCGCAACTTCGTGGAAGTATGTATCGACATGAAACAACAAGGTGTGGCCGGCTATGACAGCTGGGGAGACCGTCCGTTGCCGGAACATACGATGCCCGCCAATAAGGAATACCATTGGGGTTTCACCTTGGTGCCGGTAAAATAAGATCCAATCAAGCCTTAAATAAATAAAGATGAGAAGTAGAAATTATGCAGGCTTTTCCCTGCTTGCCACACTAGCCACTTGCCACAGTGTGGCGGCAGAGGGTGTTCAGAAGAAACACACGCAAGATCCTGAGAAACCGAATGTGATCGTCATCCTGGCAGACGACCTGGGATATGGAGATTTAAAATGCTACGGAGCCAAGAATGTAGAAACTCCGAACGTGGACAGACTGGCTTCCGAAGGAATCCGTTTCACGAATGCCCATGCCACAGCCGCCACCAGCACCCCTTCGCGGTACTCGTTGCTGACAGGGGAATATGCGTGGCGCAGACCGGACACAGACATTGCCGCAGGCGATGCAAAGATGATTATCCGTCCCGAACAATTCACCATGGCAGACATGTTTAAAAGTGCCGGTTACGCTACAGCCGCCATCGGCAAATGGCACCTGGGACTGGGAGACAAGACAGGCGGACAAGACTGGAACGCCCCTCTACCTGCCGCTTTGGGCGACTTGGGGTTTGACTACCATTACATCATGGCCGCTACAGCCGACCGCGTACCTTGTGTATTTATAGAAAACGGGCAGGTGGCCAACTACGACCCGTCTTCCCCCATAGCAGTGAGCTATACCAAGAACTTTCCGGGAGAACCCACCGGAAGAAATAATCCCGAGCTACTGTATAACTTACACCCCAGCAACGGACACGACATGTCCATTGTGAACGGTATCAGCCGCATCGGATTCATGAAAGGCGGTGGAAAAGCGCTTTGGAAAGACGAGAACATCGCCGATTCCATTACCGTTCATGCCATTGACTTCATCAAGCAGCATAAAGACGAACCATTCTTTATGTACTTTGCCACGAATGATGTTCATGTCCCCCGTTTTCCTCATGATCGTTTTCGTGGAAAGAACCCCATGGGGTTGCGCGGTGATGCAATCGCCCAGTTTGACTGGACCGTAGGGCAGATTATGGAGACATTGGACCAACTGGGATTAGCTGAAAACACCCTGATTATCCTGTCCAGCGACAACGGCCCGGTAGTCGACGACGGATATAAAGACCGGGCGGAAGAATTATTGAACGGGCATACCCCTTCCGGCCCGTGGAGGGGAAACAAGTATAGTGCCTTCGAAGGTGGTACCGCTGTTCCGGTCATCGTCCGCTGGCCGCAGAAAATAAAAGAGACAGGAGACTCGGATCTATTAATGTCACAAATTGACTGGCTGGCTTCCTTGGGAGCGTTGATCAATGCCAGGCTGCCCAAAGGCAGCGCTCCGGACAGCTACGACCGTTCGGGCAACCTGACAGGAACGGACAAGACAGACCGTCCCTGGATTATAGAACAGTCCATGAACCACACTTTATCTGTCCGCACCAAAGACTGGAAATACATAGAGCCGAATGACGACCCCACTACCTTTATGAAGGCGGAGAAGGTTGAGACCGGAAACCTGAATGTTCCCCAGCTATATGACATGCAGAAAGTGAACGAACAGGAAAATGTAGCGGAAAAGTATCCGGGAAAAGTCTTTGAATTGCAAAAGGTACTCAGACAAGTACGCAATAAAACGATAAAGATGTAATTGAACGGGAGTCCGCTGTGAAATCCTCAAACAACAAGTTGCCCGCCATTGATAAACCTCACATCAATGGCGGGTTTCCTTTTCAATGGAAACGACCGCTAAATTTCTACTGCCTCACTTTAAAGTTCCGGTAAAAACTTGCCGAAGTATGGACACATGCTGATGTGTAAAGCTTTATCAGTACAGAAGAAACACGAAAAATCGGTCTGACTGCCACCTATCGTTTTCGTACTAGAAAAAAGATCAATAGCCAAGCAGCACAGACAGAACTGTCACACAGCTTCACATGAATGAAAACTAATGTTCATGCAATTATTAAAATAAATCTTTCGTTCCGATGATAATTCAGCATTCAATGCATAGACGATTATCTGTTCATGAACCTGTAGGGATGCCGGGATTATCTTCATTTTGTATGCCACAGCAATAAAAGCCGATTGTTCCTTCCCTCCTTTCACACTTGAAGTCAACCATTTTTAGTAAAAGGAGTGTGGGAACAAAAGCTTACGGGCTGAAACGGGAGTGAGGGGAAGTGGTTTCAGTTTTAACCGGCTGATTGTCTGTGTGTATGGCATAAAATGAAAGGGTGACGGGAGAAAGGGGGATGTCGACTTAGTAGGGGGAATACGATGAACAAGCTAGGCTTGTTCACTGAACAGACTAAGTCTGTACTCGGAACAGGCTAAGCTTGTTCACGGAACATGCTGGCGTATTTTAAAAACGTATAGTTGTTTTAAAAAAAGATGAAGATGTATTTTTTAAAGCTCAAGATGTATTTAAAAAACATAAAGGCGTATTTTACGGCTCCGATAAACGAAAACGAACCACGTTATCATCCCCGTAAAAAACCATACGGCTGCATTAGTAACGTGTAAGTCAAAGTGTTAGTAACATATAAGCCTACACAATAGTAACGTGTAAGCCTACACGTACGCAAGCATCGGGTCACACATACGTAAGCATCAGCCTACACATACGCAAGCATCGGCCTACACATACGTATGTATTGCACCCTATCTCCATCAAATCTTGTCCCAAGTTTCATACCCTATTACCCACCCCTCTTGCCAAACGCCTTTTTTGTTGTATATTTGTAGTTCGCAAACTAAAAAGAAGTAACCCATGAATGTATTCGCCACTCTCAAAACAGTCTTCTTCGGAAGCAAATTCCTGTCAAGCCCTGTTTCCACCGAGGGAACATTACGCCGTGATCTCGTATCCGCCCTCAACGGAGTGTTTGAACGCATGAAGTCCGCCCATCCTTCGGTGATGAGGGGCATGACCGCCTACACCCCAAAAAACACTTTATACTCACTATGAAGACAAACAACAAAGTACTGCTGGGCATGAGCGGAGGAACGGACAGTTCCGTAGCCGCCCTGTTACTGCAAGACGCAGGATATGAAGTGACCGGTGTCACTTTCCGCTTTTACGAGAAAGAGAACGATACCGAATACCTGGAGGATGCACGCACCCTGTGCGGACATCTGAACATTCCACATATTACTTATGATGCCCGTGACATCTTCCGGAAAACCATCATGGATTATTTCATCAACGAATACATGGCAGGACATACCCCCGTCCCGTGCACCCTATGCAATAATTACCTGAAATGGCCTCTTCTGAAGAAAATATCCGATGAAATGGGGATTTATTACTTCGCCACCGGACACTATGTACGCCGGCGCCTCATCAACGGGCATTACCACATCACCACCGGAGCCGACCCGGACAAGGACCAGTCCTTCTTCCTGTGGGGACTTCCGCAGGACATACTGCAACGCATGCTCCTCCCATGGGGGAACTGACCAAGACCCGGGTACGACAAATAGCAGAAGAACGTGGTTTCCAGAAAGCCGCCCACAAGCGCGACAGTCTGGGAGTCTGCTTCTGCCCCATGGATTACCGCACTTTCCTGCGCCGGGAAGTACCCGAAGGAAATATCCAACCGGGGAAATTTTTCGATGAAATGGGGGATTTCATTGCCCGAAACGAAGGTTATCCCTTCTACACCATCGGTCAGCGGAGAGGACTGGGCATAGACCTCAACCGGGCTGTCTTTGTCAAGGAAATTATCCCCGAAGAGAACAAGGTAATATTGAGCGACCTGAAAGCGTTGGAGAAGACAGAAATGAGACTGAAGGAATGGAACATCACCAACCTGACCTGCTGTTGGGCCGGGAGGACGTGATCGTGAAAATACGCTACCGCAAACAGGCGAACCGATGCACCGTGACCTTACTGCCGGATCAGACCCTGCACGTAGAACTGCACGAACCGCTTGCCGCCATCGCCCCAGGACAGGCCGCCGCCTTCTACCGGAACGATGTGGTATTGGGAGGCGGAATCATCCTGTGACGGGCTGCACACACTCGCTGGAAAAGGAAGGTGGCTTATTTCTTCTCTTTGACAAACTTATAAAGGACAAAGGTTCTGGGAGCGACTGTCGCATTCAGCACATGACCGTCAACAGCGACAGCACTTTCCTTCGGAGTGATGACCTCCGGATTTCCTACCGTATTATCCTTGTCCAAATCGTCGGACTGCAACAAGATACATTTTCCATCAGCCAATATATCATTCTTCTTCAGTCCGGTGAAAGTCAACGACACCGGTTGTGCCTGATCTGAAGTATTGGCGATCTTCACCATGTACGCCTGTTCATGCTTGTCCCATACGGCACTGGCAAACAAGCCATCCTGACCGCTCACCGCTTTTTTATCCATCGTCAGTGGCAGTACATGCGTTCCTTTGTGATGAGCATAAAGCTGCTGCACATAGTAGCTGCAAGTACGGACGGAGTTCAAGTTATCAAACCAGATCAGATCCGGACGCCACTGCCATCCTTCCACATGAGCAAACAAGGGAGCGTATGTAGCCATGTGCACCACATCGGCATTCCGTTCCAGTCCGGTCATGAAAGCAGCTTCCATTAAGGCAGCGTTGAAATGATTCCACTTCTTGCCTTTCCCGTGACAGGCATACTCTCCGGCAAACACCTTCGGACCTTTGCGGTCATAGTGGTCATAACGGTTGCCCTGTGACAGGAACCAGCTTTCGGGACGATAGAAATGCTCATCCACCAAATCCACTTTCAGGTTTTTCATTTCCGGCCACAGATAATCAAAGTCCTTGCCTTCGGACTGAGGTCCCGAGCTGCCGACGATCTTGATTTCGGGATGCGCCTTACGAAGCACTTCGACAAAGCGTTTCAGACGCTCCGGATATTCCGGCCCCCATTGTTCGTTGCCAATGCCCAGGAACTTCAGATTAAAGGGAGCGGGATGTCCCATATCGGCACGGACTTTTCCCCAAGGGGTTGTGACATCACCATTGGCAAATTCAATCAGATCCAACGCATCCTGTATATACGAATCGAGTTTGGACAGGCTGACCTGCTGGTCGGGAGCGTTCTGATACTGGCAGATCAGCCCGCAGTTCAGAATAGGCAGCGGTTCGGCACCTATATCTTCCGACAACTGGAAATACTCAAAGAAACCCAGTCCGTAAGTCTGGAAATAATCGGGGAAGAAACGATGCTTGAACGTATAGTGCCAACGGTTTTCATTCAACGGACGGTTTTCTACCGCTCCCACAGTCTTCTTCCATTCATAACGGGTAGCCTCATCGGTGCCTTCCACAATACAACCGCCGGGAAAACGGAAAACACCGGGCTTGATATCATATAAAGCCTGAACCAAGTCCTTACGAAGCCCGTTCTTACGTTCCTTCCAAGTATCTACCGGAAAGAGAGACACATGCTCCAGGTCTACTGTACCGGGACTCTCAAGGAAAATGCGGAGATGGGCCTTGGGCTCTGTTCTTGGCGATTTCAATATCACCTCATATTGTTTCCATTCCTTCGAGTTCACCGTCAGTTCTTTGGATTCAAAGGCCTGTCGTTCCTCCATGGTATCATTCCTGATCAATTCAATGCGAAGTTTCTGATTCTCACCGCGTGCCCATACGGAAAAACGATACCCGGCCCCTTCCTTGACACCGATGCCGAAGAAACCTTCGTTTTCAATTCCTGTATGTTTTTCCCTGTGACCGGAATTGCCCAGACGGACATAATGCGGATTACGTTCGAACGGTCCGTCGTCCATCAATGTCACATTGCCGAAAATAGTCCACCCCATAAAACGTTGCGGGAATTCAAAGGAACGGTTCTTTACCAGTTCGGCATACAGGCCTCCGTCGGCTCCGTAATTAATGTCCTCAAAAAACAAGCCATACATGGTGGGCTGTATTTCCGCACCCGGTTTATTAGTCTGTACGACCATGTTGTGCACATTCTGTGCATGTAGCGCTACTCCGGCAGCAAACGCCAATGCTGTAAATAGAGTTCTGTGTAATTTCATGATATGATTAGCTTAAAAATTAAAATTCTCCGAACAAAGATAGAAAAAGATAGTATTTGAGAGGAAAGACAAGATACGATTTATTGTGATAGGCCGCAATTTGAATGATTTGTATACCCTATGTGACTATTTTATTTCCTCAGGACATCAGTTTTATTCTGTAATTTTGCCTCCATCATCAAACCAATAAGATTAAAATCATGAAAACACTCATCAGTTTAGTCATCGGACTAATCACCTCTCTGACGGTTTCGGGACAAAGCGTCACAGCATCCGGGCCAGACGGAAATCTGAAAGTAAATGTATCCGTAAAACAAGGCATCCCCGTTTATTCCGTCACTTATAAGAACAAGACCATTCTGGAAGACTCACCGTTAGGTTTCGTCGCCAATGTGGGAGACTTCAGCCGGGATATGACTTTCACCGGACAAAAAGAGAATAAAATAGATAAAACCTATACGCAAGACCGCATCAAACAATCACAAATACACTACCGGGCCAACGAACTGACCTGTACCTTGGCCAATAAGGAAAAGAAGAATATCCATGTAGTGTTCCGCATAAGCAACAACGATATCGCTTTCCGCTACGAAATGCCTAAATATGGCGACACGGGAAGTATCGTGATAGAAAAAGAGACGACCGGTTTTGATTTTCCCTCTTTCACCACCACTTTCCTCTGTCCTCAAAGCGATGCCATGATAGGCTGGAAACGTACCAAACCCAGCTATGAGGAAGAATACAAAGCCGATGCCCCCATGAATGTACGCTCAGCATACGGACACGGCTACACGTTCCCCTGCCTGTTCCATGTAGGAGAAAACGGCTGGGCGCTTATCAGCGAAACCGGAGTGGACAGTAAATACTGCGCCTCACACCTGAGCGACGCCACCGCCGAAGGGCTCTATACCATCGCTTTCCCCATGCCCGAAGAAAACAACGGTAACGGCACGACAACCCCCGGCCTTGCCTTGCCCGGCTCCACTCCCTGGCGCACGATTACGGTAGGCGAAAACCTGAAGCCCATTGTCGAAACAACCATTCCATGGGATGTAGTGGAACCTCTCTACCCAACAGAACACACCTATAAAATGGGACGCGGCACCTGGAGCTGGATACTCTGGCAGGATGGAAGCATCAATTTCGAAGACCAGAAAAAATATGTGGATCTTGCCGCCGCCATGGGATATGAATATGTATTGATAGACAACTGGTGGGATACGAATATAGGACGCGCCCGCATGAAGGACTTCATAGACTATGCAAACAGCAAAAATGTAGACGTATTTTTATGGTATAGTTCCAGCGGCTACTGGAATGATATCGTGCAAGGTCCCACCAACTACATGGACAACCCCATTGTCCGTAAAAAGGAAATGAAATGGCTGCACAGTCTGGGAGTGAAAGGCATCAAAGTGGACTTCTTCGGAGGCGACAAACAAGAAACCATGCGGCTGTACGAAGCCATCCTGAGCGACGCGGACGACAACGGGCTGATGGTTATTTTCCACGGCTGTACCATTCCCCGCGGATGGGAACGGATGTACCCCAACTACGTAGGCAGCGAAGCCGTACTGGCATCCGAGAACCTGATTTTCCAACAACATTTTTGCGATGAAGAAGCGTTTAACGCCTGTCTGCACCCATTCATCCGCAATACGATTGGTTGTATGGAGTTTGGCGGCACATTCCTCAACAAACGCCTCAACCGCAACAATGACGGCGGAAGCATACGCAAGACCACCGATGTGTTCGAACTGGCGACAGCTGTTTTGTTCCAAAATCCGATCCAGAACTTTGCCTTGGCACCTAACAACCTGACCGACGCCCCCCAAGTGTGCCTGGACTTCATGAAGCAAGTACCCACGACTTGGGATGAAACAAAATTTATTGACGGCTATCCGGGCAAGTACGTAATACTGGCACGCCGCCATGCCGATAAATGGTACATAGCCGGCATCAATGCACAAAAAGAACCGCTGAAATTAAAGTTGAACCTGCCATGTGTGGGATAGGAGATCAAGTGATGCTTTATCAGGATGATAAAAAGCGAAATCCTCACGCTGAAGAGATAACATTGAAAAAAGAGGGAGAAGTCACCCTCACCATCCAACCGGAAGGTGGAGTTATTCTGGTGAAGTAATTTCATACAAACAGATCAGAATCTGCATATTGTCTCCAAACAATATGCAGATTTTTTGTTAATTATTAGCCAAATACACACTTTAATTTATAACTTTGCAAGCCTAATAGAATGAATTATGGAAAATAAACTAACCATTTACAATACATTGAGCCGCCAAAAGGAACTTTTCGTTCCTTTGCATGCCCCCCATGTAGGTATGTATGTATGCGGCCCTACCGTATATGGCGACGCCCATTTGGGACACGCACGTCCTGCCATCACGTTCGATATCCTGTACCGTTATCTTACTCATTTGGGATACAAGGTACGCTATGTCCGCAACATTACCGATGTCGGCCATCTGGAACATGACGCCGATGAAGGCGAAGATAAAATTGCCAAGAAAGCCCGCCTGGAACAACTAGAGCCCATGGAAGTGGTACAATATTACGTGAACCGCTACCACAAGGCTATGGAAGCCTTGAATGTGCTTCCACCCAGCATCGAACCACATGCATCGGGCCATATCATTGAACAGATAGAGCTGGTAGAAGAAATCCTGAAAAACGGCTATGCATACGAAAGTGAAGGCTCCGTGTATTTCGATGTAGCCAAATACAACAAAGACCATCATTACGGCAAACTGTCCGGCCGCAACCTGGACGATGTGCTGAACACCACCCGCGAACTGGACGGACAAAGCGAGAAGCGCAACCCTGCCGATTTCGCCTTGTGGAAATGTGCACAGCCCGAACACATCATGCGCTGGCCCAGTCCGTGGAGCAACGGATTCCCCGGCTGGCATTGTGAATGTACCGCCATGGGCAAAAAGTATTTAGGTGAACATTTCGATATTCACGGAGGAGGAATGGACTTGATCTTCCCGCACCACGAATGTGAGATCGCACAAAGCGTGGCCTCACAAGGAGATGATATGGTTCACTACTGGATGCACAACAACATGATTACCATCAACGGACAGAAGATGGGTAAATCATACGGCAACTTCATCAATCTGGACGAGTTCTTCCACGGTACTCACCCATTGCTGACACAAGCCTACAGCGCCATGACCATCCGCTTCTTTATCCTTCAGGCACACTACCGCAGCACAGTGGACTTCAGCAACGAAGCGTTACAGGCGGCCGAAAAAGGTTTGGAACGACTGACAGAAGCAGTGAAAGGGCTTGACCGCATCACTCCGGCGACACAAACCACCGGCATAGAGGGAGTAAAAGACTTGCGTGAGAAGTGTTATACAGCCATGAATGATGACTTGAACTCACCGATTGTCATTGCCCATCTGTTTGACGGTGCCCGTATGATCAACACGGTTCTGGATAAAAAAGCGACCCTCTCCGCCGAAGACCTGGAAGAACTGAAAAGTGTGTTCCATCTCTTTATGTATGAAATTCTGGGACTGAAAGAAGAAGCCGCCAATAACGAGGCACGCGAAGAGGCATACGGTAAAGTAGTGGATATGCTGCTGGAACAACGCATGAAAGCCAAAGCCAACAAGGACTGGGCGACAAGTGACAAGATCCGTGATGAGCTGGCCGCTCTTGGTTTCGAAGTAAAAGATACCAAAGACGGCTTCACATGGAGACTGAATAAATAAAATACGTAGAGCGACACTGGTTTTTTCATCACAGATTACCTGTGTAATCTGTGGTGAACCTTTCGAAACGCGCTACTTATTTTAAGCTAACTGCTTTTGCAGAAACTATACAAAACTGTTTTATCGCACAAACCAAATGATAGCAGAGAAAACAATAACTTTAGCGTCCCTGTATAAGATCTTGTTTGAAGAAGAACCCCTGATACTCTCCGGTCCATGTATACAAAAACTGGAAGAGAGTTTCAATTTTCTGAAAACATTCTCCAACGACAAGATCATCTACGGAATCAATACCGGTTTTGGACCGATGGCCCAATATCGTATTGAAGATGAATCCTTGTCACAGTTACAGTACAATATCATCCGCAGCCACGCCACCGGTGCCGGGCAACCTCTGCCTGAACTCTATGTCAAAGCTGCCATGATTGCACGTCTCTATACGTTCCTGCAAGGAAAATCCGGTGTACACAAAGAACTGGCACTGCTCATTACCGAATTTATCAACCGGGGGATCACTCCATACGTACCCGAACACGGCAGTGTAGGAGCCAGCGGCGATCTGGTGCAGCTCGCCCATATCGCCCTCACACTGATCGGAGAAGGAGAAGTCTTTTACCAAGGCAAGAAAAGAGATACGGCATCCGTACTGGCGGAAAACGGATTGCAACCCTTCCAAATGCACATCCGCGAAGGACTTTCAGTGACCAACGGCACTTCGGTCATGACCGGTATAGGCATTGTCAACTTGATCTATGCGCGGCAACTGATGCAGTGGGCGGTGGGAGCATCGGTCATGATGAATGAAATTGCCGCCTCGTATGACGACTTCATGTCCGAACCACTGAACGAAGCCAAACATCACGAAGGACAGCAGGAGATAGCCCGCATGATGCGCCAATGGGTGAAAGGCAGCCAATGTGTGCGCAAAAGAGAAAATGAACTTTACAACGGGAAACACGAAGAGAAAATCTTCACTCATAAGGTGCAGCCTTATTATTCGCTGCGCTGTATCCCACAGATTCTAGGACCGGTTTATGATGAACTGCTCAATGCCGAAAAAGTATTGATAAACGAAATAAACTCCGCTTGTGACAATCCGATAGTGGACCCTGACACACAAAATGTGTATCATGGCGGTAACTTTCACGGAGATTACATCTCATTTGAAATGGATAAACTGAAAATAGCGGTTACCAAACTGACGATGCTTGCCGAACGGCAGATCAATTACCTGTTTCACGACCGCATCAACGGCATTCTGCCACCTTTTGTCAACCTGGGAGTACTGGGGTTGAACTATGGCTTGCAAGCGTCGCAATTTACCGCAACCTCTACTACGGCAGAGTGCCAGACCTTGTCCAACCCGATGTATGTGCACAGCATCCCCAACAACAATGACAATCAGGACATTGTAAGCATGGGTACCAATTCCGCACTGCTGGCAAAGACTGTCATTGAAAATGCTTATCAGGTGATGGCTATCCTGATGATGGGTATTGTACAAGCCATTGATTGCCTGGATATAGCCGGCCGGCTAAGCCCCCGGTCGCAACAAGCATATCAAGAGATACGGGCCTTTTTCCCTGTATTCCGGGAAGATACGCCCAAATATAAAGAGATAGAAGAAATGATCATTTTTTTAAAGAAGAAGCAACCATGAAAAAAATCACCCTATTACTTATAGCTTTGTGCCTGGCAATACACATCAAGGCACAAGGAGAAACGCTGAAAGAACTTGTAGCTGAAGGAAACAAAGCCTATGTAGAGTTTGTCGATGTTAAAAAGAATATTCCGGAAGCCCAAGAAGCTATTCACAATATACTAGTGGGAGAAGAATGGAACCGCTGGCAATTGGTTGATTCTAAGGAAGAAGCTGATTTCATCCTTAAAGTATCAGTAGAGAAAAAAGGGGTGAACCTGCTCAGCTTAGCTTCGGACGGCGCCCGCGTCCGGGTCATTGCCGAGGTAAGCGATTTGAACGGGAAGAGGCTTTGGAAATCCAAGCGTTATCAGGGAAATGCTTCAATCTTCACCGGTTTTTCCGCTCTGGACGATGCTATGCGCAAACTGGTGCGCAGAGCACTGAAAAAAGGATTATTAGAAGAGTCTGAAAAATGAAATACGCATTAGTAACAGGAGGAAGCCGGGGCATCGGACGAGCCATTTGTCTGAAACTGGCCGAAATGGGATATCAGATACTGATAAACTACCAAAGCAACGATACGGAAGCGGAAGCCACTCTGCAACAGATACGTGAACAAGGCTCGGACGGTGAACTGATGAAATTTGACGTGACCGACGCAGCAGCCGCGCACGCCGCACTGAACGGCTGGATGGAGCAGCATCCCGATACCTACATTGAAGTGCTGGTGAACAATGCCGGCATACGCCGTGACAACCTGATGCTGTGGATGGAACAGGATGAATGGAGCCGGGTATTGGATATCAGCCTGAACGGTTTCTTTAACGTGACCCAACCCTTGCTGAAAAATATGCTGGTCAAGCGGTTCGGACGTATTATCAACATCGTCTCCCTGTCGGGCATCAAAGGGATGCCGGGACAAACCAATTATTCGGCAGCCAAAGGCGGAATGATAGCCGCCACCAAAGCACTGGCACAGGAAGTGGCCAGAAAACACGTGACGGTGAATGCCGTAGCACCGGGATTTATCCGTACGGATATGACAGAAGGCATTGATGAAAATGAATGGAAAAAACACATTCCGGCAGGACGGTTCGGCGAACCCGGGGAAGTAGCCGCTCTGGTAGGCTTCCTGGCATCCGAACAAGCCTCCTATATCACCGGAGAGGTAATTTCCATCAATGGAGGAATCTATACATAAGCAGAAAATGAGAAGAGTAGTGATAACAGGCATGGGTATCTATTCGTGCATAGGCAGGAATCAGGATGAAGTAAAAGACGCTTTGTTCCAAGGGCGTTCCGGCATCGGAATTGATCCGGTCCGTAAGGAGATGGGGTATTTTTCCGCATTGACAGGAATTGTCGAACGTCCTGACCTGAAGACGTTACTGGATCGCAAAAAGCGGCATAGCCTCGCCGAACAGGGAGAATACGCCTATATGGCTACCTTGGAGCATTCCGCCAGGCACAAATAGACGAGGAATTTTTATGGAACCGTGAAGTTGGCATATTGTACGGCAATGACAGTAGTGCCGCCCCGGTAATCAATGCCATTGACGTCATCCGTGCCAAAAAGAATACGGCTATGGTGGGCTCCGGCTCCATCTTCCAGTCCATGAACTCCACAATAACCATGAATCTTTCGGTTATTTTCCATTTAAAAGGAATTAACTTTACCATATCGGGAGCTTGCGCCAGTGGTTCACATGCCATCGGCATGGCGTATCTGCTGATCAAATCGGGACTTCAAGACTGCATTCTGTGCGGAGGGGCACAGGAAGTGAATCCCTATTCCGTGGGTAGTTTCGACGGATTGGGCGCATTCTCCACCCGAGAGGGCGAACCGGAAAAGGCATCACGCCCCTTTGACAAGGGACGGGACGGACTGATTCCCAGCGGAGGAGGTGCCAGTCTGGTACTCGAAAGTTATGAATCTGCCGTTAAGCGCGGAGCTACTATTCTGGCAGAAGTCATAGGATACGGTTTCTCATCAAACGGAGATCATATTTCCGTACCGAATGTGGACGGCCCCAGACGCTCCTTGCAAATGGCAATCAACGATGCGGGCATTCCTTTGGAAGAAATCCAATATATCAACGCACACGCCACCTCCACCCCCGTAGGAGATTTGAACGAGGCAAAGGCGATAGCGGAAGTATTCGGAAATCATCATCTACGTCACATCCACCAAGTCACAAACCGGACATGAGATGTGGATGGCGGGCGCCAGCGAGGTGATCTATTCTACCTTAATGATGAATAACGGCTTCATTGCTCCCAACCTTAATTTTGAAGAGCCCGATGAAGCCTCTGTCCTGCTGAATATTCCTACCCGGAGGATAGAAACGGAATTTGATACCTTCCTGTCCAACTCATTCGGATTCGGGGGAACCAATTCCTCACTGATTATCCGTAAATTGAAAGAAAACAATTAATTCAAACCCATATATAGCTTATGACCAACGAAGAAATCATCGAAAAGATCAGAACCACTCTGGCCGAAGAATTTGAGATTGACGTAGAACTGATCCAGCCGGACGCACCTTTGATGCAGACCTTGGAACTGGACAGCCTTGACCTGGTGGATATGGTAGTGCTGATTGACAAGAATTTCGGTTTCACTGTTACCGCCAAGGATTTTGTCGGTATCAGGACCTTCCAGGATTTCTATAATCTGGTAATCTCACGTATACAAAAAGAAGACTGATGTCCGGGACATGGAAAGGTAAGACAAGAGGAGGCACATTCGGATACATGTTCTTTATCTACATGATCCGCTGTCTGGGGATAACTGCGGCCTACGGCTTTCTGACGCTGGTCGTCCTCTACTTCATACCTTTCGCACCGAAAGCAACGGGCAATACCTGGCGTTATGCACGGAACAGGCTGAAATACGGACGGCTTAAATCCGCCGCACTGCTCCTGAAAAACTATTACCGGCTGGGACAGATATTGATTGACAAAGTAGCTATCGGCAACGGAATGACGGATAAATATCACTTCGAATTCGAGAACTATGCTGAATTCTTGAACGTACTGAATGGAGACACCGGAGTGATTATGATAGGCGCCCATGTGGGCAACTGGGAAATAGGCGCTCCTTTCTTCGATGAATATGGCAAAAAGATCAATATCGTCATGTTTGATGCCGAACACCAGCGGATAAAGGAGATTTTGGAAAAGAACGCCTCTACGCGAGACTACAAAATAATTCCGGTGAATGAAGACAGCCTGACACATGTATTCCGCATCACGGAAGCGCTGGACCGCCGGGAGTATGTCTGCTTTCAGGGAGACCGCTATCTGAATAAAGAAAAGTTACTCACGACTTCTTTCATGGGAAAAGAAGCCAAATTTCCGATGGGCCCTTTCCTGTTGGCTTCGAAGCTAAAAGTACCCGTCGTATTCTATTTTGCCATGCGTGAAGCCCAAAGAACGTATCGTTTTCATTTCTTTATAGCCGAGACAGTAGTACGGACGAAAGAGAAACGGGCCGAACAGGCATTATTAGAGCAATATACACAAACGCTGGAAAAGGTTGTCCGGCAGTATCCGGAACAATGGTTCAATTACTACCCGTTCTGGACATAAAAATAAATCTGGTATGATGCATAAAAGATATACAAAAGAACAATGTACGGCTGCCGAAGCGCAAAGACTGGCACAAGAGATAGCTTTCGGTCCTGTGGTATTCCAAGTATCGCGCCTGATGTTGAAATTCGGAATTTTCCAATTATTGGCCGACAAACGGGAAGGATATACGCTGCAAGAAATCAGCGGGCGGACCGGACTGACACGCTATGCGGCACAAGTATTACTGGAAGCATCGCTGACCATCGGAACCATCCTGTTGGAAGAAGACCGTTATGTACTGGCCAAGGCAGGCTGGTTTCTGCTGAACGATAAAATGGCTCGTGTCAATATGGAATTCAATCACGATGTGAACTATCAAGGATTGTTCCATCTGGAAGAAGCTCTTTTAAACGGGCGTCCGGAAGGATTGAAAGTATTCGGAGAATGGCCTACCATTTACGAAGGTCTGTCCCAATTGCCGGAACAGGTACAGAAAAGCTGGTTCGGCTTTGATCATTTCTATTCGGACCAGTCATTCGGCAAAGCATTGGAAATCGTGTTCAGCCATCACCCGAAACGCTTGCTCGATATTGGCGGGAATACCGGCAGATGGGCCACACAATGCGTACAATATAATAAGGAAGTGGAAGTAACCATCGTGGACCTGCCTCAACAACTGGAAATGATGAGAAAGCAAACTGCCGGTTTGCCCGGTGCCGAACGCATACACGGTCACGGCGCCAATCTGCTGGATCGGGACGTGCCCTTTCCCTGTGGTTTTGACGCTGTATGGATGAGCCAGTTCCTGGACTGCTTCTCGGAAGAAGAAGTCACCAGCATCCTGACCCGTGTGGCACAATCCATCGGCAAAGACAGCAAAGTCTATATTATGGAAACATTATGGGACCGCCAACGGTATGAAACCGCGTCTTATTGCCTGACACAAATCAGCCTCTACTTTACAGCAATGGCCAACGGCAACAGTAAGATGTTCCATTCGGACGACCTGATCCGCTGCATTGAAAATGCCGGATTGGAAGTGGAAGAAATTCAAGATAACATAGGACTGGGACACAGCATCCTGCAATGCAGACTGAAATGAGCAGCAAAGAAATCATCTGTCAAGGAGAAGAACTGTTCCGGCTGATTCCCCAACGCCCGCCCATGGTAATGATAGACCGCTTCTATGGGATAGAAGAAGATACATCCTGGTCAGGGCTGACCGTCACTACCGACAACCTGTTCTGCCGGGACGGTGTATTACAGGAAACGGGAATCATAGAGCATATCGCCCAGTCGGCGGCGGCACGTGTAGGTTATATCTATATGCTGCGGAAAGAACCTGTACCATTAGGTTTTATCGGTTCGGTAGAAAAGATGAAACTATTCCGTCTTCCTTCTGCCGGAGCAGAACTATATACCGGTATAACCATCGTTCAGGAAGTATTTGATATCACCCTGATTACCGCCGAGGTAAAAGAAAACGATGAATTGCTGGCCGAATGCCGGATGAAAATATATCTGAAGAAAGAATGAAACGAAAAACAAGTCCACATCAGGCGGCACTGACGGACCGGACCACCATCAAAGTCCGCTTCAGTGAGATCGATTCCATGCAGATAGTATGGCATGGAGAATATGTGCGTTATTTCGAAGACGGACGCGAAGCTTTCGGAAAGCGGTACGGCCTGGACTATATGAGCATCTACCGGGAAGGATATGTAGTACCTATCGTAGATCTGACCTGCCAGTTCAAACAACCGCTGTCTTTTGGTGAGGAAGCGATTGTCGAGACACGGTTTATCCACAGTGATGCCGCCAAAATCCTTTTTGAATACACCATCTACCGGGCATCGGACCAAAACATTGTGGCAACAGGAACCACTACACAGGTATTTCTGAATACAAATAGAGAACTGGAACTGGTTAATCCTGCCTTTTACATAGAGTGGAAAAAGAAATGGAACATCATCTGACTACCTATATCACCCATGATACCCTGATCAGCGCGCTGGGTTTCGGCACACAGGAAAATCTGGAAGCCATCCGGAGCTATCACAGCGGTATCACCCTGCAGACGGACAAACGGATTGCGGACACTCCCCTATTGGCAGCTACTCTCTCGCAAGAGAGATTGCAACAACAGGCGGAAGCCATAGGAGTAAGTGGCTATCCCCGGATGGAACAACTGTTCATACTGACTATCAACGAACTCATCCGTCAGTCCGGACAAACTTTGGAAGACAAAACCTGCGGACTCATCCTCTCCACCACCAAAGGGAACATCGACTTACTGGCCCGCCATACGGGACATCCGGATGAAGCGGTCTTTCTTTGGAAAATGGCAGAAAACATAGCCGGTTATTTCCATGCCGAGAAACGGGTGCATCTCATCTCCAATGCCTGCATTTCAGGAGTGTCAGCCTCATAGTCGGAAAACGCATGATAGAGAACGGTATCTACCGCCGGGTAATCGTAGCGGGAGGGGATCTTCTCTCTCATTTCATCACCAGCGGTTTCCGGTCTTTCCGGTCTCTCAGCTCCCGCCCCTGCCGTCCGTATGACAGCAGCCGTGACGGATTGAACCTGGGAGAGGCCTGCGGAGCCGTATTATTAAGTACGGAAAAGACACCGGGCAGCATTATCCTCTCCGGAGGTGCCGTAAGCAATGACGCCAACCACATCTCCGGTCCTTCCCGCACAGGAGACGGACTCTATTTCGCCATCCGCCAAGCCATGCAGGAGGCAGGGACAGCCCCTCAGGACATCAGCTTTGTCAATGCACACGGCACAGCTACCGTATACAATGACGAAATGGAATCCAAAGCCCTCACACTGGCTCATCTGGAACAAGTACCCGTCCATAGTTTGAAGCCCTATTTCGGCCATACCCTGGGAGCATCGGGAATCATTGAAAGCATTATCTGTATGCACGAACTGAAACAAGGCATCCTGTTCGGCACTCCGGGTTACGAAACGCCGGGAGTTCCTATGCCGATACCGGTCTATGCAACCCACCAACACATTCCGATGAAACATTGTGTAAAAACCGCTTCGGGATTCGGTGGGTGTAATGCGGCCATTGTCTTGTCTTTACCGGAATATGTTCCGTTCAAGGATGAGGACAACACCTTGCCCGAAATCCGATGTACACGGGAGGTTCGTATTGAAAATAGTTCTGTCTTTCTGGACAACGAACTTATTTTTCATTCCGAAGAACCGGATTTCGGCACATTTATACGTGAGACCTATAAAAAAACAGGCGGAAACAACTTGAAATTCTATAAAATGGATGACCTTTGCAAACTGGGATATGTGGCCGCCGAATACTTGCTGGAAGGTAAGACTTTCGCTCCACTGGAAATGGGGATGTTACTTGCCAATGCCGCTTCCTCTCTGCATACGGACATCAGACACCAGCAACTGATAGACCGGGAAGGGGACCAGGCAGCCAGTCCGGCTGTATTTGTTTACACACTGCCCAATGTCGTATCCGGCGAGATTTGCATCCGCCACAAGATACAAGGGGAAAACACCTTTTTCATCACTGAAGCCTATCAACCGGAAAAACTGGAAAGATACGCACGTATAGTCATGCAAAAAGGCAAACTGAACTATTGTATCATCGGGTGGTGTGAATTATGGAAGAACACCTATAAAGCAGTATTTAAACTGATTGAAAAACAATAAAGAATATGGAAGAATTGATTGAGAAACTGAAAGTTGAATTAATAGAAGCATTGAATCTGGAAGAAATCACTCCGGAGGACATTGACAGTGAAGCACCCTTATTCGGAGATGACGGACTGGGGCTTGACTCGATTGACGCATTAGAGATTATCCTGATTCTGGAAAGGAATTATGGCATTAAAATAGAGAATCCTGCCAAAGGCAAAGAAATATTCTATTCGGTACGTACTCTGGCAGACTACATCACCGCCCATCAGAAATGAGGAAGATCTACGTCACCGGTCTGGGAGTGATTTCGGGAATAGGGAAAGGAGTGAAAGAAAACCTGGATTCCTTAAAAGCCGGGAAACACGGCATGGGGAAAATAACCCTTTTCCCCACCGTGCTTGACGTACCCGTATCCGAAGTGAAACAGAGCAATGAAGCATTAAAGAAACTCTTGTCCCTCCCACCCGGCAAAACTTATTCACGTACAGCCCTGCTAGGCTTGTTGGCAGCCCAAGAAGCAGCCCATGATGCGGAACTCGATTTCACTTCTCCCCGTATCGGGCTCATTTCTTCCACTTCCATCGGAGGAATGGATGCAAGCGAGCGGTTTTATGCCTCTTTCCGGGAAGATAACCGAAAAGGGAGATTGCGTGACATTATCTCCCATGACTGTGGGGCCAGTACCGAAATGATAGCCGCTTATTTGGGAGTAAAAGGAACGGTGACCACCCTCAGCACC
This sequence comes from Phocaeicola sartorii JCM 17136 = DSM 21941, assembly GCF_000614185.1. Lineage (GTDB taxonomy): Bacteria > Bacteroidota > Bacteroidia > Bacteroidales > Bacteroidaceae > Phocaeicola > Phocaeicola sartorii. The sequence goes on along the minus strand of NZ_BAKM01000019.1, from coordinate 35,303 downwards.
GCCTGTTCTTCCGCCGCAAATGCCATTATGCTAGGGGCACGCCTCATCCGGCACGGCCTGCTGGACACTGTCCTCGTAGGCGGAACGGATGCCTTATGCCGTTTCACGCTCAACGGTTTCAATTCACTGATGATATTGGACAAAGAGCACTGCCGTCCTTTCGACCGCACACGTGCCGGATTAAACTTGGGAGAAGGAGCCGGATACCTTGTTCTTCAATCTGATAAATCCCTGACTAAAGCTCCTTATTGTGAACTCAGCGGTTACGCCAATGCCAATGAAGCCTACCACCAGACAGGAAGTTCCCCCGACGGAGACGGGCCTTTCCTTTCCATGAGTCAGGCCATAGCCTCTGCCGGGCTGACAGCCGGAGCCATAGACTATATCAATGTACATGGCACAGGCACTCCCAGCAACGACGCTTCCGAAGGGAAAGCCATCCGGCGTATCTTCGGAACCCGCATCCCTCCCTTCAGTTCGGTCAAAGCATTCATCGGGCACACCCTGGGAGCCTCAGAAGGAATAGAAGCCGTATATTCCGTACTCTCCATTCGTCACGGGCTGATTTACCCTAGCCTGAACTTCCATCTGTCCGATGAAGAAGGCGGCCTCATCCCTGAAACGATTTTCCGGTCGGAACTTCCCATACGACATGTATTATCCAACTCCTTCGGATTTGGCGGCAACAACTCATCTCTCGTATTTTCCACTCTAACCCAATAGCGTATGTGCCCAGTATATATCAACCGTATCGCCTCTATTCATGCGGAAAGCAGAAATGAGAAGCCTTATTTCTCCGCACAGGAACCTGATTATAAAGAAATGATCACCAACGCCAATCTGCGGAGGCGCATGAGCCGCATGATCAAGATGGGAGTAGCCTGCGGACTGGAATGTCTGAAAGATATCTCGCCGGAAAAGATAGATGCCATTATCACCGCTACGGGACTGGGCTGTCTGGCCGATACGGAAAAGTTTATGAACGCCTTAATAGATAACCGGGAACAGATGCTCAATCCCACCGCTTTCATTCAGTCCACCTTTAATACGGTGGGTGCCCAGATAGCTTTGCTACTCAAAATACATGCCTATAATGTTACGTATGTACACCGCGGTTTAAGTTTTGAAAGTGCTCTGATAGATGGCATCATGAGCATTGCCGAAGGCAAACAGCAGGTACTGGCAGGTGCTATGGATGAAATAACCCCTACCAGCCATATCATTCAGCAGCGTTTAGGACTGTTGAAAGGAACGACAGCCGGTGAGGGGGCACAATTTTTCCTGTTAAGCGCACAAAAAGAGGAACAGACCTTTGCCGAACTGAAAGGAGTGGATACTTTTATCACCCGGATGAGTGCTCCGGAAATCAGTAACAGAATGCATCATTTTTTAAAATCTCACGGGCTTGCACCCGAAGACATTGACTGGTTTATCAGTGGCAAGAACGGGCAGGAAGCAACAGATGCCGTTTATACGGATCTGGAACACAGTCTGTTCCCTCATGCCCTGCATAGCAGCTTTAAAGAACAATGTGGAGAATATCAGACTGCTTCATCCTATGCTCTCTGGATGGTGACAAAAGCCTTGAAAGAAGAAGCTTCATCCCGTTACGCATTGATTTATAACCAATATCAAGGTATCAATCACTCAATCATCTTAATCAAGCGATGCACATCCTAGTTTCTGTAGTCATCATAGTAAGCGTTATGGCCTATTAAAAAGATGCTTTTAAGATACTGAAAACAGGAATAATGCTTAACTTTATCCCTCATAAAATAAAAGTAGTAGAAATAATGAAGAAAATAACTGTTACGAATATTGATATATCCATATCTGTAAGACCTGATAATAATGATTATATCTGCCTGACAGACATGGCACATTTCAAAGACAGAGAACGTACTAACTACATTATACAAAACTGGATGCGTCTACGTAGTACGATTGATTTTCTAGGGTTATGGGAAAAACTAAATAATCCAAATTTTAAAGGCATCGAATTCGATGCTTTTAAAATGGAGAGTGGAACAAACAGTTTCACCCTAACCCCCAAACAATGGATAGAAAAAACTAAAGCAATAGGGATTATATCCAAGCCCGGGCGATATGGGGGAACTTTTGCCCATAAAGACATAGCTTTTGAATTCGGGACTTGGCTCAGCCCTGAATTTAAACTATATCTCATCAAAGAATACCAAAGACTTAAAGAAGCAGAATCACACCCATTATTAAGTGAATGGAACGTAAAAAGAATACTTAGTAAAGTAAATTATTCCATACATACGGATGCAATCAAAGACTTTATTATACCTAAAGTAGAAGATTTCAATCAAAAACTTGTTTATGCCGATGAAGCTGATTTGTTAAATCTCGCATTATGGGGATGTACCGCAAGACAATGGCGTGAAGCAAATCCACAATACGCAGATAAGAATATCAATATCAGAGATGTAGCAAGCATAAATGAATTAGTCGTATTATCGAATATGGAATCCTTCAATGCAGAGTTAATCAAACGTAAGGTGGACAAGTCTAAAAGGTTTACTCATCTTCGGCAGATGGCCAAAGAGCAATTAGCACACTTGAATACGATTGATACCGAAAAAAAGTTCAGAATACTGACAGATAATGACAAGCAATTAGAATAATCTCTACAAAATCATTTATTAAAGTATCACTCAATCATCTTAATCAAGCAATGCACATCCTAGTTTCTGTAGTCATCATAGTAAGCGTCATGGCCTTTTTCTTTTACGCTTCTTACAGCATCCGTGCCTGTATTTACATGCGTGTCTTCTGTTGCAAGAAAACCGAAGAGAAAATCATAGCCATCACTTTTGATGACGGACCCGATCCGATACAGACCCCCAAAGTGCTGAAAGTGTTAAGAGAAAAACACATACCAGCCTGCTTTTTTTGCATCGGAAACAAGATAAAAGGCAATGAAGAACTGCTCCGGCAAATCATCAAAGAAGGACATCGCATCGGGAATCATTCCTTCTCCCATTCCGGCTATTTTCCTCTCTATACCTTCAAACGGATGTGCCATGATTTAATAACCTGCCAGCAAGAATTGGAAAAAGTAACCGATCAACCGGTCCTATGGTTCCGGCCGCCTTTCGGAGTGACCAATCCTACCCTGGCCAAAGCAGTGCGCAAGCTGGGATACATCCCCATTGGTTGGAACATCCGCACACTGGACACTCAGCAACCTACTCCTGAAAAAATTATCAAACGCATCAAGAAACGACTCGTTCCGGGCTCCATCCTTCTGCTGCATGACCGGATGCCCGATAGTGACAGGCTGCTGGTACAAGTTCTGGACTTTATAGAAAAAGAGGGGTATACGGTGGTAGCATTAGACAGGCTGATGCAACAGATGTTGAACGCTCATTAACTAAAGACACTTCGGTAGTTTCCAAAAATGTACTATCTTTGCTCCCATTACAAACGGATAAACCACTATAAAGTATGAACTACATAAAAATACTTTTGCTCTTGATGTTCTGTACAGTGCTGCCGATGCAAGCCCAACAAATGAAGAAACTGACCCTTCTGAAAGATTTTGAAACCCGTCTGCTGCAAGAGGCTAAAAATATAGAGTCCATCGAAAGTAATTTCACTCAGATAAAGTATCTGGATGTATTCGATGAGAAAATAACCTCGAAAGGAAAATTCTATTATAAAAAGAGCAATAAAATCTGCATGGACTACGCACAGCCCATGAATTACCTTATCGTGATCAACAACAACCAACTGAAAATAGTATCGGACGGAAAGAAAAGCATCATGGACCTTCACTCCAACAAGATGATGAACCAGATGCAGGATATGCTTACCGCCTGCATGGTGGGCGACCTGTCCAACATGTCGCCCGACTATGCCTTGGAATATTTTGAAGACGCCCGTTACTATCTCATTCAAATCAACCTGTCAGCAAAGCGATAAAGGCATATATCAACCAGATTCAAATTTATTTAGACAAAAAAGATATGTCTGTCCACAAACTACGCTTATCGGAAACCGCAACCAACTATACCGAATACGAATTTTCGGACAAGAAATTCAATTCTTTGAAAGATGAGGCAAAGTTTACGATACGCTAGCTGGCTGCTGTTGCTGTTTATCCTGCTCTCCTGCTCACACCGGGTGACAGGGGAAGCTACGGCACTGCCTCCCATCCTGCAGGCAGAAGCACAGTCGCAAAAATACAACCTGCAACTGGATTTCATGAAACATCATTTCAGCGGAATGCTCATTGTCCGCCAAATGCCCGATAACGAAATCCGTATCCTAGGCTCCACTTACTTTGGCCTCAGCCTTTTTGACTTCTCCCTGCACCGAGACACCTTCATAGTGAACAGCTGCATAGAACCGATGAGAAAGAAAAAGATGCTGAAAATACTGGAAACTGACTTCAAGAATCTATTTCTGAAGAGTGAAAAAGCACGTATTAAAAAGAAAAGTAGTACTTTTGAGCAAAGAATCAGTGGCAAAGGATTTGGAAAAACGGTATTCACCTTGTCCGGCTTCGTAAACGGACAGGCGGAGAAAGTACAAATCAAACATCCACTGATACGGCTAAGAATCCAATTGGACAAACTGAACATAAACAACCCTTGATATGCTGCTGGAAAACTTTTATAAAATCATTCATAAAAAGGAAAGAGAAGACGGGAAACAGGAAATAGAGATAGAGCTGAATCCCCGCCATGTGCTCTATCAGGGTCATTTCCCCGGACAGCCGGTGGTTCCGGGCGTCTGTACCTTGCAGATGATAAAAGAGAGTGCCGAACAGATCGCCAACCGGCCTTTGCAGTATGTACAGATTACTTCTTCCAAGTTCCTGTCTGCCATCAACCCGATGGAGACTCCGCTGCTGCAACTGTTTATCCGATTGGAAGAGACGGAAGAGCGCCTTTTCAAGTTGCAGGCAGAAGGCATTTGTAAGGGAAAAGAATTTATCAAGCTGAAAGCGACACTGACTGAAGAAACAAGATGAGTACAAACACAACATCGGTTTGGCGGAAGAAACTAAAGGAACTGGAGATTATCGTCGTTATTCCCACCTACAACAACGGGAAGACACTGGCGGCAGTCATTGAGGAGGTATGCAGGTATGCAGGCGATATCATTGTCGTCAATGACGGCTCTACGGATGATACGGCTAACATTCTGGAACAATATCTGGCTATCCGCACTATTACCCATCCTGTCAATAAAGGAAAAGGAACCGCTTTGAAGCATGGTCTTTCCCAAGCAAAAAAAGAGGGTTTCCGCTATGCCATCACCATCGATTCGGACGGACAGCATTTCGCTTCCGATATTCCCTGTTTTATTGAAGCCATTGAAAAAGAGCCCGACACGCTGCTGGTAGGCGCCCGAAACTTGGCCTCCGACAATATGCCGGGCAAGAATACCTTCGCCAATAAATTCTCTAATTTCTGGTTCAGACTAGAAACCGGGCTGAAACTGGAAGATACCCAGTCGGGATACCGCCTTTACCCTCTGCGCAAAATGAATGTGCAAAGCTGCTGGTATACCGCCAAATACGAATTTGAGTTGGAAGCCATCGTCTTTGCTGCATGGGGAGATGTAGTGGTGAAGAACATTCCCATCCACGTGTATTATCCCCCGCAAGCAGAACGGGTATCCCATTTCCGTCCGTTCCGGGACTTTACCCGCATCAGTGTGCTGAACACGGTGCTGGTACTGATTACCTGTCTTTGGATTGTTCCCCGTAACCTGCTCCGCAAACTGTCATGGAGCAACTGCAAGCGATTCTTTACCGACCATGTGCTGAATACACAGGAATCCAACCTGAAGATTGTACTCGCCATCATGCTGGGGATTTTTATGGGTATCGTTCCGTTATGGGGTTATCAGATGCTGATCACCCTCTTTCTTGCGCATCTGTTCAGACTGAATAAAGTGATTGCCCTTGTCGCCGCCAATATCAGTATTCCACCCATGATTCCCCTATTGCTGTACGGCAGTTACCGGACAGGTTGCATGGTACTGGGTAATCCTCCCGATTTGCATCTCGGAGACCTTTCTCTTGAAAATGTCAAATCAGTTTTAGAGCAATATTTAATAGGAAGCATTATCTTTGCAATGGCTTGCAGTCTGCTGTCGGGGGTAATCTCTGCCGCACTGCTGGCTATATGTAGGAGAAAAAACGGATATGACTAAATTCTTTGTTGGATTATATAACTATTTTGAAAGGCATAAAGTCTTGTTTTACCTGTCCCTCAGCGTATGCATTCTCTTTATGGCCCTTTTTGCCGCCCAAGTCAGGTTCGAGGAAAACGTAACCAGTTTCTTTCCGGATACCAAGGACTCCCAAAATACCATCAACGTATTTGAAAATCTGAAGATAAAGGATAAGATTATGATCATGCTGTCCGGCAAGGACGGTGTGGCGGATGCGGATTCCTTGATTGAAGCAGCCGAGGCAATAAAGCAGGATTTACAACAACAAGCGGAAGGAAGCCTGATTAAAGAGATCTTCTCGAAAGCCGACGAAAACCTGATCAACAGTGCCGGAGATTTTGTTTACGACAACCTGCCCTTGTTCCTTTCCGACGAGGACTACCAACGGCTGGACACCTTGCTTACCGCCGGAAACATCGCCTCCCTGATGCAGAAAAACTATTCCAATCTGATATCTCCGGCAGGATTCGCCCTGAAAAACTACCTTATGCGGGACCCGTTGGGACTGGGTAGCCAGACGCTGAAACACCTGCAAGACTTCCAATTGGAAACTAATTACGAACTGATTAATGAACATATCTTCTCACGGGATGGTTCCACCCTGCTGATGTTCATCACCCCGGTATTCAACACCGGAAGCACGGGCAAAAATGACAAACTCATCCGGCTGATTGAAGACGAGCTGCAAAAAGCGGAAAAGGAACATCCCCAACTGGTTGCCGAATATTTCGGAGGCCCTTCCGTAGGAGTGTACAATGCACGACAGATAAAGAAAGATACGCTGGTCACTTCTTCCATCGCGCTGATTATCATTATTGCCTTCATATCTCTGGTATTCAAGCATAAGAAATCCATTCCGCTTATCATCACCCCGGTGCTGTTTGGAGCTTTATTCGCCTTATGCCTCATCTACTTTATCAAAGGCGGCATTTCAGCCATTGCCGTAGGTGCGGGCTCCGCCGTAATGGGCATTGCCTTGAGCTACTCCATACACATGCTGGCGCATCAGAATCATGTATCATCGGTACAACAATTAATCAGAGAAATCGCCTATCCGCTTACCGTAGGCAGTTTTACCACCATCGGCGCCTTTTTCGGCCTCATCTTTACCAGTTCCAACCTGTTACGAGATTTCGGTCTGTTCGCCTCGCTTGCCTTGATAGGAACCACGCTGTTTTGCCTGGTCTATCTGCCGCATTTCCTGAAAGGGCAGGCACATGTAAAACAAGGGGCAGTACTACGCTTTATCGAGAAACTGAACGCTTATCCATACGAAAAGAACAAAGGATTGGTAGGGGGCATCCTCGTGCTGACCCTAATATGTCTTTTCACCTCGCAGAACGTGCGTTTCAACGAGGACATGATGAGTCTGAATTATGAGCCTGCCCACTTGAAACAATCGGAAAACAAGCTGGCCGAACTCTTTGACAAGAAAGAAAAGACTGTTCTCTTTGTCAGTACAGGCAAAAATATGGGAGATGCTACCGGACAATACGCCGAAACGAACCGTCTGCTCTCCCAACTGAAAGAAGAGGGAAAAATAAAAGATTACGCCTCTGCCGGACAGTTTCTGATACCGGAAGAGGTGCAGGAAGCACGGTTGAAACAATGGCACAACTACTGGACTCCGGAAAAGAAAGCCTGGTTACGCGAAACCATCCGGACAGAGGCTGCCCGTTATCATTTCCGCGAACATGCATTCGAGCCGTTTTTCCAATGGCTCGACCGTCCGTTCCAGCCTTTGGACTACCAGAATGAAATCACTACCCGGCTTCTGAACGAATGGCAGACTTCCGCCGATTCCCTGACCATGCTGATTACTCAGGTGCGGATGAACGAGGCCGACAAGGAAGCGGTGTACCCCCTTTTCCAACCAAAAGAGAAGGTGGTTATCTTCGACCGCGGCTATTTCGCCAACCAATGGGTATCGGCCGTCAATCAGGATTTCTATCTGATTCTTTATATCTCTTCTTTCCTGATTTTCTTTGCCTTATGGATCTCCTACGGACGCATAGAACTGACTCTGATGAGTTTCCTGCCGATGCTGGTCAGCTGGATTATCATTGTGGGGTTAATGGGCATACTGGTATTGAGTTCAATATCATCAACATCATTCTGTCCACCTTTATTTTTGGAATCGGGGATGATTTCAGCATCTTCATTATGGACGGATTGCAGAACAAATACCGCACAGGACGGCAGTTGCTGAACTCGCACAAGACAGCCATCTTCTTCTCCGCTTTCACCACCGTGATAGGTATGGGTACGTTGGTCTTTGCACGCCATCCGGCATTGCAGTCCATTTCCCTCATCTCCATTTTGGGAATGATTGCCGTCGTACTGGTGGCCTACACGCTGCAACCCATCCTTTTCCGGTTCTTCATCACAGCCCCCGCTTCCAAAGGGTTGCCCCCTTATACATTGACAGGACTGGCAAGAACCGGCGGCTTGTTCCTGCTGTTCTTTATCGGATGCATGTTCCTGCGCTTGCTGATAGCTGTCATGACCTTGCTTCCTATCCGCAAAGCCTATAAGAAACGAGTACTTTGCCAACTGATACATGTCACCTGCAAAGGCCTGATCCATATAGCCACATTTGTACATAAAGAAAAAATAAACCGGACGGGAGAAACGTTTAAAAAGCCTGCCATCCTGATAGCCAATCATCAGTCTTTCATCGACATACTGGTATTATTGGCTCTGACTCCCAAACTGGTCATGGTAACCAATCACTGGGTATGGCACTCTCCTTTCTTCGGAGCCATTATCCGCTATGCCGATTTCTATTACGTAGGAGACGGCTACGAGCTTTACGTGGAGCGAATGCGCCAAAAGGTGAAAGAAGGATATTCCATCGCCATTTTTCCCGAAGGGACACGTACCTACGACGGACGGATGAAGCGCTTCCATAAAGGAGCCTTCTATCTGTCGGAAAAACTGCAACTGGATATCATTCCGGTCATCCTTTACGGCAACTGTAAAATCATAGCGAAAGCACAGCCGTTCAATGTACGGAAAGGCATCATGCTGACAGAGATTCTGCCGTGTATCCCGGCCAACGATGCTACGTACGGAACCACTTATCAGGAACGTACCAAAAGCATCTCCGCACGGATGAAAAAAGAATATGCCCGTATCTGCCGGGAGCAGAGCACAACGGACAATCCCGTCTTTTACGAAAACCTGATACAGAACTATATCTATAAAGGACCGGTAGAGGAATGGTATATACGCATCAAGGTGAAAATGGAGGATAACTACAGGTTATTCAACCGGCTGGTTCCCGTCAAAGGACAGATTACAGATATCGGTTGCGGATTCGGACCGCTTTGCTATATGCTTTCCCAACTTTCCGAGGAACGGGAGATTACAGGGATTGATTATGATGAGGACAAGATAGCAGTGGCGCAACAGGGTTGGCTCCGCACTCCCCACCTGCAATTTGTATGTGCCGACGCCTTGGAGTATCCTTTACCGGAAAGTGACGTATTCATTCTGAATGACATGCTTCATTATATGAGTTATGAGCATCAGCGGACTTTATTGCTCAGATGCGTGGAACGGTTGCGTCCGGAAGGGAAGCTGATTGTGCGGGACGGCAATGCCGCCAATACAGGAAAACACCGGCTGACCCGTTTCACCGAACTGCTGTCTACCGGCATTTTCAACTTTAACAAGACGACAGAACAACTGTGTTTCACATCCGAAGAACAAATAAGAAGTATCGCACAAGCATGTGGGATGCAGCTGGAAATTTTACCTAACGACAGATATACTTCGAATACGATTTATATCTTCCAAAAAAACAAACCGGAGCATGAGTAAGTACGATATCATCATCATAGGCAGCGGACTGGGCGGTCTGGAATGCGGAGCCATCTTAAGCAAAGAGGGCTACCACGTCTGTGTGTTAGAGAAAAACGAATTGTTTGGCGGCTGCTTCCAGACTTACCAACGTGGCGGGCACCGGATGGATACCGGCATTCACTATATCGGCAGTCTGGATGAAGGACAAATCATGAATCAGTATTTCCGCTATTTCGGGATCATGGACAAGCTGTCTATCCAACGGATGGATGAAGAAGGGTTCGACCGGATTTATTATAAAGACGCTATCTATGATTATGCCATGGGGCATGAACGGTTCATGGAAACCCTGTGCCACTCATTCCCCCATGAACGGGAGAACTTAAAACGGTATGTGGCAGCTATCCGGTCGGTGGGAGACCTGATCAGCATAGACCACCTGAAAAAAGGCCGCCTGTCCCAGGAAGGCATGGATTTCTTTGCCACCTCGGCAGCCGGAATGATAGCCTCCGTTACCACGAACAGGGATTTACAGAATGTACTTGCCGCAACCTCCCTGCTCTATGGCGGGATCAAAAATAAATCTACCTTCTATGAGCACGCCATGATTAACAACTCTTATCTGGAGAGCGCCTATCGTTTCACGGAAGGAAGTATGCAAGTCAGTCTGGAATTAATCCAGAACATACGTGCCAACGGTGGCACGGTGCTGAACCGGAAAGAAGTGACCCGTATCCTTGTCAAGGATGAAGCCATACAAGGAGTGGAAGTGAACCATGAAGAGGTGATGGAAAGTACCTGCGTCATATCCAACCTACATCCGCAACTCACCTTATCCCTGCTGGATAAGAACCATTCCATCAAACCGGCTTTTGTGTTTCGCATCAAGTCACTGGAAAACAGTTACGGGATATTCACGCTCAATCTGATGATGAAAAAAGACTGTTTCCCCTATCAGAACCATAATATATACCTGCACGGCAATGAGGAGGTGTGGTATGACAAAGAGACGCACAAAGGGAATATCCCCAGTTGCATGATCTCCATGCAAGTACCCCGTGGCAACAGCAAATTCACAGAGGTGGTTTCCATACTGACCCCCATGTATATGGATGAGGTCAGCAAATGGACGGATACGACTCCCGAACACCGTGGCGAGGCATACCGCCAGTTCAAAGAAGAAAAAACGGAACAGATCTTGCAGTTTCTGAGCCGGTTCGGGTTTCACTGGAGTCATTGCATCGAAAAGATTCATACCACGACTCCGCTGAGCTATCGGGACTATACCGGAACCATAGACGGTTCGGCATACGGTATTGTCAAGAATTACCAATATCCGCAAATCAGTTTTGTTTCTACACGCACCAAACTGAAGAATCTGTTCCTCACGGGGCAGAATCTGAATGTACACGGTGCCTTGGGCGTGACGCTAACAGCCATGCTCACTTGTTCGGAATTTGTAGGTCAGGAATATTTAGCAAAGAAAGTAGGCAATGCATAAGATTCTGAAGAAAACCATCAAGTACGGGGCAGCTATCCTGTTGACGCTGATAGCGGTGATCCTGACAGGAATCGGCTATCTCTATTTATCTGCCGATATGATGACTCCGCAATTCGCGTCTACCCCTGAAACGGATCGTGTGATACGGAAAGACAGTCTCCGGCAATACGGCGAAAACTACCTGCGGCACAGTGAGAGCGGACTTTGGGAACTGAAAGTCAGCGGACCTGCCTACGAAAGAGGCAAAGCCATCGGCAAACTGACTTCCGACTTGCTTTATTTTCAAGAGAAAGTATTTGTGGACCAGATAAAAGAGATAGTCCCTTCTGAAAGTTACCTTAAATTCCTCCGTTTCTTCATTGTCCTTTTCAACCGGAATCTGGGGAAAAAATGTGCCGGAAGAGTATCGGGACGAGATTTATGGCATCTCCCTCTCCTGCACCCATGAGTATGATTTCATCGGCACCCCCTACGAGCGTCAGTTGAATTACCACTCCGCCCACGACTTGGGACATGCCATGCAGGACTATATGCTGGTAGGATGCAGTTCATTTGCTTGCTGGGGTGAGAACAGTGCCGATTCTTCCCTTATCATCGGCCGTAATTTCGATTTCTACATGGGTGACGCCTTTGCACGCAACAAGCTCGTTTCGTTTTACCAACCCGAAAACGGATATCGCTTCGCATCCGTGGGATGGGCCGGAATGACCGGTGTCCTTTCCGGCATGAATGAAACGGGGCTGACGGTCACCATCAATGCCGCCAAATCGGATCTGCCTGCCGCATCCGCCACCCCTATTTCCATCCTGACGAGGGAAATATTGCAATATGCCTCTACCATTGAGGAAGCATACGCTATCGCCCGGAAACGGAAAACATTTGTCTCGGAATCCATATTAGTCGGTTCGGCCCAAGATGGCAAGGCTGCGATTATAGAGAAATCACCGGAGAAAATCGCTCTTTTCACAGGAAACGGACAACAGATCATCTGCACCAACCACTATCAGTCGGAAACATTCAGCCATGACAAACGTAACCGGGAAAACATAGAAACTTCGGACAGTCCCTACCGCTTTGCCCGTTTGCAGGAGCTGCTGAAAGAAAACATCCCCCTAGATGCTTCGAAAGCCGCAACCATCCTCCGAAACCGGAAAGGAGTGGGAGAAGCGGAACTGGGACTTGCCAACGAAATGGCCATCAATCAATTCATCGCCCATCATTCCGTTATTTTCCAACCGGAGAAAAAGCTGATGTGGGTATCCACCTCTCCCTGGCAATGCGGCAAGTACGTGGCATACGACCTGAACAGGATTTTCAGTGATTCCATCGATTTCAACCATGAAATCTATACCGAAGACCTGACCCTGCCTGCGGACTCCTTCCTGCAACAACAGGAATACCAACAACTGATGACTTACAAAAGACTGATTCCTGTACTACGGAAGCAGATTAAAAAGAAAGAACGGCTGGACGAACAGACACTGCATGCCTTCCAACATGCCAACCCTCATTTCTTTTATGTGTACGAGTTACTGGGAGATTACTATCATGCCACGGGACAGCAGGACAAAGCCCTGCGCAATTGGAAGAAAGCCCTCTTACTTCCTATCCCCAAGCGAAGTGAATCAGAACGTATAGAACATAAAATAAACAACTAAGATGAATAAGAATCCGGAAATACAATTCCGTTCCCCTGAGGAAATCAAAGCCTATCAGGAAAGCCGGCTGGCTGAGGAACTGCTTTATTTGCAGAATCATTCACGATTCTACCAACGTCTGTTCCAAGTACATCACATCGATATACAACAGATAAAAACCATCGAAGACTTGCAACAAATACCTGTCACAACCAAGACAGACCTGCAACTTCATAATGAAGATTTTATCTGTGTGAGCCGCGATGAGATTATTGACTATGTCACCACATCGGGCACCTTGGGCGACCCCGTCACTTTTGTATTGACTTCCGAGGACCTTGACCGGCTGGCCTACAACGAATATCTGTCATTCACCACCACCGGATGCAGCAGACAAGACGTACTGCAACTGATGACCACTATCGACAGACGTTTCATGGCGGGTCTAGCTACTATATGGGAGCCCGTGAGCTGGGTATGGGAGTAGCCCGCGTGGGAAACGGCATTCCCGAACTGCAATGGGACACTATCCGGCGCATCCATCCCACTTGCGGCATGGTAGTCCTTCCTTTCTGATCAAGCTGATTGAATTTGCCGAAAAGAACCATATTGATTACCATCACTGCTCCATGCAGAAATGCGTATGCATAGGCGAAGCACTACGCAATCCCGATTTCACCCTGAACACACTGGGTAAGCGGATACACGAGAAATGGGATTCCCTGCAACTTTACTCCACCTACGCATCTACCGAAATGCAATCCTCGTTTACCGAATGTAATGAATTTCACGGTGGTCATCTCCAGCCGGAACTGATTATCGTAGAGTTTCTGGATGACAACAACCAGCCTGTAAAAGAAGGGGAAGCAGGCGAAGTGACCATTACGACTTTGGGAGTAAGAGGAATGCCGCTACTCCGTTTCAAGACCGGAGATATCTGTTACCATTATACCGAGCCTTGCGCCTGCGGACGTAACACCATCCGTCTCAGCTCCATACTGGGCCGTAAAGGACAAATGATAAAATATAAAGGTACGACCCTTTACCCACCCGCTTTATTTGATATTCTGGATAACATCCCCCATATCAAGAATTACATTGTAGAGGTTTATACCAATGAACTGGGAACGGATGAAATACTGATCCGTATCGGAAGTGAAAACCGCAGCGAAGCTTTCGCTAAAGAAATCAAAGATCTGTTCCGTTCCAAAGTACGGGTGGCTCCGAGTATCAATTTTGAATCGGCAGAGTATATCGCGAAAATACAAATGCCGCCCATGAGTCGAAAAATAGTTAAATTTATTGATTTGAGATAATATTTTTCTACCTTTGGCAGCAACAAAACAACACTAAAAAAGAACTAATATGAAACAGTTACTCGTTTTATTATTCCTTGTAAGCAGCATGGCTTGCTTCGGGCAAAACAAAGATGCCTTGAAAGACGTCTCCTCTGTGACATTTTATGGCATAGACTTTACCCGCGCCAAAGTGTACGGAGCCAAAGAAGGCCCCATGCAGTTCAAATACACTTTTGATGACATCAACAAACTTTTCATCACCGAGCCGAAGAAATATGATATTGGCAAAAGACTAGGTGTCAATGTGGAAGTGACCTCATTAGAGGCTGTAAACGATGCCAACAAAACCATCAATCCCGACGAGATCATGACGACCAACAGCGGATACACTCTGGATGAGGAACAGATAGAAGACGTAATCAAGACACTTCCTATTCTCTCCCAAGAAGAAAAAACAGGATTGGTTATGATTGCCATGCTTTTAAACAAGGCAGATGCAAGAGCAACCTATCAAATTGTATTCTTCAACACGAAAACCCGTGAGATCCTATATAGCGCACCCACTAACGGCAAGGCACGCGGTTTCGGGCTACGCAATTATTGGGCAGGTTCCGTACATAGCGCCATGAAGAAATTGGACTAAAATACAGTCCTAGTCCACTGTAGGGGCAGAATATTCCACCCGATACCACATAATCAGTGTATCCGGATAAATTCAATTCACCCCTACGGTGTCAGAACACGATCAGCCATATCCCGATAAGGATAAGTAAACCAAAAGCAAGAGCCTTTTCCTTCTTCCGACTCCACACCAATGCTTCCCCCATCTGTTCTACCAGACTTTTACAAATGGACAGGCCAAGCCCCGTACCATGAGCAAAGCTATTCAATTTTACAAAACGGTCAAAAATAGTATTTACTTTATTTGAAGGAATCCCCATCCCTGTATCACGGACATAGAACCGCAAATATCCATCCGTCTGCCTATAATATCCCAATGAAATACAGCCCGAAGAAGTAAACTTTAAAGCATTATTGATAAAGTTGGAAATGACTTGATTCAAACGATTCTTGTCCGCCCATACATGGCACCCGGGCAAGCATTCTTTAAACACCAGTTCCACACCGGGCGATGCCTTCATGCGTAAAGAACGGATAATCTCATCACAGAGCAGATTAACATCCGTATCACTGTTGGCAAACTCGAAAGTTCCGGATTCCATCTTCGACAAATCAAGGATATCCGAAATAAGCTGGAGCAGCAATTCCGTATTCTCCTGCACGATATCCATATACAGCTGGCGCTCCTCCGTATCTTCCGTTTCCGTCAAAAGATTGGAAAACCCCACAATAGCATTCAGCGGAGTACGGATTTCATGGCTCATATTAGCCAGAAAGGCAGATTTCAACCGGTCCAACTCTTCCGCTTTATCCTTTGCCGCTATCAGTTTCCGTTCCGTTTCTTTCAGTTCGGTTATATCATAATTGACACAAACCATATCAATGATCCCGTCTTCCGGACGGAAATCACGCACCATCACATTAATCCGTGTCCATGTATAAGTACCGTCTTCCCGTAATATACGTACATCACGTCTCAAATGACTGGCCTCACGCATCAATACCTGATCAAAGAAACAGAGCATCATTCTACGGTCATCCGGATGAAAATGGGGATGCGCCTTGATAATCTCATTGAGCGGAGTGCCCTCTTTCTCACCTATATTCCGATACCAGCTGTTCACCGCATAACCATCACAAGTCAAAGCATTGAAGTGGGCATATCCTACTTTGGCATAATTCCCTATCAAAGTAAAGAACTCTTCAAACTCCTGTATCTTGCTATAAGCATTGGTCGTCTCCGTATTATCAATATTGATAAGTAATATATTGATTAAATTGCCCAAAGCATCATAGAGCGGAGCAAATTTGGAAACTAAATTAATGGTACCTGTACGAGTGGTGAAATAATAACCGTTCAGACGATCAAAGTCATATATAAAGGACATGTCCAACGAGTTTCCTGCCTTCAATCTTTCTTTCAGTTCCTGCGATAACAAAGGATTATCAAATAAATTCATTCCCAGCACATCTTCTTTATGCCGCAAACCGAATATTTCGACTTCTTTGTCATTAAGATCTGTCATAAACCCCTCCTTATCATACAATTCAACACCTACAGGAAGGTTCTTAAGAATATTCTGAAGAAAAGCTTTCTCCATGCGGGCCTCAGATTCAGAACGTCTCAACTCCATACAGATACTGATCATATTCCCCAAAGAAACAAACCATTGATAATCCTCATTACACCAGTTCCGGTGCTCATGCACCATATCAACCCCTATATAGCCCCATACACCATCCTTTGAATTCAAAGGTACAACCATGATGGATTTCACCCCGTATTCTTCCTGTCTGAGTTTATCCGCACCAGCAGAAGCGGGAAGTGAATTCAATGTAAAAAGAATGATTGGGTTTCCGGTCAATATCTGGTTCATCCACCAGGAGTCTTCAACGATAGAAGATTCCGCCACCGGCTCCTTACGCCCCCTTATCCCCTCTACAGTTATTTCATAAATACAGAATTGCGTATGCAGCTTTCTGTCAAACTCAAAGATATAAGTACGGTCGGCCTGAAATTGACGTAGTACATCTTTTAAAATCTTATTGATAACCAAGGTGATATCATCAGAATGCAAAAAATCGAGCAATGACTTGGAAATACCGTTCAAACGGGATAGCAAAGAGTTCAAGCGGTCTACCATCTGTTCCTGCATGTTCATCCGCTGTCGGGAAATACATTGCAGCATCCCCATGACGCGGACATGCCCTTCTTCATTGATATATTTTTCACCCACCTTCGTACTGACCCACATCACCCCGTATTTGGAATGTATCGGAAAGACCTGCTCATAAATCTCCATCATCCGGAAAGAACGGAATTCTTCCTGAACCCGTTCCCTATAATTTTCACAAATAAGGCCGTTGAAATCTTCAAAGGAAATCCTATCTCCCTTTATTCCCAACAAATCAGCAACAAACTCAGAACAGTAGTAAACTCCTTCCTCAAAGTCCACTTCCCACCATCCGATACGTGCCATCGATATAAGTTGCCGCAATCTTGCATCATTTTCTTTAATATTCCCCATATTTACGCTCCCCTTGGAATTTATGTGCCAAGATAATCATTATCTTTCAAAATCAAGTAATGAAACATGAAAAAGGAGATAAACGATGAATAATCAGCGTTTAAAATCTATTTTTAACGCTGTTCATTTGCAAATGAACACCAAACTATGTATTTTCGTAAAGGAACTACATTACAAACCCTGCAAATTCGTATGACTATGAAACGTAATATCCTATTATTAATAATTTTGACGGTAATATCCATAGGAGCATCCGGACAAAAATATACCATTTATGTGGATGACTTCGACAGTGAAATCAAAGTACCCAACAGAGCGATCAACATGATTCGTCTCGCATTTATCGACGGTATCCGTAATACCAACCGAGTTAATGTAGTGGATGCCGTTTCGGCAGGCAGTGATCTCAGCCTGAGTCCACTGGAAGACGCACGCCGCTTCAAGGCTGAATACCTGCTAAAAGGGAACGTGATGCAACGGGAAGCGACTGATGACGGAAGCTCGCACAGACGTTACCACAGCCGTGAGAACAGTTACAAAGAGAAATTCACCCTGCGTCTCGATTTGATACGGACAAGTGACGGAGTTACTATCAGCACTCGCAATTATGAGGAAACCGGTTCAGCGTCCGGTAAAGACGCCACCCAATACAGCGCTATAGAGCATTCATTAATCAATGTGCCATACGAAATGGGACTTTTTGTTGAAAATTACTTCAAGGTATATGGTTCGATACTGAAAGTGGTTTCCACAAAAAGAGAGAAGGCAAAAACCATTTATATCAATCTGGGATATGATGATCCTATCAAAGCAGGGTTACGCTTTGACGTGGTAGAAAGTGGAATGCTGGAAGGACATTATACAGAGACCAAGATCGGCGAAGTACGGATTGCCGAGATCATGGGACCGAATATCTCTTTATGCAAAGTGAACAAAGGGGGTGCAACGATTCTTGCCGCATTAAATGAAGGAAAGACCTTGAAACTTATTTCCCGGCAAGCCAAACTCTTTGATGAGTGAAAATATTCTTATACTCCACCGGCTTCCTCTATTCCTTCCATGAATAGAGGATTACCGGGCAGGCTCAAAGCCTGCCCTTATTATAACAGGGATAACATGAATCATTTCTCTATAATAGAAGTAAGAGGATGACGATTACCCTTTATCTCTCTCAAGAATGCTTTTGCTGAGCCAAAATTCAAATATAAATCCAAACGCACCGGCAAATGGTTTTTATCATCAGTAACATAAAAAGTTATCACTTCTTTTTCTTTTCCTTTCTTATACTCCACTAAAGAGAAAACCAGACAACGATATTTCACGCCATTCTCTGCCTTAAAGTTCTTCCGGCCACGATA
Source organism: Phocaeicola sartorii JCM 17136 = DSM 21941 (assembly GCF_000614185.1). Classification (GTDB taxonomy): domain Bacteria; phylum Bacteroidota; class Bacteroidia; order Bacteroidales; family Bacteroidaceae; genus Phocaeicola; species Phocaeicola sartorii. The sequence goes on along the minus strand of NZ_BAKM01000019.1, from coordinate 16,340 downwards.
AATCAATGTTTGCTGCTCCACTTTAGTGCCTGTAGCCATATCAAACAATATTTTATCGCCGACTTTATAGTCACTTACATCAAATGAACGTGCCCTCATCAATATGCTCAACATATCAAAGATACACTCATCACTTTGATCCTTCGATCTCACCGTATCCCGTCCTCTCCTCATACGACGCTGATCGGCAATACATTTTCCATTTTCATAGCTGAACCATACTTCGTCCACCGTATAACGGTCGCCCTCTTCCGCCCCTTTACGGAAATAAACAGGCTCCAGACGGCTGCTGGTAATACAAGTCAATGTGTCACGCATCTTAAAAAAGAAATCGACTTGTTTGTTACTGACAGAGATCAGATTACTACGAAAACAAGGTTTCCCTTGATAGGTAATAGCCTGCATGTCCATTTTTGCCTGTCCGGCAGCAACCCAAATAAATTTCCAGTTGAACTTCAAGTCGTACACCAACTCTTCGCCTGCCTGGATAGCTTCGTTTTGTGCCGCACATTGCGCCCTGGTTACCATGATGGCAAACCAGCCACACAATAATATTAGAATAGTTTTTTTCATCGGCCTAGTTTTCTAGCTCTTTCTTTATTTCTATCTTGTACCTTTTTAGTCTCTTCCGGTTTTTGTTTCTTTATTTCATCCAGTTTTTGTTTGTCCGCAGGAATAGCATTCACATCCCAATTCTCTTCAAATTCAAAGTTGGCCTTCATCTCCCATACCTTCGGGAAATAGAATACTTCTTCAGGCTGAATCTTCTTATCATAATCTCCCGTATCCCATACTCCGTTACTATTACGGTCGTTAAACAAACGTATATAATATTTCGTACCCGGATTCAAGAAATAGAAGTCTGCGGTTCCTTCCACCGTCACCGGCTGTTGGCGCAGCACGTTTCCACTGGCATCCAGCAATTCGGCAACAGCATTCGTCCCCGCTCCTTTTATATTCAACAAAATGGTTCCATATTCATCCATTTTCTTCACTTTCACTGTCTGCTGAACCTTATCGGTATGCAAGCCATAGATTCCTTTAAATGCCATAGAGTCAATGGTTAACTGATACTCCTGTTCCGGTTGCCAGTCCGCCAATATCTGATATTGTCGTGGCATCAGCGAGTCTGCCACAAAAAGAAAAGGAGTGGGTTGCCATAGACTATCCACCTTTACTTCCATGTGAATGGCCGAAGTATCGATGCTTGCCACAGGTTCCTCAAAAGATACATAGATATTCCTGTAGATATCGAACGCTGACGGAGCATCAACATTCATCGTCAGGAATTTCGTCGGTTCGACTTGTAAGGTATCCCCCTTCTTCTCCCTCTTTTTACGTTCTTTCTCTTTTTCCTCATTCGCTTTTTTCTGCAACTTTTCACGTTGTTCTCTTGTCAGCTTATTGGCCAGAAAAAGCGTATCGGTTTTAGGAACCAACTGATTCAATGTATCCGTATATAGATAATCCAGTTGGATTTCCAACGTATCCATCTGATAGACCAGCGAATCTTTAATCCAATAACAAATAGAGTCATTACGCGGAGTACTTTCTATAATAAAAGCATCCTTTTCATCAAAATTCAAGCCTTTCAAGGTAGGCAAGGTATCAGCCGCCGCACTAAAAGATAATACAAAATGATTCTCCTTATCACGCTCGCTCCCGGCCAGATACTGGCGGTCATTGATTCCTTTGAATGCCCTCAGAACAATATCATCCGGCAGGAAGCGGGTATAACCCACCGTTTTAATGGTGTCAACAGTAACCGTATCCTTCCACAATGTATCCTGACGCATGGCCGCTTCCATAGTAGGGATAATGATAGAATCACTAAAAGCAATCATCTCCGTTTTGGAATCATACAAATAATTCTGATTGCCATCCATTAAACCGAAAATATGATATTTGCCCGGTGCTATACCACGAATGGAAAAACGGCCACGGCTGTCTGTACGTGAGACACGGTCGAACGGCTTCTTGAGAAAAGCACTGTCATTCAAATCGGAATGCAAACCCACCATCATGCCTTTAACAGGCTCCAGATCGGCAGCGCCTAACACCGTTCCGGAAACTTCCAATGTATCAATGACTTCTCCCGTAGAAAAAGAAAATGAATAGCTGCCCAACGGGTTACCTTCATTATTATCGACAATGGCATCCGAAAAGTCAATGGTATAAGTGGTATTGGGTTTCAATGAGTCCATAAGATTAACCAATACTCTTCTTCCGCTTGCCTTGATATCCGGCTGTTCCAGTTGGGGAGGAGACACCACTACTTTTTCTGATGTTTTCTCCAATTTGATAAACTCATCAAATTCAATGGCTATCTTTTTATCCTTATTACTTGTAGCATAAGGTTTAGGGGAACTTCTGACAAACCTAGGAGGCTCCTCATCATAAGGGCCACCGTCCGGCGTTCCCATGCTGGCACAGGAATACACCACGATCATCAGCATTAACAACGCAGGTAATTTATGTTTTTTCCAATTCATGTTTTTATTGGTTCAAGCTTAGCATTTCTTCTATATAATCACGCGTATTGCTTAATCTCGGCACTTTGTGTTGTCCGCCTAGTTTGCCTTTTTCTTTCAGCCAATCGTGGAACAGATTGTGTCTAGCCACGATTATCTCCAACGGCTGCAAGGTAATGTTTTTATGACGTTTGGTTCGTAATCGGAGTTAATTTGTTGTAAAGAAGTGTCAAGAACCCGTCCAAAATCCTCTAAAGAGTCTGGCATCACGGCAAACTCTATCAGCCACTGATGACGACACTTGGCATGTGCATCCATGAAAACAGGAGCAGCAGAATAGTCAACAATCTGTGCACCAGTAGCTTCACAGGCTTTCGCCAGTCCTTGTTCCGCATTATCCACCATCAACTCCTCGCCAAATGCGTTGATAAAATGCTTGGTACGCCCTGTTATAACAAATTTATAGGGATGTTTGTTGGTGAACTTCACGGTATCGCCAATCATATAACGCCACAATCCGCAGGAAGTGCTGATGACCATCGCATAATTTTTATTTAATTCCACATCGGCCAGCGGGACAATATGAGGATTTTCAGTACCGACATCTTCCATCGGAATGAATTCATAAAATACCCCATAGTCAATCATCAGCAACATGGACGGATCACTGAAATCATTTTGCAATCCGAAGAACCCTTCACTGGCATTGTATGTTTCCATATAATGCATCTTGTCGCTACGAATAAGCTGTTTGTACTGCTCGCGATAAGGAGTAAAAGCAACCCCCCCATGAAAGAACACTTCCAAGTCAGGCCATACTTCCGCCAAATTATCCGTTCCCTTCACTTCCAGAATATGTTTCAGCACGGCCATCATCCATGACGGTACTCCCGAAAGGTTTGTCACATGCTGATTCATTGTGGCACGGGTGATCCTTTCCACTTTCTCCTCAAAATCACTCAGCAACGCAATTTTCTTCTCAGGCACCCGGATCAGATTGACCAACGGATTCACATTTTCAATCAATATGGCAGAAAGGTCTCCCACAAGGCTCCGTTTCACATTATAGTTTGGTGCATGACTTCCTCCCAAAATCAATCCTTTTCCTGAGAAAAAGCGGCTTTCAGGATTTTGCTGAAGATACAGTGCCACTGCATCCCTGCCACCAGCATAGTGGGTATCGTGAAGACCATCCCTGCTTACAGGAATAAATTTGCTCTTGTCATTGGTCGTTCCCGAAGATTTGGCAAACCAGCGCACTTCGCCACGCCACAGGACATTTTCTTCTCCATGACGCATACGTTCTACGTATGGCTTGATTTCTTCGTAGGTCTGTACAGGTACACGTTGGAAGTCTTGATATCTCTTTATGTCTTTATAGCCATATTTCAATCCCCACTCCGTATTGGCCGCATCATTAATCAGCCGGCAAAATACTTTATGTTGGAGTGCCTCAGCCTGAGTTGCATACAAGGCTGTCGCTTTTTGTCTGGGCTTGAATAGCGTACTAATTAGTCTGGTAGAATTCATTTGTCTTAGTATACAATTCGTTATATCTTGCAAAAATAGCTTATTTCTATATTATAATGGCTGATAACATTATTTTTTTTATAGTTTTCTACATTACTTTTATTTTTTGTTATCTTTACGGTCGTTTACAACTTAACATCAAAGGCTATGAAGATAGGAATATTGACATCAGGAGGAGACTGTCCCGGAATAAACGCCACAATCAGAGGAGTTTGCAAAACAGCGATAAATCACTATGGCATGGAGGTTTATGGAATTCATAGCGGATTCCGGGGATTACTGGACAATGACATAGAGCCATTGACAGAAAAATCATTATCGGGCTTGTTAAATTTGGGAGGAACCATACTAGGTACCTCCAGGGAAAAACCCTTCAAGAAACGTTTGTCGGCGGCCTCGGAAGACAAACCGGCCTTGATGTTAAAAAATATTCACAACCTGGGACTGGACTGCATCGTATGCATCGGTGGAAACGGAACTCAAAAGACCGCAGCCAAACTGGCTCAGACAGGCGTAAATGTTGTTTCTGTACCTAAAACCATAGACAATGATGTTTGGGGAACGGACGTTTCATTCGGATTTGATTCTGCCGTGACCATTGCCACCGACGCCATTGACCGGCTACATTCCACAGCCAGCTCACATCAGCGTGTCATGGTTATCGAGGTTATGGGGCATAAAGCCGGTTGGATTGCACTTTATTCCGGAATGGCGGGAGGCGGTGACGTGATTCTTATTCCTGAGCTTCCATACGACATACATAACATCGGGAATACCATTATTGAACGTTTGAAAAAAGGAAAGCCCTATTCCATTGTCGTTGTCGCAGAAGGTATACAGACCATGGACGGCAAGAAAGCCGCCGAGTACATAGCACAAGAAATTGAATATGAAACCGGATTCGAAACTCGTGAAACTGTATTGGGATATATCCAGCGAGGCGGCTCACCTACTCCATACGACCGTAATCTGGCCACACGCATGGGCGGACATGCTACAGAACTGATCGCCACCGGACAATTCGGACGAATGGTTTCTCTGCAAGGTGCGGAAGTAGGTTCGGTCTCTTTGAATGAAGTGGCCGGTAAGTTAAAACTGGTCAATGAAAACCACGACCTGATTGTACAAGGCAAACGCATGGGAATCTGCTTCGGATAAGAAGCAGATGACTCCTATCATCATTACATACTTATATCCATCTTATCGGGTATTCTTATCCGGGAAATTCCCTAAAACCGATTTAAAACAGAATTATCCCCCAAAAACCTCAAACCAGCCGATATGAATAAAAAACTACTTTTCTCTTTCACTCTCGCTTCGCTGGCGGGAATTCCGGCACAGGCAAAAGAAAAAACATCTCCGGAAGCAACAGAACAGCGTCCCAACATTATCTTATTCATGGTGGATGATATGGGTTGGCAAGATACCTCTTTGCCTTTCTGGACACAGAAAACCCATTATAACGAAGCCTATGAAACCCCTAATATGGAACGCTTGGCAAAGAAAGGATGATGTTCACACAGGCCTACGCCTGCAACATCAGTTCCGCCACCCGTTGCAGTCTGATAACAGGTGCCAACAATACCCGGCATCGGGTGACCAACTGGACGCTTGAAAAGAACAAAGCCACCGACAGACCAAGCAATACAATACAACCACCAGACTGGAACTACAACGGAGTCAGCCAGGTAGCCGGAACCCCCAATACATTTGTCGGAACCTCTTTCGTCGAATTGCTCAGACAAAGCGGTTATCATACCATCACTGCGGAAAAGCTCATTTCGGATCCATTGACACTCCGGGGGAAAACCCCGCCCATTGGGGGTTTGAAGTAAATATAGCCGGACATGCCGCCGGTGGCCTGGCTACTTATCTGAGCGAACAGAACTACGGCCATACCCGTGATGGAAAACCCTACTCACTGATGGCTGTCCCCGGTCTGGAAGATTATTGGGGAACCGGTGTATTTGCTACGGAAGCCCTGACACGTGAGGCCATCAAAGCCCTGGATAAAGCCAAAAAGTACAATCAACCCTTCTATCTGTATATGGCGCATTACGCTATCCATATTCCTATTGACAAGGATATGCGCTTCTTCCCCAAATATATCAGAAAAGGACTTAGTGACAAAGAAGCCGCATACGCATCTCTGATTGAAGGTATGGATAAAAGTCTGGGAGATCTGATGGACTGGCTGGAAAAGAACGACGAAGCGGATCATACAGTCGTCATCTTTATGAGTGACAATGGAGGGCTGGCCTCCCAACCCGGATGGCGCGACGGACAGATTTATACTCAAAACTATCCCCTCAACAGTGGCAAAGGCTCCTTATATGAGGGAGGAATACGCGAGCCGATGATTGTAAGCTGGCCCGGAGTAGTCGCTCCGGATACTCGTTGTGACAAATACCTTATGATTGAAGATTTTTATCCTACCATACTTGAAATGGCGGGCATCACAAACTATAAGACTGTCAGCCCTATAGACGGTATCAGCTTTATGCCTCTGCTGAAAGGCACAGGAGACCCATCCAAAGGACGTGCGCTGATATGGAATTTTCCTAATATCTGGGGTAATGACGGGCCGGGCATCAATCTGGACTGTTCTATCCGTAAAGATGAATGGAAACTGGTCTATTATTATGAAACCGGCAAAAAAGAATTGTTCAACATTCCAAACGATATCAGCGAGAAAAATGATGTGGCAGACCGGTATTCCGAAATCGTAAAACGGCTCTCCAAAGAATTAGGGAACTATTTACGGGAAGTAGAAGGGCAGCGTCCCACATTCAAAGCGACCGGAAAACCCTGCCCGTGGCCGGATGAGATCTAAATTCTATCAAAACATTGAATCTGCCCGGCTACATTTCCCTATGTAATCGGGCATTTCAATACATACCTACCAACAAACATTCTCCAAAGACACTTGAAGAACTCACTAAAAAAACTCTTAGATTCAGCTAAATACTCTCTTTGAAAGCAACTTCCTCCGCTTCACTGATCATTTGCTCGTCCATATCCGATTTTTCAATTTCCTCCAAAGAAGAAGCCGGAACAGAAACCCCACTATCAGAAACCGTCACCTCCTCCTGAGGTGACTCACGGGCAGCCTTAGCCGCAAAAATACATTCAATAAAGCTGGAATCATTCTTGATTTTTCTCAAAGCCACATGCGCGGCCATTTGTTGGGACTCTTTTTTAGAATAACCAGTCCCTTTTCCTCCCGAAACACCTTCCACCAAGACTTCACTCTCAAAGGTAGGGCTGTATCCCTGATCGTGCGACTGGGTTATCAACTCAAAAGTGACCTCAAAGCGATTTTTCTGACTCCACTCTATCAGCTTGGATTTAAAGTTCACCTCCTTACGGGAAATCTTCTCCAAATTTATATAAGGGCCAATAATACGATGCTCCATAAAATATTTACAGGCACGATATCCTCTATCTAAATAAATGGCACCTACCAATGCCTCGAACGCATTGCCACACATATAGCTGTTATGAGAAGACTGGCGGGCAGTATATTTGATCAGCTTATCCAAACCAATCTCTATGGCCAAACGATTCAAGGTTTCACGCTGCACTATTTTAGAACGGGTATTCGTCAGAAACCCCTCACGCTTTCCTTCAAACCTTTTGTAAACGATATCTGCCACCACAGCATCCAGAATAGCATCTCCCAAGAATTCCAAACGTTCATTATTAAGTAAACGCCCCTTGTCAGACTTCACCGATGAAGATTTGTGAAGCAAAGCCTGTTCATAGATGCTAATGTCTTTAGGATAGAATCCAAGCATCTTATAAAAACGAAGATAAGACTCCTTATCCTTGCGAAAAAGAAGTCTTATCTTATCCTTTATATTGCTAAACACGATTATTCAGCATATTTTTTTACGATTACACATGCATTATGTCCACCAAAACCAAAGGTATTGCTCAATGCAGCGTTCACAGTACGCTTCTGAGCCTCATTGAACGTAAAGTTCAAATTATAATCGATATTCTCATCGTTATCACCTTCCTCGTGGTTAATAGTCGGCGGAACAATGTCGTTCTTCACAGCCAATACACTGGCAATCGCTTCTACCGCACCGGCAGCGCCCAACAAGTGACCTGTCATAGACTTAGTAGAGCTGATATTCAATTTATAGGCGTGGTCTCCAAACACATCCTTGATAGCTTTCACTTCCGAAACATCACCTACAGGAGTTGAGGTTCCATGTACATTGATATAGTCAATATCTTCCGGCTTCATTTCAGCATCTTCCAATGCATTCATCATCACCAGCTTGGCTCCTAATCCTTCCGGATGAGAGGCTGTCAGGTGGTAAGCATCAGCAGAAGCGCCTACACCGGCAAGTTCCGCATAAATCTTAGCGCCACGTGCTTTTGCATGTTCCAGTTCTTCTAGAATCAGGCAACCTGCGCCTTCCCCCATCACAAAACCATCACGGCTTGCGCTGAACGGACGAGATGCACGCTCCGGATCATCATTACGGGTAGACAAAGCATGCATGGAGTTAAAACCGCCCAAACCAGCTTCAAAGATTGCAGCCTCCGCACCACCTGCCACAATTACATTAGCCTTACCCAGACGAATATAGTTGAATGCATCGGCAATGGCATTTGATGAAGACGCGCAAGCAGAAGTTGTTGTAAAGTTAGGGCCATGAAAGCCATACATGATAGAGATCTGTCCCGATGCGATATCAGCTATCATCTTGGGAATAAAGAATGGGTTAAATTTCGGTCCCACAGTATCTTTGTTCAGCGTATAATTGGCTACTTCTTCTTCAAAAGTATGAATACCCCCGATACCTACACCGTAAATCACACCTATTCTGTTCAAATCTTCTTTTTCGAGGTCCATTCCAGAATCTTCCACCGCTTCTTTAGCAGCTACAATGGCATACTGTGTATACAGATCCATTTTACGAAGTTCTTTGCGGTCAATGTAGTCAGTTCCATTGAAGTTTTTCACTTCGCATGCAAAATGAGTCTTGAATTTAGACGCATCGAAATGAGTAATAGGTCCTGCTCCGCTTACACCCTTCAGTAGATTTCCCCATGTTTCAGCAACATTATTACCTACAGGAGTAAGAGCACCAAGACCTGTTACTACTACTCTTTTTAATTCCATATTATAAAATAGGGATAATTACTTAGCGTTAGCTTCGATATAAGAAACGGCGTCGCCTACTGTACCAATCTTTTCAGCCTGATCATCAGGATAGAAATACCGAATTCTTTTTCAAATTCCATAATCAGTTCGACAGTATCCAATGAATCTGCTCCCAGATCATTAGTGAAGCTTGCTTCAGTTGTAACTTCTGACTCTTCTACACCTAATTTATCAACGATAATAGCTTTTACTCTTGATGCAATTTCAGACATAACTTTAATTTTTTAGTTAATAAATTGAATTATTTTATTTTCTTTGCGGTTGCAAAGGAATAAATATTTCTTGGGCTGAGCAAATATTCAGGCAAATAAATGCAGGATTTTGCACATTTTTTTGTTTTATGTGCACCAAAACAGGAATTATCATGAAGAAAATTGCAATTCTGGCTTCAGGAGAAGGTACCAATGCCGAAAGGATTATTCGGTATTTTTTAGAGAAAAGAACAGCGGAAGTAGCGTTAGTTATCACCAACAAGGCACAAGCCGGTGTGCTCAAGCGGGCTGAAAGACTGAGTGTTCCGTCACTCATCCTCACAGCTCAAGAATTTGCCGGCGGGAAGGCGCTGGAAGCACTTCACCTATATAATATAGACTTCATCGTACTGGCAGGCTTCCTCCTAAAAGTACCTGATACCATTTTGCATGATTATCCGAATAAAATAGTAAATATTCATCCGGCTCTCCTTCCCAAATTTGGCGGCAAAGGTATGTACGGTTCCCATGTGCACCAAGCTGTCATAGCTTCTAATGAAAAGGAAAGCGGCATCACTATCCATTATATAAACGAGCATTATGATGAAGGAAATACCATTTTCCAAGCCACCTGTCCGGTGTTGCCCGATGACACGCCGGACACATTGGCGGCACGAGTACACCAGTTGGAATATGAACACTTCCCTCGGGTAATCGAAAGAGCTATTCTAGGAAAAAGTCCCTCAATCTGATACGGAAGAACTGAAGGGCTTTGCCCATCCGGTAGTTGACTGTCTGTACCGACACCTCCAGCATATCGGCAATTGCTTTATGAGTCAGTTGCTTGTATCGGCTCATAACATATACTTCCTGCTGTTCTTTAGGAAGAGCATGAAACGCTTCCATATAAGCATTAAATAATTCCGTACTATAATTAGGATCCAATGCCGACAGGGATTTCATCTGTTGGTTCTGATATCGCTCGTACACCTGGCGGGTAATATGGGAACGAGTGATTGAATTCAGTGCCCTGTTTCTGACACTGGTAAATAAAAAAGATTTCAGCGACAAGTCCTCTACCAGCAATTCACGCTTTTCCCACACATACATCATCAAATCCTGCACTATTTCTTCGGCTTCCTCAGAAGACACATACGAGGAACAAAACAAACATAGCGGTTTGTAATAAGAAGCGTAAACCAGAGAAAATACTTTTTGATTTCCCGACTTCAGGGTTCTAATAATTAACCGGTTATCATTAAGGTTCATAGGTCATTTTTAATTTAAGGTCACACAAACATAAGCATTTATTTTGAAGTAAGAGACAAGGATGGGATAAAATATAAAAAATATAAGTTTTTGTTTAGTAACCCGGTCATGATATTTGTATTAATAATGCCGACCGGCTTAAAAAGAGATGAACAGAAACCTTAATAAATAAACCTTGATAAGTTAACCTTAAACTGAGTGCCTATGCGGAAATTACCAAATCAAACCTACTCTATTGGGTAAATATGCCCAATAATCAACAAACCTATTATTCAATCTGAAAACAAAAATCTAATTAAGAATGAACCTCAAAATCTAACCTTATGAGACGAACTTTTACTTTTTTCCTAACATTCCTATTGGGAATGTTTGCAACAGCGATGTATGCACAAACGCATACAGTCAGCGGTACCGTAATAGACAAAGACGCCAACGAACCTCTGATTGGTGCAAACGTATTAATTAAAGGTACAACTATCGGAACGGTAACCGATCTCGATGGGAAATATACCCTGCAAGCCGGTGACAAAGACATACTGGTATTCTCCTATTTAAGTATGAAAACCATAGAGGAGCCAGTGAACGGACGTACAGTTATCAATGTGAAGATGACATCGGACACAGAAACATTAGGCGAAGTCGTAGTGACGGCAATGGGTATCAAACGCCAGTCCGAGACACTGACCTATTCCGCACAGACAGTGGGAGGTAAAGACGTGAACGACATCAAGAGTGTCAACATGATCAACTCCCTGCAAGGTAAAAGTGCCGGTATGATGATTACTCCGAACTCCACCGGAGCCGGCGGGTCTTCTAAAATCCTGTTCCGCGGCAATAAGTCCATCAGCGGCAATAACCAACCATTAGTAGTAGTAGACGGTGTCCCTGTGATGATGAATATCACCGGTTCACAAGTAAACAGCAACTACGGAGGCCAGCGAGACGGTGGTGATGCCATGTCCACAATCAATCCGGATGACATTGCCCAAATCACTTTGCTGAAAGGTGCATCGGCAGCAGCGCTTTATGGTGCGGTAGCAGCCAATGGTGCCATCATGATCACCACCAAATCAGCACAGTCGGGCAAAGTTTCCGTCAATGTATCCAGCAACACCACCATGGAAAACCCAATGGTACTGCCTGAGTTCCAGACTAATTATGGAATGAGCGACAACGGTACTTTCAGTTGGGGTGAAAAGCTAAGCAACAAAGCTCCCAATTATGCTAAGAAATTCTTCCGTACCGGATTTACGACCAATAACTCCATCTCTTTAAGTGGAGGAAATGAAAATATCCAGTCTTATTTTTCTTATGCCAATGTCTATTCACAAGGTATCACTCCACAAAACGACTACCGAAGCCACAATTTAAATTCAAAAGTAGGCTTCAATGTGCTGAAAGACATCCATATTGATTTCACAGCTAAATTCACCAACCAGCACATCGCCAACCAGGCGGCAGCCGGTTATTTGTGGAATCCGCTGACCGGTGTTTATCTCTTCCCCAGAGGAGAAGACTGGAACGGATACAAAGAAAACTTCGAAGTATATGATCCCGCAAGAGGTTGCTATGTTCAGAACTGGACAAATACAAAACAACAGCAGTTCGGCAATCCATATTGGATGCTGAACAGACAGACTCCGGTGACCGACCGTAACCGCTATGAATTCGGCGGAAGCATCAAATGGGACATTACTCCTGATTTGAACATCCAAGGACGTATGCGTTATGAAAGAGGTGAAGAACACTGGGTACACAATGCTTACGCATCCAGCGTGGGAAATCTTTATCCGATGGGGCGTATGAAAGACAACCGCTATTTCAGCGACCAACTTTACGGAGATGTGCTGGTTAGTTACAACCATACATTCAATGATCTTTCCGTGTCTGCTACCGCAGGTTCCAGCTTTACAAAGACCAAAACCTCTCACGTTGACCTATGGGGGGAAGGCTCCCAATTCTCACAGCCCGGTTCCGGAAACATCTATTATCCCAACATCTTTACCCCGAACAATTACTACGGCAATATGTCCACTGTGGGTAAGGACGATAGCTGGATGACTCAAAAACGACTGAACTCTGTATTTGCCACCGCGCAACTGGGTTACCGTGAAGGTATCTTCATTGACATATCAGCGCGTAATGACTGGTCATCAGCATTAGCATTTACCGAAAGCTGCTCATTCTTTTATCCGTCTTTCGGCGGCAGTGTTCTGTTGAATAAATTTATAGATATGGGCAAGAACATCGACTTGTTCAAATTCCGTGCAAGCTATTCTATCGTAGGTAATGACGTACCTGTATTCATGAGTAACCTGCTTTACTCACTAGGTTCTCAAGGTGCCATTACTCCTCCCGACAAAGCCCCGTTCAGAACATTAAAGCCAGAAAAGACTCATTCTCTGGAAATTGGCTTTGACGGTACATTCCTGCAAAACCGTTTGAACATCAACCTGACATATTATAAGACCAACACCAAGAACCAATTCTTCTCTGTTGCGGCTCCTTACGAATCAGGCTTGAGAAACCGCTATGTAAACGCCGGTAATGTAGAAAACAAAGGTTTTGAATTCAATATCGGATGGTACGAGCAGTTCACTGACAACTTCAGCTGGAGTACCAATCTGAATTTCTCATACAACGACAATAAAATCAAAGAACTTGTCGACGACCTTCCCAACGGACTTACATTGACCGATTTCGGAGGTGCGAAAGTCATATTGAAAGAAGGTGGTCACTATGGTGACCTGTATGTGCGCCACCTGATGCGTGACGAAAGCGGTAAACCTTTGCAAAATGAAAAAGGGGAACCTATCGTAAGCGGTGATTCTATGGACGATTTGGAATATGCAGGCAACATGAACGCCAAAGTAAATATGGGATGGACCAACACATTCCGCTACAAGGACTTTTCACTATCCTTCTTGATTGATGCCAAATTCGGTGGCAAGGTAATCGGTATGACCGAAGCGGCTTTAGACGGATGGGGTGTGTCAAAGCGTTCAGGTGAAGCCCGTGATGCCGGCGGTATTACAATAGACGGAGTAAAATTTGATGCCGACAAGTACTATCGTACTACCGGCAACAACAATTTCAACAGTCCATACGCCGTAGAGAACTATGTTTATGACGCTACCAACATACGCCTTCGTGAAATGACCTTCGGCTATACCTTCCGTAACCTGCTGGGTGCGGGCAAGAACCTGACAGCAGCCATCATCGGGCGCAACCTGTTCTTTTTCCATAAGGACGCACCGATGGACCCAGACGTATCAGCAGGTACAGGCAACGGCATACAAGGTGTAGATATGTTTGCACTGCCTACCTCGCGCAGCTTTGGTCTTAATTTAAAACTTAACTTCTAATGCTTGAAACTATGAAACGGAATAAAATATTAACATACGCCTTTTTAATGGCAATTCCAATGACTGTAGGAAGCATCTTCTCTTCCTGCACAGACGACTTTGAGAAATTGAATACCAGCAATATCCAGGTAAACCCGGCAGACCTTCCTTTTGCCGCACAGTGTACCGAACCGATGACCTACTGTTATCCGCCTCAACAAAACATGTTCCAGTTCTGGACCAACCTGACCATTGACCTTTATGGAGGATACTTCATGACTCCCAACGGTAACTTCACCAACGGAGATATGGGCGAAAACCGCGGTCACAGCGGCGGTATGTATGAGAACTATTATCTCCACATCTTCAATAACACCCGCCGCATCATCGCCCAATGCGATGCCAGCGGTGAAAAAGGGTTGTCGGGTGTCATGCGAATCGTTCAGGCTTACGGAACACTGATGACTACGGATGCTTACGGTCCCATACCTTACAGTTCCATCCTGTCGGGAGAAAACGAAGTGTACTTTGAGTTCGACAGCCAGAAAGACCTGTATAAAGCCATGCTTGAAGATTTGAGTACAGCCATTACTGACATCAGCGCCATGGGAGAAGGTGAAATAGCCAAATTAAAATCCTTCGATTGCTGGTGCAACGGCGATAAAGACTTATGGATAAAGATCGCCAATACCATGAAACTGCGTATGGCCTTACGTTTGTCCAAACGGGAAACTGAAGCCGGCAATGCCGGAATGAACCTGAAAGCCATCGCCACCGAAGCTGCCAAAAACACATTGGCAACAGTTAATAAAGACATTCTGATTGACAAGAGTCTTGAAAATGAAATGTGGCTGATGTTCGCTTGGGGCGATTGTGGGTTTAACGCCAATCTGGTAACAATAATGAGTGGAACCAAAGACCCGCGCCAACCATTATACATGACGCTGAATACCGGAGATATAAAGAATGACGCCGGTACCACCACCGTAGCCGCCCAAAGTCAATATTTAGGCATCCGCTTCGCCAGCGGGCTTCCTGCCAAAGCAAACAATTGGGGTAACTTCTCCGGTTGGATCCAAGGTAACAACGGTTCCTCTTATTCCATGCCGTTACCTATCATGAAAGCAGCGGAGGCATACTTCCTGCTAGCCGAAGCGAAGTTAAGATGGGACATCGGAAGCGAAAGCGTAAAGAATTTATATGAAAACGGCATCCGCATTTCCATGGCTAACGAATTGGCCTACCGAGCAGCTATGCCGGCGTGAAAGAGTATCCGGAAGGAGCAGTAGATGCCTACATCAATGGGACAAGCACTCAGATAGACTATGTAGATCCTGTCAAATCCGAATTAAGCACTCCTGCCGTGAATAAATTAGGTGTAAAATGGGATGAAAGCGCAAGCAATGAAGAAAAATTAGAAAGAATCATCACGCAAAAATGGCTTGCTTTGTTCCCGTTATCCACCGAAGGTTGGGCAGAGCAACGCCGCACCGGTTATCCCCGTTTCTTCCCGGCATTTGTCAATGAAAGCAATGGAGCCGTAAATACAGAAGAAGGAGTACGCCGCGTGATTTATAGCAGCCAGGCTTATGATGCCAACGCTAAGGGAGTAGAAGGCGGACTCAAACTTCTTGATGAGGAGAATTCCAGCAAATTCGGTATCTCCGGCGATAAAGGAGGTACACATCTTTGGTGGGACAACGCTGATAAAGGGAACTTTTAAATATAATATTTTAAGGTAAAAACTGTGATTTTTGTTTTAATAGGTATTTCAGATTAAAATTTCGGATGAGGGTGTCAAAACTCTCTCTTTGAAGAAATCACCCCTGCTACAACTATTTGTCGCAGGGGTGAAACTTTCTGTTTGGGCATTATGACACCCCTCATTTTACTTGACATACTGCATCCTGTCCTCACGGATTATGGAACTCTTATCATAGTAGATATAAAATTCATTTGAATTATTTTGTGAGTGGGTCTTGAACCCCCCAAAAAAAAATTGATGTTTCTATACATTCCGGCAATACGTAAGTTGTAGATCCATATAATCAAATGGCGTGTATGATTCTTTGCAGCATGATCAGCATTCGGACACAAGCTCGAAAGAAGTCAATTCATCATGTCCGTACCTTTTCCGGAACATCACAATCGCATCATGAATCGATATATTGTTTGATTTGTTCCATAGGTATTCCTAATTGTTCGGATATCTCATTAATTGATGCTTCATTGTTACAGAGCATCTTAACCATGGAGCGAATCATCTGCTCTTTCTGTTCAATGACCTGCTTGTTCTGCTCAATGACCTGCTTGTTCTGCTCAATCACCTGCTCTTTCTGCTCAATCACCTGTT
>NZ_BAKM01000020.1 GCF_000614185.1 Phocaeicola sartorii JCM 17136 = DSM 21941 | reverse complement strand
TGCAAATATGGACAATATAGACATAGAACTTAGTAAAGTAATTGATGCAGCTGTTCAATCTTCAATCGATATAGGTCAGGTTGCATCCTTAAAGGATTTGTATAAAGAAAAGAAAAATTCACTAAACTTATCAGATAGGCAGATTCAAAAAATTTTAGGAATGGATTCTAAAACTATAAATCCTATATTAAATGGAACTGCTAAACAAATCAATTTCATAAATGTAGTAAAATTGGCTCATTTTTTAGGTCTGTCTGTTAATGACCTAATAAAAGTTTACGTACCAGAATTAGCTCCTAAACAAATAGGAGAAATCCAACGAGCAAGAGAAGCAGGATATATCGTTGAAAATTTTGATGTATCTATCCTTGTTAAGATGAAGTTTTTTAATTCCAATGCTTCATCTAAAGATATGAGTGATAAAATCAAACGTTTTTTTGACATTGATAATATTTACAGTTACTCGGAAAATTCTTTGCTTCCCGTTTTTAGTCGCTCTAAAAGAAACTCGAATGATTTAATGCGTAATTTTTGGATACAATCTGCGTTTATCCAATTTAAATCTATTGCAAATCCCAATCCATACATAAGAAAAGAACTAGTTGAACTAATACCCAAAATCAGACCATACACAAGAGATATAAAAAATGGTCTAATTAGAGTGCTGAAAGCACTATTTCGTATTGGGGTCACAGTTATATATCAACCAAGCTTAGAAAAAATACAAGTTAGAGGAGCTACCATGATAATAAATGATAAACCATGTATTGTACTTTCTAATTTACAAAATAATTATCCTACATTATGGTTTACTCTTTTACATGAACTACATCATGTACTTTTTGATTTTGATGAAATCAAAAAACAGACGTATCATATTAGCAATAATGAGGGAGACATATTTTTAATGAATGAAGAACAAGCAGATAATTTTGCTTGTGAATATTTATTAAATGAATCCCGATTAAAATTTGCATCAGGGTATATTACATCACATTATAATATTGAAAAACTAGCTAAAGAATGGGGAGTACATACCTCTATTATATATGCAATGTATTGTTATAAAACCAACGAATGGGCTTTTTATAATAAATATATACCTAAAATGAATGAAGCCTTAGAGCTTATAAATACTCACCCATTTGAAAAAGAAACGTTAATGGAATCAGTACAACAAATCAAAGAGTTTTTATACAATTAATTATGGAAGAAAAAAAGAAAAAAAAATCTCAGGAGGAATTAGAAGAACTCCAAAGGAAACAAGAACAAGATTTAGAGCGTGCAGCAATTTTAATGAAAGCTGATGAAATCAAAGAAGAAACATTTGATTTTGATGTAAACGGTCAAATCGAACTCAAAAATGAGTTGGCAGATATGGTTTTAGAACAAATCGATGACCCTGAAGCTAAATATAATTTATATTATAATGTTGTCAATCGTTTATTAAGAAAATATCTTCCAAAAGGCGATACATATAAAGATGCGAGAGATTTGATTTATGAAGAAAAGAACACATTTTTAACTCGTGGACACAGAAAAGATGCACAAGGTATAAGAGGAGCAGACGGAAGAATGTCCTATATTTCAGATATAAATGAGCTTGTTAACATTATCACTGAATGGATTTCAAACAAAGGAACAATGTTTGATTTATATACTCAAATTAGGGATTTGAATATTTCTAAAGGATATGGTGCTCCACAGTCAAAATAAAATGAATAGAGCTATATATATACTCATAATCTCTATTTTAACCTTTCTTTGTTTACACAGTTGCACTGTGGATATTGACCCTAAAATAGCTAATACAGCCTTTGGGCTTACAGCTATAAAATACGAATATATAATAATGATTTTAAGTTTATGCAGTGGCATCTTCTGCATTATTGGAGGTATTATACTTACTATTTTAGGGTTTACTGGGAACATCAATTGGATTATTGAAGGAACAGATTTTACATCAAAATTAATAAATGCTTCTCCTGGAGTTTTACTAATGGTAATAGGAGCCTTGATTATTATTTTTAAAAGATTGAAAATAAGAAGTAAGTAAATAGAAAAGCCAGCAACACAGTTTTCAAGAAAACATGATTGCTGGCTTTCAATCAATCAAACAATATAGAAAACAAGATAGCTATATTTCAAGAAAGCAAGACATCAATAAAACAAGATTTCATGTTTTCAAGATTTCATTTTCTGTAATGCCTTTCCAGCAGGTCTAAAATCTCGCTTTCACGGTAGATGATTTTTCCCGGAAGCTGCACGTAACCCAGCAGCCCCGTGTCCCTGTAATCCTGCAACGTCCGTTTGCTGATGCAAAGCCGTCTGCACACTTCATCGCCCGTCAGGTAGTGTTCACCGTTCAATACCGGGCGATAGTTCATTACCACGTACTCCACGTTTTCCAATACCCTGTCGAGGGAAGAAAAACAGTACCAGCGTGGTTTCGGAGTCTTTCGTTATCAAATCCATACGCCTACTTTTTAGAATTGTCCCTTACTTGGTCGAGCAGAAAGGCTTCCACGTCCGAAGCCTTGTAGTAAATCTTGCCGTTAACCTGCGAGTAAGGCAGTTTTCCCGTGTCACGGTAGGTCTGCATCGTCCGGGCTGAAACGTTCAGCAGGCGGCAGGTCTCGCAGTTATCCAGCCATTTGTCACGCTTCCTGCGTAAAGGCACGCAGAGCGCATCCACACGTCCCACAAAGTTTTCAAACCTCTGTTTCCATAGTTCAAACGTTTTCTTTTCAATCGTCACTATTTCCATAACCGATATATTTATTCTTGTCAATACTCCGTTTTTCTTCACTGGTGCAAATATATAAGGCTGAATAATAGGTTGTTCCCCTCTGTCCGAAAATGACCTTGCGTGTCCGAAAATGTCCACTGCCAACCCAAAAACAACATGAAAGAAACGAACCGATAACAAAAAAACTGTTTTTTCTCCACTCCTTACATAAGTAAGGTAATGAACACAAAGCCGTTTTCTATTTGCCGACATTAATTTGGTGCAGAGCGAAGCAAAGCGATTCCAAACGGCTGACGCTTTGTTTTTTACCGATTTTTCTTATTTTATTTGTGGTGCTAATTCAAAAAATAAGCACTTATGAACAATCCTTTCGAAGAAATTTTCAAACGGCTGGAGAACATCGAAAAGATGATTGCCCCGGTCACGGGCGCACAGCCCGAAGAACGGCAGGACGGAAAAGAGCCTGTGTTAGTCAAAATATCCGTTGCCAGCGGTATAACCGGGTATTCGGTCAATTACCTGTATCATTTAGCCGGCAAGGGGATGATACCGTGTGTCAAGCGTGGGCGTACTCTGCGTTTCGACATGGAGGAACTCAAAAAGTGGATGCAGCAGCAGTATGTCCCGGCTTCTAACAGACTTCCCGATGAAAAAGAAAAGAGGTGATGAAACACGGCATATCGAGCTGGCAGTCAAAGAACGAGCGCATCGAAAGCCTGTTGAACGTCCTGTACGATTTCCGGTTCAACACCGTAAAGAGCCGGACGGAATACCGGGCTGCGGGCTCTTCGGACTTGTACCAGCCCGTTACAAAATTCGCCCTGAACACTTTCAGGCGCAGGCTGGACGCAACGGCTGACATAGCCACCTCGACCGACAACATACGCATGATACTGGAAAGCGACTTCGCAAGAAAGGCTCACCCCATACAGGAGTATTTCAACGCCCTGCCGCTTCTCAATCCAGCCGAACACGGGCATATCGGCAGGCTTCTGAACACGGTACAGGTAGCCAACCCCGGCAAATGGGAGGAATATTTCACGAAATGGCTTATCGGTGTAGTAGCCAACGCGATGAACGACACGGGGTGTCAGAACCATACTTGTCTGGTACTGACCGGGGACAGGCAGGGGCAGTTCAAATCGTGGTGGCTGGACAACCTTTGCCCGACACCGCTTAAGAACTACCTGTTCACCGGGAAGATAGACCCGCAGGGCAAAGACATCCTGACACTGATAGCCGAATACCTGTTCATCAACATTGACGACCAGCTAAAGGAACTCAACAAGCAGAACGAGAACGCATTGAAGAACCTTATCACCACCCCGGCGGTGAAATACCGCAGACCGTATGATATTTACATCGAGGAATACCCCCACCTCGCCAGCTTCATGGCTTCGGTGAACGGCAACGAGTTCCTGACCGACCCGACAGGCAGCAGGCGTTTTTTGCCGTTCGAGGTGCTGCACATAGACAAGCCCACGGCAGAAAATATTCGCATGGATAACGTCTATTCCGAAATCATGTACCTCTACCGTCAAGGCGTGCGCTACTGGTTCAATGATGCGGAGATTGAAGAACTGCACCTGACAAATGCGGAATTTGAGGTACAGACAATCGAGTTTGAGATGCTTACACAATACTTTGAGAAGCCGACAGAGGAGGAAGAAGCCCTGTTCTTCATGACAACGGCACAGGTACTCGCATACCTGCGTAATATATCCCCCGTCCAGCTATCCGAAAAACGGCTGGGCGAATCATTGCGGAAAATCGGTTTCAAGCGGGTACAGAAGCGCATCAACAACAACCATTATCCGGTATACGGGTACAGGATAAAGCCCGTTCCGGCTTCCCGTACAGGGGATGATTACGGATAGAACCGGAATGTAGTAGCTTCTACATATTGTCTTATATATACATAACAATCTAATAAACAACAGTTTACCAATTATGTAGTATGAAGTAAGATAGAATCCCAAACTTTTGGAAAATCCGGGAAAAAGAAAAAACGGCAATATGATATATAGAATATATTTATTCCTTTTTTAAAGGATAAATAATTACTATGTTACTACATGTACTACAATCCGTTGAAAAAGAAAAAGATAGATGTAGTAGTGTCCCGTGCTTCTTCTTACTCGCTTCTTGCTTCATTATTACTATCGTTAAATAAAAAAATAAAGATTATGACCTACAAGGAAGCCAACAATATCAGTATCAAGGATTACTTGAACTCTTTGGGAATCCAGCCCGTCACGGAAAAGGGAAGTTACGGGATGTACCGTAGCCCCTTACGGGAGGACAACACACCGAGTTTCAAGGTGGATTATAACGCCAATCTATGGTGTGACTACGGAACTGGCGAGGGCGGGACGCTCATCGACCTTGTGATGAAGCAGAACGGGTGCAACGCCTACGGTGCTATCTGTCGGCTGGAACAGGGCGACACCGCCTCTTTTTCCTTTCACGGGAAAGATCTGCCCGAAAGGGACACGAAAAGGCAGGCTGCCAGCCCGATAGAGATACGCAGAATACAGCCGTTACAGAATCCGGCACTCATGCGCTACTTGCTGGAAAGGGGGATTTCCCCCGGAACGGCAGCCCCATACGTGCAGGAAATGTATTACCGCATCGGTGGGAAGCCTTATTTTGCGCTGGCATTCAGGAATGATTCAGGAGGTTACGAGCTTCGCAATCCCCGTTTCAAGGCAGCACATCGAAAGACATCACCCATATAAGGCAGCAGGGAGAGCCGAGAGATACCTGTTTCGTGTTCGAGGGCTTTATGGACTATCTTTCATTCCTCACTATCCGGCAGCGGGAAAGCCCGGGTATGCCCTGTACCGACTGGCAGGATTACGTTATCCTGAACTCCACCGCCAACGTAGATAAAGCCTTATATCCGCTGGCTGGTTACGGGCATATACTGTATGCTTGACAATGACGAGGCAGGCAGGAAAGCCGTTGAAGCCATAAGGCAGGAATACAAATGGCGTGTACGTGACGCATCACACCTGTACAGCGGTCACAATGACCTGAACGACTATCTGCGTGGGATAAAGGCAAGCCAGCCGGAAAAGCGGGGCTTTGAAAGCAGGATGAAGCAGCCCGGCAACATATCCCAGCCAGAGCAAGGCAACAGACAAAATCCGGGTGAAAAAAGAAAGAGAGGGCTAAGGATGTGACCTGCAAGGCTGACGGCATGAACCGACGGCAGGCTGTGTGATTAGGGAGAGCAAGGTTATGTTTCGGTAGACCGAAACACCTTGCTTTGCTTGACAGCAAAGAAAATTTCTCCCGTTGGTCGCAATTTTTAAGATACCACCTAAAAGCAAAAACGTATGACAGGGATAAGGAATAAACCGGGAGGTCGCCCGGCAAAAAGCCGGATAGACAAGCAGAACCGGGTAGTCAGCACGAAGTTGACCGAGTTACAGTTCTATGCAATCAGGAAGCGAGCCACCGAAGCCGGGCTGCACGTCAGCGAGTACGTCCGGCAGGCGGTCGTTTCGGCAGAGGTAACGCCCCGGCTGAACAGGCAGGATGCGGACACTATCCGCAAGCTGGCGGGCGAAGCCAACAACATCAACCAACTGGCGCACCGGGCGAATGCCGGAGGATTCGCACTGGTAGCGGTGGAACTGGTGAAACTCAAAAACAGGATTGTTGAAATCATAAACCGGTTGTCGGATGATTGGAAAAATAAAAAAGGGAAGCGGATTTAAGGGCTGTGTAAATTACGTGCTGGGCAAGGAACAGGCTGCCTTGCTTCATGCGGAGGGAGTGTTAGCGGAAAGCAACCGAGACATCATACGCAGTTTCATTCTGCAAGCCGGGATGAACCCCGACCTGAAAAAGCCTGTCGGACATATTGCGCTAAGCTATTCCCCAGTGGACGCACCCAAGCTGACAGACGGGAAAATGATACAGCTTGCGCAGGAGTACATGCGTGAAATGAAAATCACCGATACGCAGTACATCATCGTGCGCCACCAAGACCGGGAACATCCGCACGTGCATATCGTGTTCAACCGCATAGACAACAACGGCAAGACCATTTCGGACAGGAACGACATGTACCGTAATGAACAAGTATGCAAGAAGCTGAAAGCCAAACACGGGCTTTATTTCGCTAAAGGCAAGGAGCATGTAAAGCAACACCGTTTGAGAGAGCCGGACAAATCCAAATATGAGATTTACAACACAGTAAAGAATGAAATTGGGGAATCAAGGAACTGGCAGCAGTTACAAACCCGGCTGGCAGAAAAGGGTATCGGGATTCATTTCAAGTACAGGGGACAGACTGGCGAAGTGCAGGGTATATCCTTTTCCAAAGGCGAATATACGTTCAAGGGTTCGGAGATAGACCGCAGTTTCAGTTTCTCCAAGCTGGATAAATGTTTTGGGGATGTGGGGCTGAACACTACCGAAAGCAACCGACAGACGATTTCCGCACCTGTTCAGGAGCTATCGCAGACACCGGGCAAAGCCGACAGTCCGTTACTGGCAGGCTTGGGCGGTCTGTTCTCTACCCCGTCCTCTCCGGCTGATGATACGCCCGACAATCTCGGTGAAAGAAAAAGGAAGAAAAAGAAACGACACTTAAAATTGTAGGAACATGGAAGAAAATTTAATTTTGGAGGGGCTTCTCTCTATGGTTACGGAACTGAAAGAACGGCAGGAGAAGCAGGTAACGCCAGCCAGCCGGGAGGAAACGATTAACCGACTGGACGTTATCGAACAGCGCATTTCGGAAATGCAAGGTAAATCCGGCATTACTGAAAACACGGTACGGGAGATTCTAAACCAAATCGGCAGTATCGGAAAAGGGCAGTCCGAGAACCAAAAACAAGACCTTGAAGATATAAAGGGGCTTATCGTGACCTCGCACCGATATTTCAAGGAACGGTTAAAGGTGTTGTTCCCGGCTGATGATACAACGACAGGGGAAGCAATGCCCGTTTCATGGTACGGCAAACTGACATACCGGGTAACTCCCTATTTGAAACCCAAGTTCTTTCTTCTTTCAGCAGGGATAATCATTTGTCTTGTGTCGCTTGCATTGAATGTGCGGTTTATACAAAGAATGCAGCGGTTACAGGACAACGATATAAAATACCGCTATATCCTGATGAAAGGAAAGGCAGACGGCAGCAGCCTTGATTTGCTGGAAACGAGGTTCAGCAGGGAACGGGACAACGATTTCATCCGAAGCCTGACCGATTCGGTGAAAGGCTTTGAATACCGCAGCAGAAAGCAGGCGGAAGCGTTGGAACGGGCAAGGCTGTTAAACGAGCAAGCCGAGCAGCTAAGGGAGCAAGCCGACAAATTAGGCAAGCCATAAAACAAAAGCGAAACCGGAACAGAACCGCCCCGGCTTTTTAATTCACTTCTTTTTCTTCGTGCAGTGTTCTTTCTCGAACTGGCGCAACGTGGTGACGCTGAACCGCTCCTTGATGAACTCCCGGACATCGGAAGCCTTGTAGTACACTTTTCCGCTGATTGTGAAGTACGGCAGCGCACCGATAGCCCGGTAGCGTTGCAGGGTCTTGATACTTACTTTGAACAGCAGGCACAAGTCCTGATTATCCAGCAGGTTGTCATCTTCGGGCAGCACCCTGTCGGCATTGCGCAGTACCCGTACATCCTTGCAGAGTTCTTCCAGTTTGGCGTACAGCTTCTGCATCCATACGCTGAAATCGTCATTGTCTATATACATGATTGCTTCATTTTTCTGATTATACATTATGGTCTGTCAATCGATTGATGAAGCAAAGTTCAGAAAACAGGTGCAAAGAAATTATAGGGGAACTAATGGAATCCCCTATAAATAAATCGTAAGCCGTTGGTTATCTGTACCCCTTCTTGTCATGTTCCTTTTTGATAAGTTCTACCAATCCATTAAGAAACCCGGTCAGTTTGCCCGGCTTTCGTTTTATCACGTCCTCATGTTTTTGGTAACAGTCGCCTATCTTGATGTTGAACAGCCATTCAAAGGCTTTCGCCAAGTCCACCAAGTAGGCGGGCTTGCCGTTCTGATACACGATGTCTTTGGAGAGGAACAAACCGCTTACCATTTCCATGATGTTGATAAGGGTTGTCTTGTCAGCGAGGTAGAGAGGGGAAAGTGGTTGTGTATTAGAATGTGTCCTGAACTGTTCGGGATATTTAATTCGTAACCTTATAATATAAATTTCTGTATTTATTATTCCTATTGCTTCATCAATAAATTGCGTAAAGGGTATTTTCCTTTTGCCCAAATTGCATACGATACAATTTGAGCTTGTTTAATCCCATTGAATAAAAACGTAATAGGACTGCATAATCCTGTTCTACTGTACTTATTTCTACTAAATAAGCAGTCAATTCATTGATAGCATCTGTCAACTCTGCAACAGATGCTTTGTGTTGAGTATATTCAGACAATAACTGAAATATGCTCAATTCAAGGATTCTTTTCATTTTCTTTAATTTAAAGTGTCGTTAAACATGATTTTATGTACTCGTCAGTCGATATAATAGTGGCATAAAATGGTGTTAATGCAGCTAAAAAAATAGCTTGCACTTTTTCTGCTTCTACCTTAAAACCTTGAAATTCTAAATCTTTAGTAGCGCAAGCGTCCTGTATTATAGTGCATTTATATCCCAAGTCTTTAGCAGCTCTTACGGTAGCATCCACGCACATGTGTGTCATCATACCACAAATAACTACATCTGTGATATTTTTAGATTGTAACAAATTATTTAATTCTGTCTGATAAAAACTGTTCGGAGAATGTTTAATAATTATATCTTCGTTTTTTATCGGAGCAACACTGCTATGTATTTCTGCCCCTATAGTATCAGGTAGAAAAAAAGTTGCATCCTGTCTAGATGAAATATGCCGTATATATATAACTGGTAGGGAATTTAACCTAAAATAATGTATAAGTTTTTGCGCTTTTAATACAGCATCCAAACTGCCTACCAGTGGATATAATCCACCTTCAAAATAATCATTTTGGAGGTCTATAAGAATTAATGCTTTCTGTTTTTTCATTTTTATGCTTTTAATATTTCCCACAAAGTTAAATGTTTACTATCTTTGTATCAAGTATGTACAATTTAGTATGATACAGACTAAAAGGTATCGAATATTGATTATCAAATTAATGTGCTCAAATAAAAATGAATAAGAACATTAAAAAAGATATTTGTGTGCTTGATTTTGCTTTCCAACGGATAGGAGGGAAATATAAAGGACGTATTCTTTGGGCTCTGTCAAAACATACGGTTATGCGATATGGTGAACTGAGCCGTGAAATATCCGACATAAGTACAAAGATGCTCACACAAACCTTGAGAGAGTTGGAAATGGATAATTTGATTCATCGTGAAATGTATCCCCAAGTTCCCCCAAAAGTCGAATACTCTTTAACCAAGACAGGCAAGGAGCTTATTCCATTCATTAAATATTTGGTTGATTGGGGATATAAAAAATGGCTGAAGAAAACGAGAATTGATTAATTTTCATAATAACTAATTTTGTATCATCGTCATAAAAACTTATGCTGAATACAGAAACCATACAATCACTCATTGACAGTGGAGAGGGCTACAATGTGGAGTTTAAAGTTCGTGTTCCTTCAAAGGTTCGTGAACTGACAGAGGAAATATGTGCTTTCGCCAATGCAGACGGAGGATATTTGCTTATTGGAGTAGATGATAACGGGCAAGTGGTAGATACTAACTTAGAAAACGATAAGCGTTCTGCTATTCAAGGTTCTATCAGCGAAATATCTCCTGCACTCCACTGTGAACTGTATTCCGTAAATATTGTGAATAAAACTGTTTGGGTGATTGATGTTCCGTCCGGCAAGGATAAACCTTATATATTCTCCGGTTCTATCTATGTCCGTGAGGGGGCAAACTCACAGAAACTTCGCACAGCCGAAGAAATGCGCAGCTTCTTTCAGGAGTGTAACAAAATCTTCTTCGACCATATACCCTGCCATTGGTTCAATATCTACACAGATGCAGATGAACAGATGATTAAGGATTTCCGAACAGAAGCAAAACTAAGTCCATCCACACCCGACAAACAAATATTTGAAAACTTGGAACTGTTTACCGAGAATGGAACGGCAAAGAACGGTGCAGCGATGTTCTTCGGCAAGCAACCTGAACGAAAGTTTCCACATGCTACCACAAGGTGTGTTCTTTTCAAGGGAACGAATAAAGTCTATATTATAG
Source organism: Phocaeicola sartorii JCM 17136 = DSM 21941 (assembly GCF_000614185.1). GTDB lineage: Bacteria > Bacteroidota > Bacteroidia > Bacteroidales > Bacteroidaceae > Phocaeicola > Phocaeicola sartorii. The sequence continues at coordinate 92,773 of NZ_BAKM01000020.1, read as the reverse complement.
ATGATAAAACATTCGGAGGTTCATTGTACCAGCAATACCTACAGGCTATAGCTTGGTTGGAAAGTAAACTGCAAGTAGCCTATAAAATAGAGGGAACAGGACCAAGAGAAGAAATTTGGGAAATACCTCTGACCGTATTTAAAGAAGCTATTATAAACGCTCTGTCACATCGTGATTACTATGAACAAGGTGCAAGCATTATGATAGAAATGTTTGACGACCGGGTAGAGATTTCCAATCCCGGAGGACTTCTGCCTGTTGTGGCTAAAGATTTCGGGCATAAAAGCATGACACGTAATCCGTTAATTTTCAGTTTATTTACCCGTATGCACTTAGTAGAAAGAGTTGCATCCGGTATTCCTCGTATGCAGGAAGCCATGAGGGAAGCAAATCTGCCTGAACCGGAATTCCATACAGAGGGGATGTTTACAGCAGTATTCAAACGCCAAATCTCTAACTCTGCCAACTATGACACAGTAAATGGCATAGTAAATGGCATAGTAAATGACATAGTAAATGACATAGTAAATGATACTATAAACGAGAATGAACAAGCTATTCTCAATCTATTGGTAACTACTCCCGGCTTAAATGCTTCTGAAATCAGTAAGCATATCAACAAAAGCTTAAGAACGACTATGCGATATATCAAGATTTTACAAGACAAAGGTTTGATAAAATTTAAAGGCGCGCCCAAAACTGGAGGATATTATATATTAATTTAATAGATATTTATGGAACAAAATTTTTTAGAATCAAATTTTTTTACAAACTATTATAATGACAATAACTGTTTGTGTTACGGCTATTATCTATTGGAATAATAAAAGAAATGCACTTCAAGCAGCAGCAACTATATTGAAGCTTCAAATTCAGGATATTGAAGAAAATATTGAAACATTGAAAGCGGAAGCGATTGTAGGAAACAGTTTGTCAGAACAACCATTATATTATTCAAGAATTATTTTTGAAGAGAATAGTTGGTTAAAATATAATCACATGTTTGCTAATAAACTAAAAGCTTCCGATTTTGAAACAATAGATAAGTTTTTTAAAGTAGCTCAAGAAATTAAAAACTCAACAGATTTTTATCAAAATGAAAATCCAAGATTCAATAAATACTAAATGCTCTTTTTATTATTTACAACAATATAATAGAATAAATCAAACAGTATCTGATATTAGAGAAAATAGAGAACAACTTTGTACATTTGATTTACAATATGCTAAAACTCTATACAATACTCCAGCTTTAAGTGTCGGAACATATATACATCAAGAATTATGTAATGGGTTAGAAAAAGGATTAAATAGATACCAAAAACTATCAGGAAGTATTGCTTTTCAAAAACTATGTGAAGTTGGCAAGATTATTCGTTAATACTTATTTGTTTTTTACTTCTTAATTACTATCTTTGTATTCAGAAATCGTACCCAAGATACAAACTAATGTCGAACGGTGCAAAGCTGTGAAAACCTTATTCAAGGGACTAACATCGTGATAAAGATATAACTTATTGAGAAATAGTGCTATACAAACCGATTTTCGGTTGCTGGTGGCACCACTTTAATAACCAGAGAGTTACTTACTAAAGTAACTCTCTTTTTTTGTCTATACCCTACCTGTTTCACCCATGATTTGAGCAGAAAGTTAAACCAAGAGTTAAACCAGTTTTCTTATGAATACTAACGTTAACATCTTGTGCTACAAGTCTAAAACATTATCAAACGGCGAGCATCCGCTCATGATTAGGGTCTGTAAGGATGGAAAGAAGAAGTACCAAAGTTTAGGAATTTCTGTTCATCCTGCTCATTGGGACTTCAAGAAGAACAAGCCCAAGAACAATTGCCCTAATAAAGAATACATTAACAAGATTATCGCAGACAAGTCTAATGAGTTCACGGAACAAGTAGTTAAACTAAAATCTGAACATAAAGATTTTACAGCCAACAGTTTAATAGATAACACTTCTAAGAAAGTTAAACCAAGAACTGTTGGAGATGTGTTTTTGGAGCAGTTACAACGTCTTGCAGACGAGAACAGGCGTGGCTATATGCTCTCTACCAAACAAGTTTATAACTCTCTTATGGAGTTCAACAAGCATTTGAATATCTACTTTTCTGACATGGATGTTACTTGGCTGAGAAGATATGAAACTTATCTAAGGAAGAAAGGACTTGCAGAGAACACAATTGGAATAAGGTTCAGAACGCTACGAGCCATGTACAATCTGGCGATTGAGGAGAACATTGTAAAAGCTGAACATTATCCATTCAACACCTTCAAGGTCTCCAAACTCCACAAAGAGACAGCTAAGCGAGCTATATCTAAAGAGGATGTAAACAGGATATTGGAATACCAATCCACCAATAAGTACATGAGGCTTCCCATAGACCTATTTGCATTCACTTATTATGTGGGGAGAATAAACTTTGTGAATATTGCCTATTTCACTAAAGAGAATCTTATTGATGGAAGATTGATTTACACCAGACGCAAGACCGGGAAGCTGATCAAGCTCCCTCTGCCCCCCAAGCCTTGGGCTTGATAGAAAGATACAGGAATGAAGACAATCCTTACTTGTTTCCAATTCTCTCCCCTAAACACAAGACTGAGCAACAGAGAGCAAACAGTACATAAGGTTATCTCCAAGGTCAACCAAAGGCTGAAAGAGATAGGAAAGGCTTTGGACATTCCTATAGACTTGACCACATACGTGGCAAGGCATAGCCAAGCAACTGTAATGAAGAAGGCTGGTGTTTCAACGGCTGTAATCCGTGAGATCATGGGGCATAGCTCTGAAAGAGTGACACAGATCTATCTTGACAGCTCCGACAATGAGCAGATAGACGAGGCGATGAAGAATCTACTCTAAACCAATAATTCTCCACTTGTAGCAATACAGGTGGGGATTATTCATTTGCTGACGTTAAGGGATGTGTTTATAATTTAACTAATCCGCACGGTTTTCAGATGAGACATGAAATTACCACTGAGAGGTTTGGACACTTCTAATAATATGCCTTACTTTACATTGTCGAAAGGTTCTTGATACCAGCCGACTGATCTTCTGATAAAGACTGTAGTACAATCTTATTTCACCTACGGAAGGCGTAGGTCACTAAAAGAAGACGAACAGCATATCTTTTAAATCAAAGTGAACAATAACGGTCATCCCCGCAAAGGCTGACTATTTATTTCCTTTAAAATTTAATTGATATGAATATAATTAATTTTGGGACGGAAACAGCCCCTAAGTGGCTCGCAGTAGCCACAGTTTCAATCAAGGGTGAAGAACAAGATATTATTCCGGCATTCACCGACTATTCCATCAAGCAGAAAGACTTTAGTAAAGATAAGGTTTATACAGCAATGGATAAATCTAAAATTTTACCTACCATTTTCTGTTTAACAGATGCGGAAGTGTTCATTAAGGAAAATGTTAAGCTATTCGACTACAATGGTCAAGAGATTGATGGACTTCCCGAAGGAGCACCACGAATATTAGTCTGTCTTGACAAGCCGGATAACATCAATCTTTGGAGCTTAGATATTCCGATCAAAGCAGAAATAGTGGAGTGTGACAGCGTAGCTGATGCTTATCAACGGGTGGCAACGACAGCATATCTATCCCAATGCCCATCAAAGGATGATTGGATAGGACTTGCCGGAATCGTTTCCAAAGATGAGCTTCTGTTGCAGATTAAAAAGTTCAGCAATAGTTTTGGAATGAACGGCACGGCCGCACAAGGTTATTTTGGTTTAGATACCACAACTTCCTTAATGCAAAGCAAGGCAATTGTAACAAGTACTCTGCTGCCAAAGGGAGAGCACCGAACATACAGCCAAGCTGAAATTTTAATGAAAGCCACCGTCCAAGCATTTGGAGCAAAAGCAGCCAAACAGACCAGATACATCAAAGCCATTAATTATTGCATTTCACAATACGGTTTTGATAGAATCTGTGAGGCTCTTAACAATATTGAAGCTGACGAGAAACTTAAATTGGATGCTTCCAAATGTGAGGATAAAGTTCAATGCCTTCAAGGAATTATCATTGAGCAGGTGCATATACTGCACAAAAATTCCAACAATAATTAATTAAGTCAAATAAGGTTGTACATAAAATAAATGAAGGGGGGATCGAACTAATTATAGATAATCCTGTCTGTGGCCACTAGTGTCGTATTCCTATTTCTTACCCGCAAAGACCACCTTTTGTCCCCGGCTGCGCAAGGCGATCCTTTGGACAGGTTGACTGAAAAAATCATCCTCGCTTCGCGAGGGCACTGGAAAATAAGGACTTTTTCAGATTCCTTTCGATTGAGTCCTAAAAAATGAGTTCTCCAAATCCCTATTCTCGGATTTGGAGAACTTTTTGTTTTTATACACCTATGATGTTCATAGTGTGATGTTGTTTTTATGAACTAATTTGCTGTTATACACAAAACAGAGGACTGATTTATATTCGAGACTGGAAAAACGATGTCATCAAATATCATCAAAAGTCATCAGATGCCACCGATCATCCATCTTAAATATTCATTATCCAATACGATGTTCCATAGCATTATCCAAGAGTTTTGATAATAGAGTCGAAAATGAAATAAGAATACAGTTTTGAATCCAGAGAACTTTTTGTTCTATGGAAACAGGATTGTCACTGAAAACTCAGCTATACTCTGTTCTTTTCCAAGTTCATGTAAGGAACATGGTGTCAACCCAAAAGAATGGCAGAACGATGTGGTCGGCAAACGTCCTTATTATCTTGCTCTAAAATTCAATAAAAACTTGAAAGAACTGTTTCTGGATATATGGAGAAAACAATCGGGACAGTTCCGGAAAAAAACGAGATAGTGTGGGGATAATACTTAAAAATCACTCTAATAGACAAAATTGGAATGTCTTTATTAACTAATACATTTTTTGAATAAGAGAACACACTAGATGTATTAACTCAACTGCTTACTGTACATTATGCAATGCCGATATATTGATGATAAGGAGAACCAAGACAGCCGAAATAAACATACCTCCATGATAAGGAAGTTTATCGGGTATTTACACTAAAAGAGGAGCAAATAGTCAAATATATATTGTCATTCATCCTGACTTTTATAGATAAAAAGCAGACCCTTGAAAAACAGATACTTGTACAATATGCATCCTTGTACATTAAGCCCTCTTTTCTCTTTTGAACGAAAGGATCTTTTGTTTGTACGATACGGACCACACCTTTCTTCGCGATTATCGACTTTTGTGTTAAAATCAATTGTGTGTTGAAAGGTCAGACCAAGTATCCGCAGTTATTATTGTTCTTTTCCGGTGGAATTTTTTTATGATTTTAACTGCGGATTCATTCTGGATACAAGATGTTTCTTGGAGGATTCAGTCGCCTGAAAAGAATCAACGCCGATATGTCGAATCTGGGATAACAATATTGGGTGTTATCCTTTACATGGAATATAAAATATGAGATTAAAGTATGAGTATGAATGATAGAAAAATAGACAGAATCCCTTACGGATGTTCGGGTATATCAGTTATAATTGTTGTCATCATTAGCGTTTTATTTTATAAAAGGTGTTTTTGTGACGATGACATCCTGCTTACCGGAAAGCTAAAAAATCTTGAGGCCGGTGAGTTATTGCTGTTCTCGGAGAACAACGAGGAAGCTGACAGCATCCCGGTGGGTACGGATGGCACTTTCGTGTGCCGTTTCGCTATGGATGAACCGCCCGGGGTCTATATGCTGTATATACCACAGACCTCGACATCCGTTTATCTATATTTACGAAAAGGCGCCCGGGTACATGTCATGTCTGACCCGGCACAAGCCGGTCAGTATCCGAGAATATGTGGGAATGTTGCCAATGAATGCGAGATAGTCCGTAAAATGAACGAGGAGTTCATCCCCAGAGACCCGGAAGAGATAGCCGGATGAGTTTCCCTGAATACAGGAAGGGAATTATGGAGGAATACACAAAGATCACCGAGTTGCTGGAAAAGGTCAAAGACAAGGATTTTGTGAATTCCGTCACGAAAGAGCTGAACGCACGCAAGGATTATCATCTCTATTGTTACCGTGCCAGTTACAAACTTTATGTCTCGCCCGAAGGCGATGTGCCGGATGAGATGTTCCGGAAATTCGCGGAAGGAATAGACCTGGACAAACCGGAGAATGCCAGAAGCGGACTGACGAACCTTGTACTGGTTTGGGATTTGCAGGCCGCGGGGAAGCCACGCTCAGATATCAACATACTGTATGAATTACGGAGAAGGGTGTCCAACCAGGAAGTGCTGGACTATATATCCGAGCGTTGTCTCGGCTCCTCTCTGGTCAACGAGACTTCCATAAAAAATTTGGAGGAGGTTTATACGCTTTTTACCCGTACATGCAGGGACAGTAAAATGTTGCAGGACATGGGACGTAAATATGAATCCGCCATAAAGGCGCTGCACGACCTTTCTCGGGGGAAAGAGCTGCTTGACATAGAAATGGAGGACCGGTATGGCAACAGGACCAGTATCTCCGCCCTGAAGGGCAGGGTACGGTATGTTGACGTGTGGGCCTCATGGTGCGGCCCCTGCCGCCGGGAAATTCCCTTTCTTGAGAAATTGGTGGAAAGGCGCCGCAAGGACGGACATCTGGAAATCATAGGTCTTTCCATTGACGAGGACAGGAATGCATGGCTGAAGAATGCCCCGTCTGACCGTCCCGGATGGAAACAGTACAGGGCGACGGAACATTCACGCAAAATGCTGGAGGATGAATACGGCATCACCGCCATCCCGCGCTTCATGCTGTTTGATGAGAATGACAGGATTATTGACGTACACGCCCCGTTTCCTTCCGATACAGAAATCGATATCATGTTGCGGGATTATTTGGTTCCGGAGGAGAGATGAGGCGGTATTGAACCATAAAAAACAAATCTTATGAAAACAAACAGGAGACTTATTCGTACAGTGTCGCTTCTGGCCTTTCTTTTAATCCCCATACCCCTCTTACCTTCAGGGGACAGTCTGCGGGCCTTCGTTTATTTTGACCGTGGAAGTTCCACGTTGGAATCCATCCTGCATGACAATGCCAGGGAACTGGAGAGCTTCGTGTCAAGCATACGTTTCGTGGGAAAGCGGGTCCCGTGTCACCCGCGGCATATCCGCATCATTTCAGGTTCCTCCGTCGAGGGAAATCCGGCCCTCAACGAGAGACTGTCCTGGCAGCGTGCCATCCAAATCCGTTCATACCTTCAGGAACGCCTCTCTTTCCCGGATTCACTGTTCGTCTTGTCAAGCCGTGGCGAGGATTGGGACGGTTTGTATCGTCTGGTCGTGGATTCCGACCTCCCTTGCCGTGGCGAGATTCTTACCGTCCTGAATGAAATCATGGGAGAAGCGGATCGCGGTGACATGACGAAAGAAAAGCTTAAAAGTCAGCTCATGATGCTGCATGAGGGACGCGTATGGCATTATATGCTCAGACACTTCATGCCGGAATTGCGCCGGGGCATAATCGTATGCGAGTTTGAAGAGGCGCAGCCCGCCCACTCCCCAACCATCCAGATACGGGAGGGAAAAACACAAGAGGGGGCATCCCCCATACGGGAGTTCGTCGGTGCTGTCCCCGACACGGTAATCCCACCGCGTGGTGGCATGCATTCAGGAATACCGGAAAATACACACGGACATTGTCGTATGGCCCTGAAAAGCAATCTGCTCTATGATATCGCCCTCGTGCCCAATATCGGCCTGGAATACGCCCTTGGCAGGGGATGGAGCGTAGGGTGCGGCTGGCAATATGCCTGGTGGAAAAATGACAGGCGTCACGATTACTGGCGTGTTTACGGTGGAGAGCTGGAGATCCGCAAGTATTTCGGCGCACATGTGCAGAAAAAGCGTTTGCCGGACATCATGCCGGACTTTACCTGCAAGCCCTGACTTATGATTTTGAATTGGGCGGACCGGGATATTTAAGCAGGTTCAGCTACGGCGGCGGTTTCGAATACGGCTATTCCCTTTCCCTCCACCGCCAGCTCAGACTTGATTTCAGTATCGGCATCGGCTGTCTGTCCGGCAGATACGAACAGTATACTCCGGCTGACAGCCATTATGTCTGGGAACGGACCGGCATGCACTACTGGTTCGGGCCGACCAGGGCCGGGATCTCATTGCTGTGGCTGCCCGGAAACGGGTGCCGCAAATCAAGAAAGGGAGGTGTATTATGAGATTTTTCCGTAATCTGTCCGTCCTTCTTTTCTCTCCGCTGGGAATTCTCGTGTTCCTGCTCGCTTCCTGTGAGCATAAAGAACTTTGTTATGACCATTCCCACACGGTCGATGTGCGTGTCGTCCTCGACTGGAAGAATGCAGCGGAAGCCAGTCCGTCAAGCATGCGACTCTATCTGTTTCCTCAAGACGGGGGGGATGTCCTTTCATACGGGCTTGCCGACTGTCGTGGTGGAAATATCACTGTACCCACCGGTTGTTACAAGATCTTGTGCCTGAACAGTGACACCAGGTCCATTCTCTATCGCAACATCGGCCGGTTTACGGATTTTGAGGCTTATACCGTCAATGATGTCTGGTACGTCGTTCCGCTTCTACGCCGCGCGCCGACGGGACACAGGAGGAACGTGTCGCCAGATCCCCCGACAGGCTCTGGTGCGCCCGTGCGGACGGGGTCTGTATCGGAGAATCCGACAGGCTTCTTACGCTTTACCCGGAAGAAGCCGTATGCCGGTACCGGTTGGAAATCAGACATGTGGAAAACCTGAAACACATCGCCCCGGATGGCATAAGCGGAGCTCTCTCTGGCATGTCCGGAGGTTTGTTTGCCGGCAGGGGAGTCACCGGCACGGAAGTCGTCACCGTGCCCTTTGGAATCATCCGCGGGGACTCAACCACGCTGACCGCCGATTTCCTATGTTTTGGCTGTCCCCCTCCACCGGGGAAAAAGCACATACTGACCGTCTATGCCTTTTTGGCTGACGGCGGCAAATACTATTATTCCTATGATGTGACCTCCCGTATTCACACTGCGAAGGATCCCCGGGATGTCCCCATAATAATTGACAGCCTCCATCTGCCCAGACCGATTACCAATGGCGGCGGTTTCCGCCCCAGTGTGGACGAATGGCAAAACATGAACATTGATATCCCCATGTAAACATGCATGTATAATAAGAACATATTCATTTAACTATTTATCTTATGAAAACGAAACTTTTATTTGGAGTCCTGGCTACAGCAGCCCTGGCTTCCTGTAACAACGACGATGTGGTGAAGGTAAACAACGGGAAGGGTATCTTTTTCCGCACCTCATTGGACAATCCTGTCACACGTGCCAACACGATATCGCAGAGCAACCTGGACGTGTTCTATGTCACGGCGGTCGGTAGTGAGCCCGTCCTGATGACACACAACGGGGTAAGATCGACGGATGGGGGGAACACATGGAATTGTGACCGCGTATATTTCTGGCCGGATTACCGTGTGAGATTCTTCGCTTATTCCCATCTGGACACCACACTGGTGAAAATAGACAACGTATCCCAAAAAATCCTTGGATTCGAACCCGCCCATACGGTATCCGGACAAAAGGACCTTGTGGTCTCCTATAACAGCGGGACACGGGAAGCGAACGAGGCGGGAGGCGTGGCCATGAATTTTAAACATGCCCTCTCGCAAATAGAGCTCAGGGCCAAGTGCTCGAACAGCAACATAAAAATCAATGTCCGGGGTGTGAAACTTGCGAACGTGGCCACAAAGGGCGATTTCACGTTTCCTGAGAGGTGACCGACGCCAGCTATGTATTGAGGCAGGAAAAATGGGACAATCTGAAGGGGGGTGACGCCCCTTCCCGGGCTTATGTGATAAGGGGTGACGAGTTTTCCCTGACGGGTGACGCCGAATCCCTCATGTTCGGAAATGACAATTTCATGCTGCTCCCGCAAAAACAACACAAGTGGAATGCCACCAGAGACACCACCGGCGTTTATATTTCCGTGCTGTGCCAGATTTTCAACGTGGATGGCGACAACAAGACACAACTTTTCCCGAAAACGGCCGGACTGTTCGGTTTCGCGGCCGTACCCGTTGAAATAGACTGGCAACCAGGTAAGAAATATATCTATACACTAGACTTCTGCAGTGAGGGGGGAGGAGCCGGAAAGCCCGATCCGGATCCACAGGACCCCACCAACCCCAAGGATCCGCTGATCGATCCCGATCCCGCGGTTCCGGGTAAGGACATTCTGGGAAAACCTATCAGGTTCACGGTGACGGTCGAAGAATGGGGTGAGGAGGACAGTGATATCAGGATGTGATAATTATTCCATCCGCGTTGCCGAACGGGCATCCCGGTGAAATACCGGGTGTCCGTTCCACGCATGGCATAGCCGGACTTTGGGAAACGCTGGTACCCTTTTTGTTCCCCTCATTCAAGTCCGTTTCTCCAAGGCGCTTGACGTTACCTTGAGACCATACGCCCTCCCTAGCCATGACAAAAAATATTTTTAGGGCATATTGGTCCTATTGCCTTGTCCAAAAGAGAAGACAATGTGAAAATGGCTGTCAGTCCTGAACCGATATGACCTTTTGGGGAGGGATGTTGGGAAAGCCCATAAGATGTAGCGGGTTTTGCGGGCGTCTTGAACCGGTTATACGGGCGGACAGTCCAAGTCAATTATACCGACACATACCGCAAAAGCGATCATGATAATATGGTAGGTGCAAGGCGTCACTGTTTCCGGGGATTGAGTCTATTTCCCTACCCGCATTTTAGTGCCGGTTATCTCAATTTTCATCGTATCAATAAAAAAAGAAGAAAAATGAAAAGAATATCTGACGGAATTCTTTATTCCTTATCGTTGGCGCTTCTCGTGCTCGTGTCCTGTGACAGGCATGAGAACAACGGAGACATTTGTCCTACGGGACCGGATGCGGACTACACGGTCATGATGTATGGTTGTGGAGGCGGTGATCTGGATGAAAATATGATATATAATCTGGAACAGACGGAAAGTTACGGCTATACGCCGCGCGTCCATTTTTCCGCCAAATTGAAGTTCTCCAGAGAGTTACAGGAGGAAGCGGGCGCTTATGGAGGCACCCGCCTTTTTACGCTGACAGAGAACGGTCTGGAAAATGAATGTGTGGCCGACCGGGAGTTCCGTCTGGACGATCCGCGGAATATCGCCGACTACATCCTTGATACCCGACGGCGTCTGCCCGCCAAACATTATGTCCTGATTTTGTGGAACCATGGGGACGGATTCAGTATCGGGGACCAGCCGGTGGAGAAAAATTATCCGTCAGAGGCGGGCACACGTGGTGTCGCCTTCGATGACAACACGAACGAGAATATCTCCATTTTTGAACTGGAAGAGGGGCTGAGACGTGCGGGGTGAAAATGGACCTGATATATTGGGACGCGTGCCTGATGAACATGCTCGAAAACCTGTACCAGATAAAGGAGCGTGCCGCCTATACGCTGGGTTCGGCGCACCTCGTCCCGGGAATAGGAGGAAATTACGCGCAGCTAATGCATGCGTTGGACAACCATCCCGTCCTGCTGGAGGCGATGCGGGAATACGTTCCCGCCACCGTGGCGCATTGGGGGAACGTGCTGGGGGAGGATGACGGCAGGGACCTCACCCTTTGTAACATGGAGTATATTGACGGGGTCGTACAGGATGCAAAGGAGTACGTGGACGAGTTCTTGCGACTGCGTGGCGGAATGGAGGCGGACAGCGAGGAGGAGATGTATTTCCAGAAAATAAACGGAACGCTCCAACCGCATTATCATTCTGACGAAGGGGTTCTTTATTTCTTTCACAATGACGAGGATGAATTTGTTCCGAGCGCCGACATGTATTCCGCTTTCACACGCATAGGCAACCGTCTCATGTCCGGCAGGCTTTCGGCGATAACCACCCGAATGCGTATAGCGTTGGGACGAATGATTCCCGTGAGCGCCTGTCATGGAATTCCTGACTATATGGACAGGGTAAGCGTCGGGATATCATGGATGGAGCGGGATGATTTCATGTCTGCCGATCAAAGTCATGCCGTTCCATCGCTGGACAAATTGTATCCTCTGTTGAATTTCGACAGGGCGACAGGATGGAGCCGCTTTTTAAGAGACAATGTGATGAGAAAGTCATTTACAGAATAAGAACGATACTTCCATATATGCGAATATTTTCCATAAAATTAAAACAATACCATTTTACCATGAGACATTTCTCGTTTATATATGACATCCTTTGGAAAGCAGGATTTTGTTTGCCGGTCTGCGTCTGTCTGTGCGTGCTCTCCTGTTCCGATGAACTGGAACATCCTTCCCGTTCCTCCCGCGTCTCGTTCAACCCGAGCGTTCGGTATTCGTGCCTCTCCGTGTCCCGTGGGGCTGTGGACACCTTCCCCGGAACCACCGTCCCTTTGACGACCGATGACGGGAATGGTATTTTCCTGCATACATCTTACACGGACGGCATCGTTCCCGTCCCGGCGCAAGCGGGCGGTGATGGCACGTCCGTTACCCGTGGCACCCCCATAAAGGGGGACAACATGTACGCCACCTTCGGCGTATCCGCCTATGCCTATACCGGCCCATGGAATGAAAATTGTCACCCCAATTTTATGTATGACATCCCCGTAACCAGATCCGGGGACTCCTGGGCTCCCTCCTCCGATTATTATTGGCCCGGAGAAACGTACAAGACAAGGTTCTTTGCGTATGCCCCGAGAGGAAATGCGGCCTACCGGTTGTCAGGGCAGGTCGCCGGTGCCCCCACCATAGCCTGCACCATACCTGCCGATGTCGCGGAACAGGAGGATCTGCTTGTCGCGGGTACGGGGGAGCTGGACGGAAACTCCAACTCCGTCGTAAACCTCACATTCCAACATGCCCTTACCGCCGTCAAATTCGTCTGCGGCAGTGACATGCAGCCCGGAACGGTAAAAAGCGTGGTTTTGAGAAATGTCTGTTCGGGTGGCGTTTATAACATGGAGACCGGAGAATGGAGCGATACAGGAGGGACGGCCTCCTTCTCCCAAACACTTGACCGGCAGACTAACGGAACGGAAGGGGATACTATCACCTTCGAGCCGCAGACCTTCATGATGATTCCACAGACACTTCCCGACAGTGCGGCGGTCGAAATAGTTTTCAATGACGGAAAAATAGACCGTACATTGAAAGCCAGTATCAAGAATAGCGTATGGCCGAAAGGCAAGACCGTCACTTACAGAATCTCCACCAGTTCCATCAACTGGAGATACATTCTGGATGTTACAGCCCCGAAAGACATGGAATATTATGGCGGCAGCCAAAACTACAGTGTCTCCAGCTATAGGGAAAACGCAAGCGGGGTCAGGGAACCCGTTCCATGGAATGCGGTATATTCCACGGACGGAGGGATAACTTGGATGCCGACAAAACCCGAATGGCTGGCAACCTTTACGGCGGAGGGTGACGGCGGTATCACCGCAACCTCCTACAGCGTATCCGTTTGCTCCCAGACAATCAGCCCCCAGACTGTGAGGGACAACGCGCATATCCGGAACTTGCAAGACGCCCCGAGCAGGGGAACCGCCGGACGGCCATACAACCTGTCGAACAGCAACGGGGATAGGGATGTGGAGAATACCGCAAACTGCTACATTGTCGGTGCGCCGGGTGTATACTCTCTCCCACTGGTATATGGCAACGCCATCAAAGAAGGGAAACCCAATGAACCGGCTTATCGTTCGAATAAGTTGAATAACAGGATGTTGGGCAACTTCCTGAATCATCGAGGTGATATAACCGATCCCTATATCAACAACAATACTGGGTGCGAGGCGAAAAGCGCCGAACTTGTCTGGCAGGACGCGATGGACCTGCTGGCTGACGTGGAATTGGAGGGCAGCGGAGAATCCGCCTACGTCTCTTTTAGTGTAAACAAGACGACAATCCAGCAAGGCAACGCAGTGATAGCCGTAAAGGACGCCGGAGGGACAGTCCTATGGTCCTGGCACATCTGGGTAACTGACAGGGATATGACCGGGACCAAGGAAATCACCAACTACCAGGGAACAAAATATGAGTTAATGCCTGTCGATTTAGGATGGTGTGATGGTGGAAACATAATTTACGAGGCACGGAACGTGAAAGTAAAATTCACACAGGGAGAAGCCGGTGAGACAAAAATCATCATGATCTCCCAAAAAAGGCATGAGGAGATCCTGAACGGAAACGCGCCTTACTATCAATGGGGACGTAAAGATCCTTTTCCACCGTCAGTCGGAAAGGGAAGCGTTACCAATAAAACGTGGTATGACGCGGAGGGAAAAGCCTCCAGTCTTGCTCCTAAAGTGTCCGCTTTTCAAACGGGCAAGGGATGTATCACTGACGGCATTCAAAATCCCGCAGTGATGAACAAGAATATGTATATGACCAATGTCTTTTATAATCTGTGGGATGCCAGTTGCTCTGCAAATGTCGATCAGGACAGCCGTCTTGTAAAAACTATCTATGATCCTACCCCCGTTGGTTTTCATTTGCCCAACAGGATGACATTTACCGGCTTCGTCGCTGGAGGTAAAGCCGGCTCGAATATAAAGGGCTTTTGGGATTCAGCTTTACACGGTTGGTATTTTTATTGCAATTCAAGAAAAGAGGAAACCGTTTTTTTCCCGGTTCTAGGGCGTAGACTAAATAATGGTAAAGTCGAAAACACCAAACCACTTCAAACTCGTTGGTTGGCCAGTGCGGCCACTGAAGCATTAGGAGGAGTTCTCTCTTTTCCAAAAAAATCAAGCGGTTCTCTGAATCCTCGTCATTCGGGCTACAGCGGAGAGGGAGTTGTCATTCGTGCGGTCAGAGAATAAAGGCTTGTCATATATTAGTCAGCCTTAGTAATTATAGGTGATATAAAGACCTTATTGTTCCTTTGGCCGGCAGCGTTGGTCTTTTTTCTGACAGACACCTTGGCGCAGAAGAAAAAAACGATAATTCATCCTGTAGTAGTACGGGAACGGATTCCTGTTTCCGGTTGTATTTCAAAAATATTACAGGGGATTATGGGATCCGTACTTTTCACGGTACCAGATTGCACGATTCATAAATTGAAATGTGCAATTTGATACCGTTCAAAATATGACGCATCCTTTGGCAAACAGTTCCCATGGTTGTGAGAGGTTTCCGGAAAATAAGTCACTTTGGAGGGAATGACAAACAGCGCAATTCATCCCGTACCTTCCGATTTCCGCCTTTTGCCCACCCCCGACAGGTCATGGGAAAAATATCACGCTCCTCTTATTCCCGGAGCCTGTTTTAATTTTACTTTTTTTATTGAATTCTCATCCATTCTCACTATCTTTGTATCGTATATAGTTCGCAATCATGGCACGTCGGAACCAGAGGAGACAGTCGGTTGTATTTCGCCCATGAAAAAACACGGATTTAAAAGCGATATGTGACTGTTGGAATCTTACCGGTAATAGTCGAAACTGTCATATAAGTATATGTTGATATATATCCAGTTAATACTGAGTCTGATGATCTTAAGCCTGTGTGTGTTTGGTGGAATAACCCTCCTCGCACATCCACGCAGGAGCAAGGCCAAATTCATTCTAGGGGCAAGCATGTTGTTCTGGGGAGTGCTGATAATCCTCCGGCTGTCTTTCAACCCTTTTTTGGATTGCGCCAAGACTCTTTTTCAACCGATGATTCTCATCACGGGAAGTATCGTGATGGCGACCACGACATGCTATGTCATTGAGGTTCTACGGCCCGGATATCTTACCTTCAGACGGTTTTGCCTTTTCATTTCCCCGGCTATTGTCTGCTCACTGCTTTTCGGATGCCATTACATATGTTCACCTCAGACGCAAACGTATTACAACCTGTACGATTTGTTTCTGTTTTCGGATACCGACATCTTCTTACGGCTCATGCTATTGGCGTGCAATATATTCTATATGGGTATACCGGCTTATCTTACGGCACGTTACAACAGGGAGTATTCGCAGTTCATTAAAGAAAACGTATCCGATCCGTACGACTATGATTTGCAGTGGCTGCAAAGGACCATGTTCACTTTGTCAGCCCTATACATATCCTACCTGGTACTGCTGTTCACGAATGACACGCTCCTGTATGTGATCAATAAGGTCTTTATCCTTGTCTTATGGTATTATCTTTTTTACAAGGCCTTGTTCCTGAAAGAAATCCCATGGAAGATATCCTTCAAGGCGGGTTGGCAACATCCAGACGAGGGAGTGGATGAGAATAGGTACGAGGACTGTATCTCTCAAAAAACAAACTGTCTGGAGGATATAAACCGATGGTTCGAATCTGAAAAGCCGTATCTGCGGGGTGATTTACGTTTATCCGACTTACAGAGAAAATTTCCAATCAGCAGAACTTATCTCTCCCAGTTGTTCAACAAGGTGCAGGGAGTTTCCTTCTCTGATTATGTAAACCGGTTCAGGATTGAGGAGAGCAAACGCCTGCTTGAAACGGAACCTCAAACAAGCATCAATGAGATCGCAGAACGTTCGGGGTTCAATTCTATCAGTGCTTTTCGCAGGGCTTTCATAAAAAGCACAAACATATCCCCTTCGGAATATAGAAAAAAACATAGTGAGAATTCCACATCATTGTGATACACAGGATACAAGTCTGACTAGTACAGAAAAAATCAGACTTTAAGAACATATTCTTCGTTGCGTAAAGTAAAAAAGTATCATTTTCAAAGCCGCTTTTAGCATAGTCTATGATAGCGGCTTACAAAATCTTAGAGCCTGTTTTGTTCAAGCCAATATGTTATGTTATTTCATTCGTATTTGTTATTAGGAGGAGTCGTTTCATTACAGATTTTCAATGCAGAAATATAATCTTCATTCGATGTTTTTGTAATACGCTTAATTGCAAATCTGTGTTCTAACAAATTGGGCATAGATGATAATATTAAGTTATCAGTTATTCAATATGCAAATTTATATAAATGAATATCAGAAACCAAGTAAACCGACATCAATATTTTGATAATGATACGTAAAGCTATATTGAAGGAGTTTAATGAAATCCGAAACATAAACACTTAAACCTGATTCTCTGATGGTTATCACCTCACAAAGATTACATTGTTGAATCCTTTGTTTTCTAATTTTTTATCCTTATATTTGCAATAGTACTCCAAAAACATGAAATTTTATGTTGTATCAAAAACTCTCTATAGACAATTTTTTGTGTTTCGACCATTTCGATATACAGTTTGCACCAGGTGTGTCCATTATTATCGGACGCAATGGTGCTGGAAAGACCACACTCATTAGAGCTATGGTTTACTCGCTTTATTTTATGTTTACGAATGACCGTTCAATGGGGGATGACTTCTTGTCGGCAGGAAATCCTGATTTAAAAATGAAATCTATCAAATATGATGAATTTCATAGAAGAAAAGATTCAGAGGATGTAACTGCTGATGCTAATTTTCATGGACAAATAACTTTTCAAGGAGAAAATATAGAATGGGATATGTATCGCCGTTCAACTAGCGGGTCTTCACTGAATCCATCACGCTATAAACCTGCTTATCAACATCTGATGCAACTGTACAGAAAATACGATGAATTGCCATTACTTGCATATTTTTCAGACTCTTTCCCGCATACACTCACAAATATATCCTCCTTTGCCAAGCAACAGATGGCTGCAAATGGAAAAACATTACGCAACTTTGGTTATTACCAATGGGATAATGAAACAGCGTGTGTAGAAATATGGCAACGACGACTATTAAATTCAATGGCTAAACTAAAACAGCTAGATGATGATACTGACACATTCACACGTAATGAAGTTGCATTTGTCACTAAAAAATTGACACAGTTTTCTCTAGTACTTAATAGTGATATATGTGATACTGCTTTTGAGATAGATCGTCTTTTCTATTTATTTGATGAAGAACAAAAACCAGAATTGTGGCTTCGTTTAAAATCAGAACAGGAAATCAAATTTGACAGACTTCCCGCTGGGTATAAACGATTATATTCCATTGTCTTAGATCTGGCATATCGGGCTTATTTGTTAAATAGACGAATAGATGTAGAACCTACAGGTCTAGTTATGATAGACGAAATTGATTTGCACTTACACCCTTCGTTAGAAACAGAAATTGTAAAGCGGTTTACACAGACATTCCCGAAATTACAATTCATAATGACTTCCCACTCGCCATTAATAGTAAGCAACTTGTCACCGGACGAGAAACAAAATAAAATATTCAGACTTGTGGCTGGAGAGAAGCAACCGCATGAATTGCCAGACCTTTTTGGCATTGATTACGATGATGTATTACTGGATTGGATGGGAGGTATTCCTAGAAACGAGGAAGTGGAATTTTTACAAATGGCAATAAAAAGAGCTATACAAATGGAAAATACACAACTATTCAACATGAGACGCAAAGAACTAGAAAAAATGCTGGGAGAAAAAAAAGCGTTACAATTAATCAATAAATGGAAGGAAGAATAACTTCACATTATTTAGATATATGTTTTGGATTGATAAGCATAATAAAGGAAAGCGACGTAAAGGTCATCAAATTGTAAATCGCTTTCTACGTGAAGCGTGGAACGAACAAGATGGGCTATATGTAAATTGCACTTATGCTTCATTTAAGAGAAATCACAAAATGGAGAGATTGCTTTACTGGGAACAACATGGATTCTGCTGTTATTGTATGAGGCATCTAGAAGTAAATCAACACACTTCCTTGGAACATGTGATGCCTCATAGTTCTGTGACCAAACAAAACAAGATAGATTTTAAGAAAATTGATTACTACAAACGATTCAACAAGAATTTTAAACGAAATGTCATTTATAAACATCTAAACGGTACAAGACGAAAATGGCACAGCGGCCCACTATATCCTCATTTTTGCGCTTATGAAAACCTAGTATTGTCATGCGATGGTAGTCTTTTCATTGATGAAGACAAGGACAATAAATTATATCCTTCTAAAATGCATTTATGCTGTAATGAGCACAGAGGAAATAAATTAATTGTCCCATTATTTTTCATTCCTAATATAAACGATTTAATTATATACAATAAAAATGGAACTATTGGCATATCGAAAATAGTCAAGTCCTCCCAGCGTCAGATTGAATTATCCAATACTATTGAGGACTTAGCATTGGAGCATGAGCGTTTAAGAATCATTCGACAAACCTGGTATCATATAGCTGCAAGCAGTATATACAATGTAGAGCAAGTAAAGGCTGCTATTAGTGATGAACCTTTACGAAAAAATATTATGATAGACAGTGGTATTCCACTTAATATCGTAAACCGCATTAAACATCCTATATACTGGTCCTTATTATGTGAATATTTTTGGTTTTATAAATACTTCACACAATAAATATGCAACTTCATTCTATATTTTTTATGGTACAGTTATGATTTTGATGTTACATCGAGGATAAGAACAGGGACGAATGGAACAATTATCGACATTAGTGTCAAAACAAAACATATCAATATTCTTATTGACAAAAAATATTTGATTATACCTAAATCAAGTTCTAAAACGATGTACAAATAACCTCGTTTTATATTTTCTAATAGCTTCAATAAAGTGTCTTTTGATTTGAATAAACAAAAAAAATCTGCCTCATATATCTTATATACAACAGATTTTGCATTGTTCCTTTGAAAAATTTAATAAAAGCTTGTAGCAATCGAACCTTTTATTTATCTTTGCAACGTCAAAGAGATAATGAATGTTGAATTGATAAAGAAAAGCGATGAATTTAGTGTGATGCTAATTCAGTGGCTTTCATAAAAGATAAAGTAATAAGTGTACAGTCACTCAAGGGGTTAGAATAAACCGAAGCAAAAGGTTCGATTCCTGGTGGCACCACTTTTTAAGAAAAGCAACAAGCAGTAAAATCCTGATTTCCAAACGAAATTGGGATTTTTTGTTTTCCGGCGGAACGCAAAAAGCGGTAGAATATTACGGTTGCCGGTGTTCCAAAAGGTGGAGCAAAAACAGTGGAGTATAAATCTCCTTCTAATGAGTTTACTCCTTGATATGTTTCCAGTTTCTATGGCTACTTTTGCATCAAGGAAGTGATGTTGATAACAAATCACAGCTAAGCATAGAAAGAAACACGGTTGCCACTTCGTTACTTGGTACTATAAAATGTTTCCCATTTACACAAAATATTTTATAGTGCCACTGAATTTAACACTTCGTTTCACTTCCTCATGCCATCCGGTTTTGACGACACGAATCCTTATACATTATTTTATATTGCGACTCCGTATGTTCCCCTCCCGCAGCGACCACTTCTGTCACAAAACGTACATTGCCATCAGGAAAAACAGCTTCTCATACGGCAGTTTTCTGTCCGCAAGCCGACAAGAACAAGGCCACCGTGCCACAAACTCCATCCATAGTTTTTTCATATTCATTTATTCTTTAAGGTAAATCTAACTATATATCCCCCGCCACTACGCATCATTCCAGTGAGTGAATCAGTTCTCCGACAAAAGACACGTTCTTTCTTGATAGAAGCCCCGTCACCCGGACGATCCTTATAGACTGTTCCTTCATACCAGCCTCGCCCAAGAACGAAAGCGGGAATTGAAGTGTCCGCTCTTCTTTGCCGTTCAGCACAGCCAGGTACCAAGTTTCTCCTTTACGACGGGCAAAGGCAGCCACCTTGCCTATCTTACTGTCGGGCAATACAATAGTCTCATCCCATTCGGCAGGCATAGTTTTGAACAAATCGGCTGCCGGATTATCCCCAATGGACTGCGGATGCGCTCCGAAGAAAATAACTGAAGAATTAAATATCAATGCAGTAGCAATCTGATGACACCAAGAGGTCTCCAACCTGCGCTCACCAAAAATCACTGGAGTATAATCACCCGCCCCCACTACAAAGCGAGTAAAAGGAAGCGTCACGTTGTGGACTGTCCACTCAAACTGATGTTTACCATATTCCAGTCCATGCACTCCTTCACGGCTCATCTCATTGGGCCAAGTGCGCAGTTCGCCAGTCGGTTTGTTACTTCCATGTATGTTCAGCATCAGTTTGTGCTCAGCCGCTTCTTTCAGACAAGCTTGATACAAATCCACAAACTCCTTCGACTCATGCGAGAAAGCATCCAGTTTCAATCCAGCGATTCCCAATCTTTGGCAACGGTCAAACAGTTCCTTTCTTTTTTGCGGGTCGCGAACATCGCGTCCATGACGCCACAACCAAATCTTCACCCCAAACCGGGCTGAATAATCCACCAAATCCTTAATCTGCTCATCCGTCCATTTATACCAGAAAGCATCTACCGTATTGTATTCAAAACCAAGTTCACCGGCTAGTCTGGAAAATTCCTTCATGCCTTCTACCGTCCGTTCTCCACCGTCCAACCAACACCACACCGAACGTCCCGGCTTCACCCAATCGGTATGCACACCGCGAGGAAACAACTTTTTATCAGGAGCCGGAGATAAGTTGGTTATCAGGTCCGTATTAACCAATCCATTCAAATCGTTGGCTATAATGATGCTTCGCCAAGGAGTCAGGATATCGCCCTCTATGGCAGCCGGAACCGACAGACGTACTGCTTCTTCCAGACTATAATCGTGTGCAAACGGATAACCTGCAGGCTGGGCATGTCCCAAGCGAGTCACCAGTCCACACTGCCCGTCTGCCTGCAAAGACATACCGGCATAATTCTTTAAGGCAGCCTCCGTTATGCAGGCATATCCCTGCGACTCTGGCAATTCAACAGTTACCGGGGGTGCCGCCCACTCCCCTTCCTTGACCTCGGTTATTTCTTTTTGTTGATGAATTCCTTCATAATGCGCATACATATCATGATACCACATCCGGCTTCCGGCAGGAAGAACAAACGTGGTTTGTTCATCGGGCACCAGCTTCATCCCCGGCTTACCGGAATAAAGAAGGCGAAATGCTATACCGTCATTATAGGCTCTAGCCTCCACTGTAAAGTCTTTGCCTGAATTGCTTTTCATTTTCATCTTCAAGCCATTGGCTGATTGACTGCTTGTGCATGAACACCACGCACCGCATACGTTTCATTCACTTCATAGGATTGCGAAGCAAACACTGTGCAATCAGCAGTCAATACCTTGCCATCTATGGAAAACACCAAAGGCGACTTTTCAATGACCGGAACACCGGCTTTGGTTACTTCAAAATACAATCTTCCTTCTGTCATCCACCACTGAAACGCAATTTTTTCGTCCGGACTTTTCAATGTGGCTATCTGCGCCAGCGCATTCACTGCACTGACACAAAGCCACAACATAAAACCTATTTTATATAACCTCATATACAACCTCCTTTTTATCATTTATAAAAACAGCTAAAAAAACGTTTCATACGATTCTTCTATTTTACAGATTAATTTCTTTCCTTTACTATAAACAACCGATGAATGCGGTTGCCACGTCTTCCCTGTATCTCAAACTGAAGGGTACTGGTTCCCTTTTCCAGTTCGATAGGGAAATAATAATCGCGTGGCTGATTACCCACCGTAACCAAGAACCCAAAGTTTTCCGTCACCTTCTCCCCATTCAGATAAACAAAAGCGGGAGCTGGGTCCGTTCCGGTATAAGTGGCACCCAAGTAATACTTTCCTTTCTTTGGAACCTGAATGTTCCAAGTAGCCACATTACGTTCCTTACTTCTTTCACCCGAGAGTGCCAACTGGCCTTGATCGTTAATCAGGAAAGTTCCTTCCAGCTTTGCATCGCGTACTGGACAGTCCTTCACTTCATCCATGTTTCTCACCACCAATCGTTGCTTGACCACTTTGCCATCAGCATCTTCCACCAACAATTCAAAACTGGATGTCCGCTTTACAGCAACAATCAAATTTCCTTTGCCTGCCACTTCCTTACCGTTCAACAACACTTTCTGACCATTGGATGTATTCCAATACAATACGACTTCTCCTTTTCCTACCACCACACTGCGGTCGGCATAGAATGTTTCAATAGCCGCGCGGTTTGCTTTCAACGGAACACGATACAACTCGATGCCTTCTCCCGTTCCTAGGTTACGACTATACAGACGGTCGTCCGGATTGTTCCAATGCTCGTGTACACCCAGACTTTGCTGGTCACGCCCTTTGTAAAGAATGCCCGAAGGAGGATTACCGATATTGGCAGCCTCGTGCAAAAAATTATCCGAATTAGCGGGTAACGGAAGTTCCGAATAAATAAAGTCGAGCACAACCGATTCAATAGCTACCTGATCATTGGACGCAAAAAAACTGGAAGTCCAACCGTTATTGAATGGAGCACGCTTGAAACGAAACGCCTTGCCATTATGTTTCGGGTTGACATACATACCATCCACAATATAAACCAACGTGTTTCCGCCAATACGCTCGTGTGCCATTAAATCGACAATGCAATTATAGGTGCCCATGCCGCGGAAAGAAGACCAGTCACGAATGGAGTAATGCAAAGGAGGTACTTTGCCCACCGAACCAAACTGATTCTTTCCCGTTGCTGTGATACCAGTCTGTCCGGCACTGTCACGCCACCTTTTGGTCGGTTCGGAGTGACGCTTCAACAACGCCATGTTTATCATATAGTCCGCCTCGTATGCAGCACGTGCCAAACTCATAGCTCCCTCATCGGTAATCTCGCTGGAATAATGAATCACATTGGGCACAAAACCACCCCAGTTCTGATAAACCACATCGGGATAAAGCGACTCCACATACGTGTAAACGGCTGAAATGCCCCGACGCTGCGCATCATACACCGTGATGCAATTTTGAGGAACACCTACCACTTCTACCAACTGATACAGCAAAGAACAAACCGACTGCGGAGTAGCATCAATGATGTTCGAGCCACCATTGTCATTCAAGTTAATCTTAATAGCAATCTTCTCACCCTTTTGGTAACCCACGGTTCCTTTTCCTTTCCGCTGATTAAACGTACGAAACAGTTCATCCCAAGCATCACCTATAGCACTCTGATTGGTCAATGCCAGAATCACTCCTTCCAGCATATCTTCCACACGAGTCTGGCTGTTGTTGTCGGCATCCGAATATAATCCGTGTTTGCCGTCCCAAGCAGCCGCCTTGGCATCGTGCGCCCACGCCACACGTCCCGGATGAATTCCTCTCGCTGTCCCCATGGGAGTGTTAGGCTTGTCAATGGGGATAAACTCTCCCATGTCTGTATCATTGTCTATCTGTTTCCGGATAACCTGCCCTAATACCATATTATCTACCGACATGACATACAGGGAACCCGTAAGCAAGATTCCCGTCAACAACACTCCCATCCCCATGCAGAAACGATGCGAATGCCATAAAGCGCGAAACTTTTTCCAAGTCGTAAATCCTGTTAAGGTACTACCTATAAAAGCAAGAAACGAGAAAGCAATCGGCGCCGCCACTTGTTGGCAAGGATAATCTATACGATTGGGTTTCGGTATCACACGTATCAGAAACCATACCAACGCCGCCAGTCCGAACAGCGGGAAAAATATCTTCAACATCACATTCTTTTGATTGACTCCCACGATGCGTCCGCTTTTGGGACAAGTCTTAAAAAACCATTTCTTAATCTTTTCCATATTATCAGATTTTACATTATATTTCACTAGTCCAAAGGTAGTCCTGTAACAAGAAAAGAATTTATAAGATTATGCCCAATATTTATAGTATCGTTTCAAAAGAGAGAAATGCTCCTCTTGCAGCAGTTATGCGGCATCCTTTCACGACAAAAGGCGGCCTTACTCAAGAAACAGCAGACACGCCATGCCGCGGCATAAAAAGACGAAGCGAAGAATACATAGAGATGAGAATGAAGCAAAAAATCCTTTATTCCCCTCTTTCCAAACCGGCTATACGATTTTCACCGCTTTTCCAATGAAAACCCATCCATTATTCTACAAAAAATTTTATAGAACATACATCTGTATAGAAGACAATTATAAGAAAAGCAAAAGGAGAATTATGTAAGGAAAGGCTGCCGCAATATTATCCAAAGGAAGATGCAGCGTTACACACTTATTAGTGTATGCTTACATCCCCTTTAGGAAGCACGATAAGTCTTTTAGAAAGTACCATCAAAAACTAGATCACCGCTGACAAAACACCAGTTCGATGCCTTCCGGTTTGCCCAGGTTACGACTATACTGTTTGTCCGCAGCATTGTTCCAATGTTCTAACACGCCCAGACTCTTTAAACCTGTGCCGTCACGTTCCGGATCATAAAACGTGCCTGACAGCGGTTGGTCTGCTAATGCCGCCTCCACCAGATACATATCACAATAGTCCACATCTGCCATAGCAGGGAACTCCGAAGAAAGGAAATCCACACCCACTGCATCAATGGCCACTCCATCCTGCGAAGCAAACAATGAGCAAGGCCAAGCGTTGTTGAAAGGTTCCATTTTCCACTTGCCGGAGGGCGCGCCATTCACATCCTTCGAACCATACAGACCGTCTATCAGGAACAACATGGTTTTAGCGCCCAGATCCTTGTGCCCCATATAGTCGGTGAAAGTCATGTAACGCGGCTTGCCGCCACGGTCCTGATTGAAATTGTTATGCTGGTTCTTGCGAAAATTACGGTCTATGTCCGTCACTCCGTACCAGTTCTTGGCACAAAGTGTCACCCCCTGTCCGCCATGTCCTTTCAGCAATGCCATGTTGATGAGATAATCCGCCTTGACGGCACACTGTGCCAGCCCGCGTGCCAAGCGACCATTGTCTGCCGAATAAGGAATGGCTTCGGAAACATAAGCCGCCTTGGTACGTCCGTGCGTACCTTCATTGTCCATGTAAACCACATCAGGAAACTCGGCATGGCATTTGTTAAACAACGCATCGGTCATGAAACGGCTGGCATCAAAAACCGTAATGCACTGCTGAGGTACACCACCCTGACGCACCAAGCTGCGCAATAAGGACAGAGTGACATGGGGCGAGGCATTGAGCTGCTCGTTGTCGGCATACTCAAACGTGTTGTTCATGTTCACCTTTATGGCTATTTTCTCTCCTGCCGCATAGCCTTTCTTGCCTTTGCCATGCTGCACGTTGAAATAACGGAAAAGCGAGTTCCAGGCTGCCTGTTCGTCTGCCTCACCGGTAAGGGAAAGCAGCACCGTACTTACCATCCAGTCGGTTGCTTCCTGATTGTTCCAGCGGTCTTCGTACCAGCGACCTTCCTGTTTGTCCCAAGTAGCGGCACCGGGTGCATACGCCCACGACACACGTCCGGGATGAATGCCACGTGCCGTGCCCACCGGATTGTTCTTTCCCCATGCCATGCGCGGTTCCTGCTTGCCGCGAACGGTCTGCGCCACCAATTCCGCACTGTTCTCGACCATAAGCGTTGCGCCGCAAACCACTGCCAGCAACAGGCCCGCGAGAGCCCATGCGTATTTCCGACAGCGCAAGCCGGCAAACAACTGGCGGAAGCCAGTAAACAATCCTGCCAACGATAGCAGGTAAAGCACAAAAGCAGACATCAGCGGAGCGGCGGTCTGCATACAGGGATAAGCCGCCCGCGAAGGCTTGGGAATGACACGAACCAAAAACCACATCGTAGAAGTAAGTCCCAGTCCCCAGAACAACAATGTGCGATAAAGGGCGGAGTTTGTTCCTGCCTCCGCCTTCCGTTTAAAATACCAATAGAGTCTTTTCATATCTCTTCTTTTTTATCGCCCGGATACAGCTTGCAGACGGCTGTTGCCTGGATATACCTTTATCAAACGAACCCCATGCGGAGCAATAGCTGTAGTAAAACTTTCAGCCGAATCTGCCACATCCTGCTGACGCCACAAGTCACGCACTTTCTGCATGCCGCGCAAGCCCAGGTTCTTCCAAGTCACGGTGCCTTCAGCAGACGACAAACCCCGATTGAACAAGCCTACCGCCATAGAGCCATCCTCCAACGGCTTGGCATAGACCACCACATCACCTTCCTGCGCCACGACCATGCCCTGCTTACCCAGTGGATCTTGGTTCACCTCAATCACTTCGTCATTGGTAAGCAGACTCAGGGTGAAGTCATCCAGCTGCGCCATATCGCACCCTATCAGCATCGGCGAAGAAAGCAGGCTCCACAGGCTGATATGTGTATATTGTTCATCGGCAGTGAGACGCGTATAGTGCAACTTCGGTCCCCAGCCACCATGCCTACTACCAGCATGTCGGGGTCTATCCAATGGCCCGGTCCCACAAAAGGTGCCCACTTGGTCTGGTTAAAGCCGAGTTTACTCATGCTTTCCCACGTATCTTTGATATCGCCCGTGGTGCGCCAGCAGTTTGCCATTTTCTCCCATTGAGCGGCATCGCCCCACGGCGCACTGTTCGACAGACTATATACGATATCGCGGTCGTGCGAACGGAGGGCTTCCTGCATCTCTTTCACATGATAGACATCATTGGGGTTCCAGTCATACTTCAGGTAGTCCATGCCCCAGTCCACCCACTGCTGCACATCGTTTTTCACAAACGAGTACTTGCCATGGTGGTAGTTCACACCGTGTTTCACTTTCTTTTCCGGATCAACAAAACGATAATACTCATTGGCATACTTCTCCACCCAGTCGTAAGTACCATCCGGATTGTCGCAATACGCGCCTACGTGTCCGGCGTAAGTACCTACCCACGGACCGGAATAAATGCCTATTTTAAGTCCCATGCCGTGCACTTCGTCTGCCAGTCCTTTCATGTCGGGAAACTTAGAGTTGGTCATGATACCTTGATGCTTTCCACCACGCAGCCCCTGCCAACCGTCGTCAATGTTGATGTACTGCCAGCCGTGATTTATCAATCCTTTCTCGACCATTGCTTTTGCCGAACTCAGCACCTTTTCCTGGCTGACGGCATTGCCCCAACAGTTCCAACTGTTCCAGCCCATGGGAGGAGTCAACGCAATGTGTTCGCCTACCCGGATGCGTAACTCGCGGCGAGCCGTTCCCAGTTCATTGACAGCCACCAACTGCACACGGTACTCTCCCACCTTTTTCACCCGACCGGTGATTCGTCCCGTTTGTTTGTCCAGCTTCAAGCCCTTTGGCAGGTTTTCTGCGGAGAAACTCATGGGACGGTGTCCTGTAGCCGGAATGGTATAAAGGAACAATGACCCGGGACGAACGCCAAACACTTTGGCTCCATTGATGCGAGGAGTCTCGGGTGCTTTCGGAGTCAAGATATAGTTGCTCAATGTATCGGGCACGGACAAAGCCTGCGCCGAAGCAGTTCCTCCGCCCAACAAAACTGCTCCGCCCAACAAAACTGCTAAAATGAAATCGTGTTTTTTCATCATATTCCTTTTATTTAATCGTAATGTTTTTGCTTCGAACACTCTCCACCGGCTTTTTCTCATTGATGCCGTCCGCCACCTGCAAACCGGTAATGGCAGCGTTCAGTACATCGTCCAGATAAACAGCATGACGCGCATCGGGTTTCTCGGTGCGGATGGTGCAATTCTCCAGCACCATCCCGTCCACATGACGGAACCAGAAGCCGAAAGCCGGTTGTATCTTTAAATCGCCTACATTATAACGGCCCACCCCTATCTCGGGCGGAAAGGCTGTAGCGTCTTTCTCCGGATGACCACCTTTTACAGTCAGATCCACATCGCTGAAGCAGATATTCCGGATATATCCGGTGTGGCGTCCGTCAGGCATCCGGAAGGTTAGCCCTCCTTTCACCGCCTCCGTATCCGGCAGCTTAAAGCCGGCTATGATGGGAGCCGCCTCATTCTGAGAACCGTCGTAGGGTTTCCAACGCTCCTTCTTGAAAGAACTTCCGCCATAGACCTCACTCACATCCACCGCGTGGATAAAGATATTTTCCACTTTTCCGATGTTGGCATTGGTCACTAACAGTTCTTTCCGTTCCACCCCGTTTTCCATAAACGTGAACATTTCCACATCGGCACCCAGCACACGTCCACGGTTGGAGATCGAGATAAAAAAAGGTGCACGCGTACGCTTCATCACCGAACGGGAATGAAGCGGACCGGTCTTTCCACTGTTGAGATAGACATTCTTGATATGTCCGCCATCATTCGTGGAAATGGAAAAACCTGCCTTGTTGGCTCCCAAGACATAGATATTGTCCACATACAAATCCTGAATGTCGTCCGCCGTTTCCGAACCTATCTGAAAAAGATTGCAGTTGGTATCGCCCACAATATTGCGCACCCAGTAGCCGGAAGCCGGGCGGGTAAAGCCGAGCGAACAGTCCGAACCCGGTTTCACGATATCATCTGAACTGACTTTGGAATAGATATTCATCACACGTACATCGTTACAGCCCATGAAGTCATAAATGTCGCGCGCATTTTCCGTATTATACTTCCCGAAAAACGTATCGTGTACATAAATGCCGTCCGTACCGGTAGCCAACAACACGAAGTGCCCTCCTGGTCGATGTGCAACATGGTACTGTCGTTGTAAATGCGCCGGTCACCGTCCATATAATAAGGTATATCCTTGTCCGGATCATACCACATATCCCTGCCTGTGTACAGACCGCCAATTTCAATATCCTTGCACAACTTGAAGGAAAACATCTTGTCGCAACGGCGGTCGGGGGCATTGTTCATCACACGGTCGGTAGTGACGATATTTCCATTGCCGGTGATGCGTCCGTTGCCCACAATCTTCACATTCTCGATGCGTTCACCAAAGAACATGGTATTATGAAAAAAGGTATGACCTACATCCTGTTTGGTCAAGTAATTCTCCGGATCCTGATAAGGACGCGGGTCAGTAGGTGACAAGCCCGAACGATAAGCACGGTCGCTGAACCAAGTCGTTTCGGGCGCATCGGCACCGGGCAAAGCACGAATGACCGCTCCCCGGTCTACATGCAGCCATACATGACTTTTCATGTGCAATGTCCGAACCGGGTATTCCCCTGCCGGAAAACGGATGATTCCACCGCCCAAATTGTGAACACGAGTAATCAGTTCGTTAATCTTGTCCGTATCGTCGGCCGTACCGGTTCCTTGCACACCATATTCCTGCGCATTCCACTCTCCCGAATAGAACCAAGCTATATTAGAATCACCACGAGCCGGTCCATTCGGCACCCGTAGTTTAAAAGCATACAGCCGATCGGGTTGCAGACGCGAGATATTCAGCTGGCCGTCAGCATCCGAACTTCTCATCTCCTTAGGCAATGTATCCCAAGTTTTACCTTCATCCATAGAGTAAAGTACCGCAAACTCCTGCGCATCTCTGACGGGCGTCCACGCAAAAGAAGCCCCTGAGAAACCTTGCGTATCCTTGTAATAAGCACGGCGCAAAGGCAAGCGGACCCAATCAGCAATGGTAGAAACCGCTTGAAGCGAAGCCACTGTCACCGGGCTACGAAGTATCCGGGGCTGGGAGGTGGTATAAGATGCCTCGAAACAATATTCCTTTACTCGCGATACCGTGACCCCTTTGATTACCAAGCGGATATCTGGCCCGTTGGAAGGGCGCAAGTCTAATCCCGAGAAGCGGATTACTGTCCCTCTCTTTCCCATCGGATGCAAAGTAACCTCTCCCACTTGCTTATAAGAATAATGCGTACCGGTACGTCCGATTGACTGCTTCGGCAACTCGCGTAACACAACCATACCGCGTCCGATCACATCTACCATAGCATTATCCAATGTCACATCAATGCCCGCTGGAACAAGAATATCGACACAGGCCATCGGTGTGCGCTGTCCGGCAAAGAAATCGAGCGTGATTTCCTGAGACACCCCTGCCGTCACTGCTTCCCGATGCAATTTCAGCACCGGAGGCAAAGCTGCCTCCTGAATGCCTACTTTATATTTTTTCAGTACCTTGCCCGAAAGCGGAGAGAACTGTTCCAACCGATCTCCATTCTGTGGAGTTCCGGTCAGTCGTGGTTGTTTCCGAGCATCTACAAGGCGATATGCTATTGTAGAGTCCTGTGACAGTTTTTCCAGCAATGCCGGAACCGACAACAAAGTAGATACTACACCCTCTCCTTCGGGTGTATCTACGGTATAGCGACAAGTTTGTCCGGCATAAAGAATCAGAGAATCAGCAGTCATTCTCCATTCATTGCCCGACTGTGCCCAAGTGGAAAGAGCTAATACCCAGCCCATCAAGCCTAGTTTCCATCCCTTTTTACCATTCATACGTTTTTCCTTTCTCTGTTTTCACATCAATTGTATAAGTATCTTTCAAATCCAACGAGCCACGATGCTTCGCCGTGTTCCCGTTGCATACCCACTGCGGAGCATCGGGAACAAAACACAATGGATTGGGATTCACTCCTTCCGCCGCCTCACCTTTCAGCGGGGTAAAACTCCTGATCCGGCAATTACCGCCCAGCGTGGACGTGATTTTCACATGCGTCAGTCTGCCTTCCTTCCAGTCCATGTCAACAATGAAGCCGCCGCGCGCACGCAAACCGCTGACTGACCCCGACCGCCATGCATCGGGCAAGGCAGGCAGCAAGAAGAGTTCCCCCCCATGGCTTTGAAGCAGCATTTCGGTAATTCCTGCCGTTCCTCCGAAATTTCCGTCTATCTGGAAGGGCGGATGCGCATCAAACAGGTTAGCATACGTTCCACCACCTTTAGTCGAGACATCGGTAACATCAACATACTTCAATCCGTTTTTCAACATCCGGTAAGCATGGTTACCGTCTTCCAATCGTGCCCAGAAATTAATCTTCCAAGCCATCGCCCATCCGGTACCTCCGTCACCACGGATCTCCAAGGTGCGTTTGCAAGCCTCAGCCAGTTCGCGATCGCGACGAGGCAGAATCTGTTTGCCGGGATGTAAACCAAACAAGTGTGAGGCATGACGATGTTCGGGATCCTGATCCTCAAAGTCCAGATGCCATTCCTGTAACTGCCCCATAGCTCCTTCATGAGCAGGATAAAGATTCTTCAACACAGACCTGACACGTCCGCAATAAGCGTCTTCGCCCAAGATAGCGGAAGCCTGCAAATAATTAGAGAAAAGGTCACGAATCAAAGCCATATCCATAGTCGATGCTTTCGCCACTTCGCCTTCCCTGCGTTGTCCTTTGCTGTCAGTGTAGAAAAAACGATTCTCCGGTGAAGTGGAAGGATTGGTCACCCAATATCCCGATTCGTCTTTTTGCAGCCATTGCAGTACAAAGACTACCGCCCCTTTCATCAGCGGATAGGCAGTATCACGCAAATAAGCCGTATCGCCATGGAAAGCATAATGCTCCCACAAATGCTGGCAAAGCCACACTCCCGACATAGGCCAGCACGACCAACGAGGCGCACCTTTCACATCATTCGCATACCCTCCCGTAGGAGCGGTCTGTGCCCAAGCGTCCGAATTATGATGAGACGCCCATCCTTCGTTGATTCCATAATTAACACGGGCGGTCTGCTCCCCGTTCTTAGCCAAAGCGCCGATGAAGTCGGACAAGGGAGCGAGACACTCTGAAAGATTGGCCACTTCCACAGGCCAGTAGTTCATTTCCGTATTGATGTTTACCGTATAGTTAGAACCCCAAGGCGGCTGTACGTGCGGATTCCATATACCTTGTAAATTGGATGGAAGTCCTCCGGCACGCGAAGAAGCAATGGTAAGGTAACGTCCATACTGATAATACAACTCCACCAATCCCTGGTCCGAATCGTCTTTCGCAAAATGCCGAAGCCGTTCGGGAGTGGTGAGCCGGCTGACCGCATCGCTCTGTGACTCACCCAGTGAAAGATGTACCCGGTTGAACAAAGCCTGATAGTCCTGTTCGTGTGCTTTCAGCAAGGCAGCATACTCTTTTCCGTCAATAGCCGCCAACACTGATTCCGTCAGTGCCGACGGATCTTTCCCTTCCGAACCGGGCTGTTTGTCCACACCATTATAACTGGTGGCAGTTGCCAGTATCAGGACAGCCCCATTTGCCTGACGTACGGATACGACCGAGTCTTCTACAACGGAAGTCCCTCCATCGGACAACACCTTGACTTTCACGTCAAAATTCATGCCTTCCTTTCCTGTCTCGTCATAAACGATCTGATTGGGATCATAATCACGGTTCGCCACATACACAGGTGCTTTTCCTGTAAGCGACAAAGTTTGCGCATCATACTTGGCAGTCTGGAAACGAAGCTGGCTGGTCAGTTTCATATCGAAAGACAACGCCTGAGGCTTGTCGGCTTCCAGTCGTACCACCATGACTTGGTCCGGATAAGAAATAAAGGAAGTACGCGTATAAGTAACTCCGTCCGCCATGTAACGTACAGTAGCGGTGGCATTGCTGATATTCAGATCACGGTACAGCCCACTGACTTCCCCGTCAGTCTTTACATCCAGTTTCAAGTCCGCCAGCGGCAAATAACGTGCCGTGTACGGACCTTGTCCATGATTTTTCCATAATTCACGTGCCTTTGCATAATCTCCCTCGTCCACGGCCTTACGAATTTCGGGAAGCGCCTTTACCGTTTCCTGATTATTCCAGTCACCCGGTCCACCAGACCATAACGTTTCTTCATTCAACTGATAGACCTCCTGCAACGGATTTCCAAACACCATGGCACCGATGCGTCCATTGCCCAAAGGTAACGCTTCCTCCATCGGGAGGCAGGAGCATCATACCACAATCTCAAGTCTTCAGCCGGTTGCCGATCTCCCTGATCCACACACCCCGAAAGCACGGCACCCAATAATATACATTTCAAATAATTTTTGTTTTTCATGCGTCTTTCATACTTGCTTGTTATTTTATGCCTGCTTATTACTCCGTATCTACAATTTTAAAGACCTTCTCCGAATTGGAAACCAACTTGATAGCAGGAAGCTTTTCCTTCAAATCCAGCCGAATGACAGTCGCTGTCCGGTCGGGCATTCCGGCAGGCAGCTGAATGGTTACCGAACCTTTACGTGCTTCCAGTTTCAGCGGTGATCCGTCTGCCAGAAGAGTGGCACGTCTGCCTGTGAAATCTCCTTGCAGATGCAGCTTGCCGTCCGTGGGCCAATCGAAGACACAAAGATAAAGTACCGAATTCTTCTTGTAATCCTTACGCACACACTCTCCCCATGCCGGATGAAGTCCGCTTCGTTGGGTATTATATATCGCCTCACCGTTACGCGACAGCCATTCACCTGTCTCTTTCAGACATTGACGTGCCTCAACAGGCACATCGCCCAATCCGTCAGGCCCTACGTTCAACAAGTAATTCCCGCCCCGTGCCGCAATAGTAATCAGATTACGGATAATCTCCTGAGACGACTTCCAGTTTTTGTCCCAGCTTTTATAGCCCCAAGAACTGCCGATATTCATACAGGTTTCCCAATAAATACCTTCTATATCCTCAGCCTTGGGTACTCGTCCTTCCGGTGTTTTATAGTCTCCGGGAAAATTAGGACGCTTTAAGCGGTCGTTCACAATGATGTGCGGATAGTTTGCCAGTTCCTTCATCACATCCTGCGCCTGCCGATCGGTAATCACCTGCGGTGTATCAAAAAACATGACTCCGATGTCATTGCCGTAACGAGACAACAACTCACGAATCTGCGGCAACGATACCCGATAAAAATAATCCTGGAAGGATACCGATGTTTGCAGACAATCCCACGATCCGATATGTTCTTTCGTATAACGGTCTATCTCTACCGAATCGGGATTCGCCCAACCCTCGCGCATCTCTTTACGGGCCGTGTTACCTCCCGGGTTACACCAGTCCTGCGATTGCGAATAATAAAAACCTATCTTCATGCCGTGACGGCGGCATGCCTTCACCACCTCATCCACAATATCACGACGGAAAGGCGTATAATCCACTATATTGAAAGAACTTGCCCGGCTTTGAAACATGGCAAACCCATCGTGATGCTTGGTGGTAAAGACAATATATTTCATACCAGCCTCACGAGCCATAAGCACCAGACTATCCGCATTAAAATGCACCGGATTGAAAGTACTGGATTTGGCACGATATTCACGCACCGGTATCTTGCAACGGTTCATTATCCACTCGGCACCGCCACGACGTTGCTGATATCCGTTATACACTCCGCCATACAGCTATAAGGCCCCCAATGGACAAACATGCCGAATTTGGCTTCTTGCCACCATGCCATTTTCTGTTCTTGAGATAAAGACCGCTGACCGACACATCCTATGGTTGTCAGACAAAGCAAAAGGAATATTGACAATTTTCTTTTCATCGTATCAATTATTTAATCAGTAAAGACAAATCCGCTTTTTGGCGGGCCATCAGTTGAGTTACATAAAGAGAACGCGGAAACACATTGGTTTCATTATGTCCTTCCCATACGCCGTCAGGCCTGTCTGTAAAGACTCCGGGATATCGTTCCCCTTTAGTCCCTATACTATAGTTCTTTCCAGAAGCCCAAGGACTCTGCACTGCCGCGCGGCCTACATGACAATTCCACAATACCTGAGTCACCCCGGCCCAACCATGACCGCTACCCATTTTTCCACGATCCTGCACATTGATATCGCCATCTGTCACAATATTATCATATAGAGTTCCTACTGCCCAGCGATGATGAGGACCAATGTCCGCATACGTCTGTGTAGCCGTACAATTATAAAAAACATTGGGACCGCAGACCTGTGAACCGGTGATATAATCATGCCTTCCTTCCGTACTTTGACAATTCATAAACAAATTCTGCTGGCCTATGTTATTGAAAGAATAACGCAAACCACCCGTAATGACTGCCTTGGGTTCCAGATTCCGACAATTCCGCACGGTCACATTCTTGGCGAAACGTTCACAACTGACAGCGGCATAGCCAAAATAACGTGCTGTGACATTATCCACCCAACAGTTTTCCGCTTTTTCTATCTGTACGCCTATCCACCCGTGTTGTGTATCTTCATAGTCGTCAAACTCTGATTCCAGACACAAATCCGATACACCTACCTCATTGATGCGTCCGTCAAACTTATACTTGTAAACATCACCGCCACCATATTTCCAGTCCATCTGCATCACTACCGGATTATCAATAAAGAGGCGATTTCCCTCCACCCGAGTCACCTCCCTCTCAAAAGCAAGGTTGTATTCCTGAGGTGTCCATTGGCGGGTTCCTTTCCGTTCCTCAATCTGATCCATCTTTATATCATGAACCCATTTCTGTGTTCCGGGACGATAAACAACGATTTTATCACCGGACTTGAATCCCTCACCACAAGAGACTTGGAAAGAATGAGTACCGACAGGAACAAATTTATCCGTGATGCTCACCCGTGTCCCTGATATTTCCTCACGAATGCCGGCACCTGAAATTTTTATTAGAGCATACTTCCTTTTGGCAGTAGCAATGAGCCGAGTCTCGTCCACATTACTTCCCTCTCCCTTCAGAACCACTCCTCCAGCCTTTATCACGACAGACTGTGAAACAGGATATAATCCCCGCTTCAAAAGCAACACCCCCCGATGTCCGTTCTGATCAGCGGGAAGCTGCGATATTTCATCCACCGCCTGCTGAATATGCGCCCAGTTATCTCCCTCAACAGGAGAAATAATCCGAGTAACAGAATGTTGCGGAATACTTTGGTTGCCATGATGATAACCCACCCGACTGAAATCGGGGATTACATTCCCCTCCTCATCGGGTATATAAACCAGTTCTCCACTTTTACTTATTTTCACAAGAGAGGATTGCCATGGAGCCGGCATCTTTGTCTGTGCAGGCAAGACCGTACACAAGGCTGACAATGTGCATGCACTTATCCAATGTCTGAATGTCTTCATTTCTTTATATCTTCTAAGTTATACCTACTTTTTCACATACAAAAATAAAGAGACACCCTAAAAAAGACTTTTAATATTATTCCAATAAGTTGTAGAAACACTCCAACAATGCCTGTCCCCATAAAAAAAGAGGCTGAAAACAACAAACCTTTGTTTCCAGCCTCTTAATAATTACATAGTTCTTCAAAAATGCACTTTAAACCCACCCATTCCGTTGAATCCAGGCATTGTATAACCACGATTGATCATATAATCGGTATTTGTTATATTATTTAATGTAACAAATAGTTCGAAAGCACGGAATGCCATATAGGTGATTTTCATATTGAGCAATACATAGTTCTGGTGTTCTGTTTGATCAGAAACATAAAGCCCGCCGATTCCCTTCAATTCCGCATCCATTTTAAGTTTTGGCAAAGCCTGCCAACCAAATCCTAAAAAATATTGATTTCTGGGTGCTGCCGTCAGATTATCTAACGAAGTGTGAAGATAACTATAGGAAGCCCTCAAGTTTAACTTATCAATCGGACAGCTACTTGCCGACACCTCTATTCCCTTATTGATGAAACGACCTGCGTTCTCATTCTTCATATCTACTGTTTGAATCAAATTATCTCCCTTGCTGTAATAACCGGTGACATCCATGCTGAAATAACGGGAGAAAGTTTTTTCTACAATCACTTCATAGTTCATCATCCGTTCCGGATCAAGTTCCGGATTGGCAGAACGATAAAGATACATCTCGCGAAAGGAAGGGTTACGATATCCTTCAGACAAAGAGGCTTTTACCGTCCAACCCTCAGCAGGATGAATCACGAAACCTCCTTGCGGTATCCATTGCGTACCGAAACGATCACTGTTCGCCATACGAAGCCCTGCATTCAGAATCAATGCTCCTTCGAACCAATCTTGAGAAAAAGTAATATAAGGAGAGTATTCCGTAATGCTTTTCCGACTGATAGTAGATATAGAACCTTCTGTATGCGCATTGCCGCCTGAAACAGGAATTTTGCCCGTATAAGTATCATAGTCAAATCCCAACGTAACTGACGCATCCTTCCAAGGACGGACATTCTGATAGGCAAGAACACCAAAACGGTCATCCAGACTATGGAAATGTTTCGGATCATCAATGTAATGGTTACCATAACTATAATAGATACGCACACAACCATTTGTCCTCTCATAATAGTTGCTCAATGACAAGGATGCCTCTCCACGAGTGATGTTTTGGTGATAAATATCCGTAGATTCCGATTTAGAGAGCTTGGGATAAATCGGGTCATTGCCTACAAAATTCATTAAAGAATAGTCAGCACGCTGTTTCCAAGTCTGACTGAAATCATATCCCAACTTGACATACAGACTACCTTGTTTGAAATCAAAGTCATCCTCTATACCGTCCGTACGGTCATAGCCCAAAGATACGAGTGAGGAAAATTTGCCTAGCCGGACCGTATTGACAAGCGATGAACGCCAAGTGTTATAAGAACCATATTGGGAGCTAAGGGTCGTATGCACTCCATTCCGGTCGGCATTCTTGGTAATGACATTGATTACTCCTCCCATGGCATTAGACCCATAAAGTACCGAGCCAGGTCCTCGAAGCACTTCCACCCTATCTACATATTCCGTTTCGTAAAAATCAGCCACATGATGCGAATAGATTCCGGCAAACTGAGGCTGACCGTCCACCATCATCAGTACCGCATTCGTAGGAGAACCGCCAACACCTCGTATCTTGATTCCTCCCGATCCTCCGTTACTGACTCCAAAACCCAACACATTGCGTTCGGAGACAAATAGACTGGGCACCTGGCCTGAAATAGCCGAAAGCAACTGCGACTGTCCGGTAGCCTCCAACTGGGAACTTTTGACAGTAGAAACGGTATAAGGAAGCAAATTACGTCCGGTAGCATGATTGCTGCCAGTCACTACCACTTCACCAATGCGGTAAATGCGAGTTGTATCCACCACCTGTGCTGATGCACCCAAAGAAAGAAAAGCTGTGCATAAAGTAGCACAGCTTATACATTGTTTGAAGGATAGTCGGTTCATATTCCAATAATCTATTAAACGCTATTCTACAAAAACCAACTGTCTATCTACTTGCAAGCATTTTCAACAAGAAATACCCTCCAAAAATCTGCAATAAAATGCCAGGAATACCTATACGGAAGTCTTGGACAGCCGCATAAAAACTGCCTGTCAATGCCCACTCTGCCAACGTACCGAATACTTGGTAACCCAATACTACTCCCATTAATGCCGGTATGGAAATCTGCTTACTACGAGAAGCCATATACCCCGCAATAATTGCCAACAATACGGACTTAATCAGAATAGCCGGCAAAACAGCCACGGCAGGCATTCCAAAGAAAGAACTATTAACAAGCGGAGACAGGATAGCTGTCAACAATCCCACCTTCATGCCATACTTATACGCACCCACCAAAGTAAAAAAATAAATAGGAAGCAAAGTAGGTCCACCTAAATGTACCCAATGACACAACTGAGGAAGCATAACATTGCCAAAAACGAATAATAGGGCAAACAGATAAGTGTGCACATTATTATAATTCAATGAATAAAGTTTTGCTGTAGATTCCATAATTTTCAAACGATTCTAATTTATATCCATGTTTATTTTTCTGTCATCATTTTATTGGGCTATCTTGTCCTTTTCCATAATTACCGCAGCCCACAAAACGCCTGCCACTGCTTCTTTGGCGTTCAAAATTTTATTGACTGTAACATAAGCCACAAAATCCTTCTTGATGGTCACCCCATCACACGCGCCGATGACATCGAGCAGACCTTGATTGTTCACTCGCACAAAAGGATAAAGGCTTTCATATCCTCTCCGGGCCACAGAAGCATATTCCTTCTCTTTCAACAATCCCAAATCAATGCCACGCTGTATAGCATATACAAACATCGCCGTACCCGACGGATCGATAAAATTCAGCGGATTAGTACCTTTATCTACCACCATGAACCACCCCCCGGTATTGGCATCTTGCACATTCTTCAATCCTTTCACCATTTTTTGATAGACATTCAACACATCATTATAATGTGCATGAGTTTTAGGAAGGATAGCCAACAATTCGGGAACGACCAAGGTGTACCAGCCCATACCCTCACTCCACACTTCGGGAGAAAGACCGGTCTGCTTATCTGCCCATATAGCTTTTTCGGGTTCGGTAGTCCAAGCATGGAGCAACAATCCGTCAGGACGCTGCAAATGCCGGGCTGCCGACAGAATATTACGACAGGCTATATCCAAACAATAATCCGTCTCACCCACGTATTGTGCACAACGAATCAAGAACATCTGCATCATAAAAACACCGTCAATCCACATATTAGGCGATTTATTACCATGCCAGAATTGTCCGTCGGAACTAGGGTAATCGGCAACAGCTTTCAGAATCTGTAAAGCAGCCTTTTTGTAACGCTCATCACCTGTACGCTTGTAAAGCGTGCAAAAAGCAGAACCTGTCATAAAGTTATCCAAATTAGTCAAGGCACCTCCCTTATAATTACCTTCCGAATCCATAAAATGATCGATGTATTGTTTCATATACTGGGTGTACTTCTCATCACCAGTAAGCAATCTTAATCGGTCCATGGCTTCGAACATATATCCTTGTACATACGTATAATCCTTCCAATAAGCAGTACGGTAATCCGGATAACGCGCCATAATTGTTTCCGCCAATGGTACAGCCAACATTTCGGGAGCTGCTCCCGGTACATAATTCAGTTTTGCAGCAGGATCTCCCTGTGAAGTTGTACGGCGCAAACGAGTGGTAACTTGTTGTGTCACCATCATAGTTACATTGTTCTCATTAGTTACATATCCGGTTGTAGATACAGTATTCTGAGCTTGTACAAACACAGTCTGCAAGGCAGCAAGGCCCAAAAGCCCTATTACCGCAACAATTTGTTTTTTCATGGTATTCATTTCCTAAGATTATTCGATTTTTAATAAAGCCAAAGAATGGGATTACGAATCGGCAGGTTACGAACCACTTCTTCATTTTCAGGGAAATGATCCAATGCCAACCATGTCCGATAATAATCCTCATTATTAAATTGTTTCCAAGCAAAAATCAATGCAGGTTGCGCCACCGGCCACTCTTCCCAATACATCACATCGGCAGGATAGCCCCACGACTGTTTATCAACAATATAAGGATGCATAAACTGAAGAGCTTTCCGCATATTTTTCCCGTCGGAAGTGGTGTACTCCCATAAATTATCTTTGTCAGTAGAAAGTATTTGGCAGAGAGCAGCCATGGCATCCAGATTGAACAAGGAATATCCATAAGGTTTTGTGCGTTTCAGCTCACGCGGAAAACTTCCATCAACTTCCATTTGCTCTACCAAGAATATGTGCTTGAAACGTTCTGCACATTGTTCCATGATCTGCTTGTTCCCCACGTATTTGGCGAAAATAGCAGCCTGCATGGCCCAACAAGTTCCATGATTATTGGCAGCGTTCATTTCATCTATGCCATAAGGATGTGTCGTCATCCAATCCAGATAAGCGTCAAACCATTTCTTTGTACCCTCCAACAACTCTTGAGACAGAAGTCCCTTTTCCTCCAACCGGATAAGCGACTGAACGATCTCTACCAAATGAATCGTATCAATTATACCAATGCCACGTCCTGTCGCTATGCCTTTAATAGCCTGTGCATAAAGTAAATGCGGATTCATACGGGTTCTTTCATCCATAAACCAAGCCTTTATATGCTTCACAACAGGAGCTATATAGTTTGGATCACCCGTCAGCAAATAGGCAGAAGTCAGATTACCCACAATCCGGCTGAAGCGTATCATCGCATGTCGGTGTTCCACAAAGTTATCCGGATTGGTTTCTCCATCCCGACGGATATACGGACCTTCGGGATGAAGTGTATCAGGCCACCAATAATCCCCTTCTGAAAAGAAATCATGGGGAGTACCTACACTGCGCTCGGCAATAAAAGATGTCACAGTCACCGGTTCTGCCTGCATATCTTTTTCTGCCCTTTTCAGAATCTCCAGTTTCAATGGCTCTTCCAACTGCGCCCGCACCTTGTCTGCTGAATGGCAAGATTGTAAAAGAAAAGTCCATACAACAACTATATAATATACATGCTTCATATTTATTAATTTATAGTTATAAATTGTGTTTCAAGATTCTCTGATTTCACGGCTACCACTGACTTACCGGAACCTCTTTTTACCCGGATGGAAGCAGTACCATTAGCAGCCTGTACTTTAGAAGACCCACTCACCGTTCCTTGATTCTTGACAAGTTCCCCATCACCGGCCAGTTCAAAACGAATCACTTTCTTTGAATCCAGACAAGGAATACCCTTCTCATCCACCAAACTTACCTTCACTAGAACAAATGTTTCATCCATCCCTTCTGACGAAACGAGCAAACGTTTTTCCTCTCCCCATTTCTCAGTCTGATATCTTACCGTAATTTCATCTTCCAGAACAGTCTTGTCTTTCGCCACAGCTATTGCCTTTATCTCATTCTTTCCTGCATTCAGCAGTACCTCCCAACGCAGACCTGCAGCAGGAAATTCACGGCTGTCACGCAGTTTTTTTCCTTGGCTTATCCCATTGACAAACAACTCCACCTCTTTGCAGTTGGAATATACCAGCACTTCTTTCCTTTCGTTCTCACCGCCCCATCTTACAGCTTGGGAATGCCCATAAATATGCACCATAGGAGCAATCGCCCAATAGGACTGGAATACATAAAAACTTTCTTTCTTAGTAAAATCGCGCTCTATCACTCCTTTCTGGTTTACATACGGCACCGGATTTTCAGGACGAACCGGAGTAGAAAAGTCTTTGAACGGCCAGTAAGCGGTTCCGGTAAGCCATGGCATATTCTCTTGTTCTTTCAAATGCCAGTCTATCAACTTCACGACGTAAGTCTCGGACCAATCTTTTTTTGTTGCTCCTTGTCTTCAACATGACGCCCCGCATGACTGTCACCTCCCCATTCCACATGCAGAAAATGTTTAACACGCTCCATCGCTTCCCTTGAATAATTCACATAGTCTGTATATTTTCCGCGATACCATCCTGCCCAAATGGTAGGTGAATAGACATCAACAATATCACTGCAAAACTCACAACGACGGATAGCCGTCTTACGACAAGCGTCCAATGTGTGAGACAACGTATTCAGTTCACTCATGAAAGCACGTATTTCACCCTGTTCGTAACGCTCGAAATCATTAGGCCAGTCATTCTCATTACCTAATCCCCAAATAATAACAGCCGGATGATTGTAATGCTGGGTAATCATGTTAGTCAACATACGCCGAGCTTGCGCCCGATAGTTCTCTCCACCAACTCCACCACGGCACCAAGGTATTTCCTCCCATACCAGAATGCCTAGTTCATCACACAAGTTCAAAATGATTTCAGACTGCTGATAGTGTCCCAAACGAATAAAGTTCACTCCCATCTCTTTCATCATTTTCATTTCTTGTATCATCTGTTCCTCAGTCATAGCTGCTCCTACCCCTGCATGGTCTTCATGACGGTGAGTACCCCGAAGCAACAAACGTCGTCCGTTCAAATGAAAGGGACCTTTCTCAACAAACTCAAAATGACGGAATCCAAATTTCTCGACCGAAGTGACGCTCTGTCCGTCTGCACTCACAGTGACTTCACAAGTATATAGCCTTGGAGCATCCACGTCCCATACTACAGGTTTATCGATCTTGACATCAAGCAAAGAGAGTTCCCCCAGCGGAGTAACCCCATTCAGTTTCCGACTAACAACGATCTTTCCATCCGCATCCTTGACACATACCTGCACATCTGCCGTCCGGACATCTGCCGGGTTATAGAACGTTCCTGCGATTTTCAAAGAAGCATCCTTCAGATTCTTTGCCAAAGACGGATCAATGTGCAATCCGCTCATGGCTACCTTTGGTAAATAAACCAAATTCAGGTAACGGTAAATGCCACCATATACATTGAAATCAGACAAGTCCGAAGGAATCATTTCAGCATCTCGACTGTTGTCACAACGTATGCTCAAAGGGATCTTTCCCTTAAAACGAGCCGCGGCATCACTTGCTAAAAATGCCTTAACCGCATCCGTGATATCTACATTCCAACTGTCATAACCGCCCACATGGCTTCCCACCTTGGTGGTATAAATATAGACATCAGTCTTCTGCCCGGCTCCTTCAAATTCCAACAGGATACGTCCGTCAGGATAGGGATTATGAAGGGAAAGCTGTGTCTTGTACCAACCTGGACCCTGATAATAATTCACATCCGGATCCACCCCATCTTCCGCATTGAAACAATGCGGAAGAGTGACTTCCTGCCACAAAGGCAGTTCTTCGGGCTGCCCAGGTTTTACAGGACGGACCGCCTCCCATATATTCCCTATGTCCTGACGAAGAAATACCCAATTATCCGTCAAACGCTCTTTATGTTGCACAGGAACCTTCGCTTGGAGGCTACCTGCCAACACCGTTAAAAAAATAATAACACCTATCCACCTACTAACCATAATCCTATCTGTTATTTTTTTACAATACCGCACTACCTGTCGCTTCCAATTTAGCCTTCTTCAACAATGCCTCCAAGAAATAATAATCGGCATAGATGATAGGCACATCCATTTCTGAATTATGATTGCCCGATCCTACACTGTGAAGCAATAAAAAGCCACGATCTCCCCGCAAACGTGCACGATACCCCTTCGTAAGATTTTCCAAAATAGCATCGGCCCATACTTTGTATTGCATGGACATATCCGAAACATACGTGGACAATTCGTACAAAGCGCAAGCTGTCACGGCGGCAGCAGAGACATCCCGAGGTTCATCAGGAATTTGAGGAGCATTATAATCCCAATAAGGTATCAAATCCTCGGGAAGCGTCTTGCT
Source organism: Phocaeicola sartorii JCM 17136 = DSM 21941 (assembly GCF_000614185.1). Classification (GTDB taxonomy): domain Bacteria; phylum Bacteroidota; class Bacteroidia; order Bacteroidales; family Bacteroidaceae; genus Phocaeicola; species Phocaeicola sartorii. The sequence continues at coordinate 48,078 of NZ_BAKM01000020.1, read as the reverse complement.
GGAAAAGATGAAACCGGCTATCCTCTCGGCTTGCTTCAAGAATTCGGGCAGACGAGTTTCACGATAACACATTGTGTACCCATAAAGCCCCCAAGCCTGCCCTCTAGACCAAGCCGACTCATGTGCATATCCCTGATGAGTATGCTTATGCAACACCGCACCAGTTATTGTATCATAATCAACTACATGATAAGAACTGTAATCTTCTCTGAAATGATTTCTCATCGTCGTACGCGCATGATTCACCGCAATGTTATAATAAATAGAATCACCCGATTCCTTGAATGCCCAATATAGCAATTCCAAATTCATCATATTGTCAATAATGACCGGGCACTGCCATTTATCCCGATTATGATCCCACGAACGAATACATCCCACATTTTCCTTATAACGCGTAATCAAAGTAGCAGCCGACTGAAGCATAATTTCCTTGTATTCCTTATTACCTGTCAGCCTGTATCCGTTTCCGAAACTACAATAAACCTTAAAGCCCATATCATGAGTACCCGCATTCGTTTTTTCACGTTCTACCGGTGCTGTAAATTCTTCTGCTTTCTGCTTCCAGTAATTGTCTTTGGTATATTCATACATATACCAAAGCTCTCCTGGAAAAAAACCACTACACCAATCACGCGAAGCCACCAGACGCAAGGATCCATCCGGCTGTATATTACGCGGAGCAAACAAATGACGTTCTTTTTGCTCGTCCGTGAAACCGCTTTTCACACTGTCAATTTCCGTAAAAGCATATTTCAACTGTTGGGAGGCAAAGTCAAAATTATCTTTCACAACATCTGTCGATGCCGTATTCCTCACTCCACACGAACTGCATAAAAGCAACAATGAAAAAATTCCTGTCTGTATTTTCATAGATTTTCTATATTAAATATTTGTTATCGTCATAGGACAAAAGTACGTCATTTGCGCCCAAACTCATTATAGATTTATTTCAAATCCTTTTATTATTTTCCCAACTATCAATGCAGAGCACCTTCCAGCGCACAATCGACCACAAAAACAGAGGACAGTGTCTGAATCTCTGTGCGATGCCCCCATGTACAAAGAATCTTTTTTTCCCTATTGACTAAAAACATGTGAGGCACTTTCTCCTTCACCCCATGCCCTTGCCAATTGGTAAACAAAAGCCCTTTCTCAGGAATGTACTGCATGCCCGACAAAAATTTGAACGGCCGCGTATCCGGAAAATCTTTATTAGATAATTCCCATACAATTTCCTTTCGCGGATTGAACTCCACAATCCGAGGATTCTTATCCGCATCGGCTACAGCCACCACGGTATTTCCATCGGGCAAACGAATGACAGAATGCGCACCACCGGATATAGATACCTCCCAAATATTTTTTCCGTTTTCATCATACTCCACCACTTTCTTTCCTCCATAATGAGCCACCAAATAATGACCATTATCCAGTCTGCGCGCATTTCTGATAAAAGATTTCTTTCCGTCTTTCACACCCGGAGGTAAAATACAAACCTCCTTGACAACCCTTCCTTTCGAGTCCACTTCCAGCATTCTACCCCTGTTGCACTCACCAATGAACGTATTTCCATTCTTCAGCCGCTGACAGGCAAAGATATAACTATCACTCTTATACTGGAACACCGTATCTTGATCTCTGGTCATTTCCAACACTCCATGCCCGATAGTAAAAAGAATATTTCCATTCTTCAAGACCCATATATCATTAGAATCAGGCGCGTCATGTTCCCATACAATCTGATCATTTTCAATCAGGAAAACCTTACCTTGAGAATAATCCGTACAAGCAAAAGCCGGGCAAGGCTGTACCTCTGCCAACGGTTTCAACGAGGAGTAATATTGTTCCACAATCCATGTTCCCCATAAAAAAGAAGAAATGACTTCCTGACCGTTCATTTTACGAGGACGAGTAACATACATTTCATAATCTTTTTGAATGCCTAATCCATTGTTGGCATCATACAAATCAATCAATCCATCGTTCAAACTGATTTTCGCTTTCGACAACAAGCCGTAATAACCTTTCAAGACCGTATCTTTATAAGAAGTTTCAGCTATGAGTCCTAGTTCTATGGCACGTTGAATGGCATACGTAAACATACCGCTTCCAGATGTCTCATGCCAGTTTCCCGATTCCATTCCTTTATCGACTACCTGATACCATAATCCGGTTGTTTGATCCTGACAATGTTTCAGCCCTGCCATCAGTTCACAGGTAATCTTGACCAATTCATTGTATTGCGGATGAGATTTCGGAAAAATGTCCAGTGTTTCTACCAATATCAGAGCATACCATCCCAGCCCCTCACTCCAGACTTCAGGAGCCATGCCTGTGTTACGGTCTGCCCAACGAGCATCCTTATCTTCGTCCCAGCCATGATAAAGCAATCCTGTTTCTCCTTTTTTCAGATGCGTATGCATACCAATCAGTTGCTTTGCCGCCTCATCGAAACAATAAGAAGCATCACCAACATACTTTCCATATTTAGTCAGAAACATTTGTCCCATAAAAACACCATCTACCCATATCTGGCCCACTGTGCCTCTGCCATGCCAAAAAACGCCATCCGTTGTCCGAGGATAATCATCATAACTTTTACGGATAGTTTCGGCAGCTTTTCTGAACTTTTCCTCCTTGGTCTGCTGATAAGCCCATACAATAACAGAACCTGCCATCATATCGTCCATACTACGTCCCTTGAAATAAACCAAACTACCATCCGGACGTACCACCTGGTTTGCCCAATTCATGATATAGTTATAATATTGTCTTTCTCCGGTAGTACGCCAAAGTTTTTCCAATCCCATCAGGAAATAGCCTTGCGGATAGCACCAAGGCTTAAAAGGAATATTCAATGCAGAAGGATAACGTGTCATTACAGTCTGGGCTATCCCCTGCGACCACTTTCCGGGCACTCGCCCCGGCAATTGCGCAATAGCTTGCGCAACAACCAAACACATCAGTGTTACAATTGTTATTTTTTTCATTATACATTTATTTTAAAGCCTGTGCTAAGGTAAACCTCTCCCCCTAAACCGGCTTTAAATAATGTATCAATAGTTAGCAAAATCAATCAACACCCTATTCTTTCTTATGTTCCATCAAAAATTCGGTAGGCGAACATCCATACACAGACTTGAAACATTGAGTAAAATAGGCATGGCTGTTGAAACCAACACAAGTTGAAATCTCCGATACAGAATAATCAGACTCCAACAATAGTCTGGCCGCCACTTCCAGACGTTTGTTACGGATGAGTTCCACCGGTGACAGTTCGGTTATGGCCTTCAGTTTACGGTAAAGATTGGTACGGCTCAGCCCCACTTCACGACATATCAAATCAATATTCAACTCCGGATTGGCGATATTCCTCTCTATCACTTCAAAGAACTTCTGCGTGAATCTGTCGGTTCCGGAAACAATCTCCACTCCGATGGCCTCCGGAGAGAACTTCTTCCCGTAGAGACTCCTCAGCTTTTCGCGTGATGCCAGAATATTCCGAATGCGATAAATCAGCACATCCATGTTGAACGGCTTCACAATGTAGTCGTCAGCTCCCGCCGAGAAGCCTTCTTTAATGTGCATCACCATGGAACGGGCGGTCATCAGAATGACAGGGATGTGGCCTGTCCTCAGATCCTCCTTTATCAGCGTACAAAGTTCAAGCCCGTCCTTGCGGGGCATCATGATGTCGCTCACCACAATGTCGGGATATTTGTCCAAAACGATCTCGAAAGCCGTTTCTCCATTATCCGCCTCCAGCACAAAGAAATGGGGGTCCAGACACTCCCTTACATAACTGCGCACCTCCTCATTGTCCTCCACCAGCAATACGGTGTATTTCTTCTCCAGACCGAAAACCTCGGGAGCGGTGGTCGAAGGGATGACATCCATGACCACCCTATCCGCAGCCTCCCGGTCTATCTCCTCTTCGGTGTACACACGGCGGTCTATGGGAAAAAGCACATGGAAGGTGGCACCACCCCGCGCATTATTCTCCACCCGGATGGTGCCATGATGCAACCGGACGATGGACTGTGTCAAACTCAGTCCGATACCGGTGCCCGCCACATCCTTCGCCTTCCTGTCCTCGATCTGATAGAACGGGGCGAAGATGTTCTTCATCTCCTCCTCGGGAATACCCTTGCCCGTGTCGCTTACGAAAAGATGAACCAGCTCCGTATCCTCCGACAGACTTTCCAGTTCTTTCCGTTGTCCGGCAGGGACATCTTTCAGCTTCAGTTTGGCAACAGACAAAACTATTTCGCCTCCCGCCTGCGTGTATTTGAACGCGTTGGAAAGCAGGTTGAACACAACCTTCTCGAACAGGGACTTGTCAAACCAGGCAACAATGCCCACCTCACCACCCTCATACCGAAAGCGGATCTCCTTGCCGGAGGCTATCTGGTTGAACGCGCAGTAAATCTCCATGACAAAGGAACAGATATCGTCTTTGGCTATCTTCAACTGCATCTTTCCTGCCTGATTCTTGCGCAGGTCCATCAACTGGTTCACCAACAGCAACAAACGCTGTGAGTTGTTGTATATCAAATCGAGCTTGTTTCTGATCCCTGTATTAAATTCATTCCGTCGCAGCAGTTCCTGTAAGGGGGAAATGATGAGGGTCAGCGGGGTACGCAGCTCATGCGAGAAGTTGGTGAACATGCGCATCTTGGTCTGATGGAACTCCTCGGCCTGCTGTTGTTTCAAGTGCTCGTAAACCAAAGCCTGTTCCAGATTCTTCTTCTTGATGATATAATACATCACCAGGAAACAGATACCGAAAAAAGAAAAGGCATAAAACAAATAAGCATACCAAGTCATCCAGTAAGGAGGATGGACAATAATAGAAAGTGTACGTATCTTATCATTCCAAATACCGTCATTGTTGGAGGCTTTCACCTCGAACACATATTTCCCAGGTCCCAAATTGGTATAGTATGCTTCTTTACGGTTGCTACATAATTCCAGTCTTTATCATATCCTTTCAGCCGATAGGCATATTGATTCAAGTCAGAACACACATAGTTCAAGGCGCAATAACCGATCGTTATATTATTCTGATTATAATTCAACTCTATTTTCTCCGTATCGTCCAGTACCATTTGCAAGATGCCCTCCCCAGTCGGATTCACAACCCTATTGTTCACCGCCAGTGTAGTCAAGACCAATGGAGGTAAGAATGAATTGATTTGCAGGTTTGCAGGATCAAAAGTTATAAAACCATTATTAGCACTAAAACAGATATTTCCGTCAGGCAGCAGCATTCCGCTATGTGGACTGAATTCCTGTGCACCAATTCCGTTATCCATATAATAATTATATACCTCATCCGTTTTCGGATTATATCTGGATATACAACTATTGGTACTCATCCATAAATCCCCGTTACGATCTTCCACAACCATACAAACTTCATCATCCAGCAACCCTTCCTTTTTCGTTATATACTTCACGATTCCTTTTTCTTGATCAAACAGACTGAGGCCTCCGCCAAACGTGCCCACCCAAATCTGTCCTGACTTTGTACGGACAAGCGAAGTCACATAATCGGCAGGCAAATGGTTAGCGCCCTTCCCATTCTTACTGAACACAGTACATTCACGCTTGTTCTCGTCATACTTGTACAATCCATTATTACGCGAACCGACCAACAATACCCCTTTTTCCAATTCCAGCAGGCAACGCGAACTACCCGGTGTCCATATACGCCCGGAATCGGCCAACTCAAAACGATTCTGCATCTTTCTGTCTTCAGTCAGTTTCACCAATCCCACCTCCGGCTTAGAAGTGGCCAGCCACAAATTATTATCCTGTGTACGCAAAATAGAATAAACAGATGTAGACTGATGCAAAGGAAAAGCATAGTACAATGAAAAACGTTTGCTACGAGTATCAAACCGATAGATACTTCCTTGCGTCGTCCCGCACCAAATATAATCCTTCTCTTGCATGACCGACTTAATAATATTACGACTATACTGCTGTGACGAAGACGTATCATATAAATAATATTGATAAGTATTCGATTCCAGATGATAATCCAACAAACCTCCTCCTTCAGTTGCTATATATAGACAATGAGGAGGCTGGCAAGCCATAGCGCCATAGACCCCCATCAGCATATTGAGAGCGTTTGTCGGCTCATGAAAGACAAAACGGTTATTATACTTGCTGAAATAATTAACTCCTCCCGAATAAGTACCAACCCATACATTTCCACTATTGTCCACACAAATGGAATAAATGGAAAAATGGCTTAACGTCCCCTTTTCCAAAGCAGCATTGGAACATCCTTTCAGTTGATTGTCTGTCAAGTCAATGGTATAAAGCCCGTCGAAGGTTCCGATAAACAAAGTTCCGGCCGCCTCAGCCAAACAACGGATATTATCTGTAGTAAGTTTACTGTTAGCCGTTGTATAATGAACAGATGTCCCAGTGGACAAATCGACCTTTGACACTCCTCCATAATTGGTAGACACCCATAACTGCTTACGGGAATCTTCATGAATATCAGAAATATTATTATCGGGCAAAGAAGCATTTCCCTCAGTCTTGGCATAATGACTGATTAATTTCAAATTTAAATCACATACGTACAATCCCTTATGTTCCGTACCAATCAACAACTGATGATCTGAAGTTTCCGTAATGACAGAAATAAATTCTCCCTTTATTTTCCCGTCCAAATCGACAGATTGAAAAGTGTCCGCCTCATGCACAAACAAATACAATCCTTTGGAGGTACCAACCCATAAACGGTCATTTGAATCGATAAAAAGAGAACGCACTCCCGAATCCAACAACGAAAAGTTCTTCCCTGCATAAGGAGTGATCCGGTCTGTTTTTAAATCCAGCCGGTTCAGCCGCGTGACGTTCCCACCCATAAACAATTCTTTCTATCCTCTACTATCGCCGTGATGTGGTTGTCCACCAAACTCAATGAATCACTGTCCAAATGTTTATATACCACCATACGGTTTCCATCATATTTGTTCAGTCCGTTCCGCGTACCAAACCACATATACCCTTTCGAGTCCTGATAAATTTTCAATACGGAAAGTTGGGAAAGCCCGTCCTTCAGGCTTAAATTAGAAAAATAATATGTATTGGCAACCGGAGCGGACTGTACCTCCGTCCATCCTGCAATTTGTAACAATAGAATTATACAAAGCAGTCTTTTTAGCATCTTTGTGGTTTTCATTGTACACTATCAAATAAAGGTTATGCGACACAAAGATAAAATGTTTTCTTTAAAAATTCCAAGCTCTGTACAATTCTATTTATAAAATATTATTTTATGATAAAATCCGGAATCAGTTTACAGTAACCAGTTCCGTAGCACACCATAATAACGGTGCATGTGCATGCAAATCACCTGTAATACGTTTACGATTCATATAATGATTCTTATCATTCTTGATATTCGTTCCCTCACATACGTCCTCCACCTCATCATCCGCATTGATATAAGACACCAGTCCCAACCATCCTTTGCGCGCGACAAGCGCATATTCTTTTTCATCCAGCCATCCTTTTTTTACTCCGACAATCATGGCGTATGTAAACATTGCTGTACCCGACGTTTCATTCCACGCCTCCCTTTCATCAATCAACTGATGCCACAATCCTTCTTTTCCCTGATACTTTTTCAACGTCTTCATCATCGTCTTATAAGCCTTCATGATAGCCGGACGATTCGGGTTGTCCTCCGGTAAGGCAGAAAGCAGTTCAGCCATGCCCGCCGCCATCCATCCATTGCCTCTCGCCCAAAAGAAAGGGGCTTCGGGAGAATGATAAAACAATCCGTTCGGACGTTGTATCTCTTTCAGGTACATCACCATCTCATTGGCAGCACGGTCAATATACTTACGGTCACCCGTCACCCGATAAGCCTGCGACTGAATGGTTGTAATCATAAACATATCATCTATCCAGATGCGAGTCTGCCAAGAATAACCTTTGTCGGCATAAGCCTTTGTTCCGGTTTCGCGTCAGCCGGCACCTGCCACTGGGTATCAGCATATTTCATACCCAAATCATAGTATTCCTGTCCTCCTTGCTTTTGAATATAAATTTCCAAAGGGACTGCTCCCACCACATTATAGTCCACATGAACCATACGTGGCAACATGTGTTTCTCTGTAGAAAAAAGCGGTTCAAAGCGTTTCACCAGTCCTGCTGTCATCAGCTTGTTATCGGTCGCTTTTGCATACCACAAAGCACCCAGCCATGTACATGCATCAGGATAAGTTATGTAATCAGGTGCTTTTTCCGCACGTGGGTTTCCAAATCGCGTATGTGGAGTTTTCAGGAACTTGTTCACAATTCTGTCTCCCACTTCTTGCGGTTGTGAACCTTCAGGGAAATTTTTTAATGCGGCATTTTGCGCTGATACATTTACCGTGCTCCATAAAAGCATGCCCCATACCCAATTCAGTAAATAGTGTTTTTTCATGTGATCTGTCTTTTAAATTTATACTCGTTTGACCACAAAGATAAAAGAGTTCATGATCATGAACTGCCAAAAATATTCCATTCTCTTTATGTTCTGTATCAAAATAAAAAAGGAGGAGAAACCGTCACTTGGCATTCTCCCCCCAATAAACCTCGGAACCCGAACCGATAGAACGGAATCCACCGATGGACAAGACACTGACTACAGCCTGACAGAAATCTGCTTGCGATCCGCTTGAAAGAGTCAACTCATATTATAACTAAGTATTAACTCCGTCAACCATCCTTACAAGTAAGATGAAGGAGTAGTCAACCTAAAGCGTTAAACTACACCAGAACTACGGTTGCATCCCGACAAAACCACAGTTTCATCCCGGTGGAACTGAAGTTTCAGCCTGATGGAACTAAAGTTTCAACCCTACGTAACCGGTTGAAACTCCTTGTCCGTGTACGCATTCATACAGATGAACGAAGCAGATCATGCGTATCAATAAGTGCTGCCAACAGTTCCAGAAAGACAGCCGGAAAGCATCACACCTCCAGAAAGAACTGGGAAAAGTGGTGGCAACAACACTTTTTACTACATAAAAAAAAGTGCTGCCACCACCCTGCTGAACGCCCTGTTCATAGTGGTTTCAGCAGTAAGGGTGGTAGCAGTGGCAGCACTTTTGCAAAACTCTGAGAGGGGGCGAAAAGTTCAACTAAAGAATAAAACTTAGCCTGTTAGGATTTTGTTCAGCATTCTTTTGAACATTCTTTTTGAAGAAAATTTAAACAGGCTGTTACATTAAAGGCTATTTGATGTTCACTGTCACATAATAATTCTCACTGAACGCACGTACTTCGTACTCATTCGTACGTACAATGACTGTACTTTCCACATCTGTCACATCCATTTTCTTAGCCGGATCAAAAGTCAGCACGCGAATACGCCCTTTTTTTCCAGGCAATGCCTTGATGTATACATTCTGACTGCCCTTCACAGCGTTCTTCCACACCATGCTATAACCTCCTTCGTTGGTATCAGGTGCCAACACATTCCCTTGAGCGTCTACCACTTGGTAATCCTTACCGCATTCCAACCCCTCTGCCGAAGAAGTGTAATAAGCCACTACCGGACTATAAGGACGTGTAAACACGCTCCAAAAATAAGTGGGGACAGCCAATGTTTCTCCTTGATTGACATTATAAACCAATTCATTACCACCCGGAAACTTCACATTTCCCAATCCATAATAGTAAATATGTTCCATTTCCGGATTATTGTTACCCCACTCATCATCACTACAGCTTGTGAACAAAGAAGATACACAAACCATCACTAACAAGATTAAGATATTTCTTTTCATCATTTCCCTTTTTAAAATTAATTACCCCATTTCGGATTTTGTGTTATATTTCCACCAGACGTACTGATTTCATGTGTCGGAACCGGATACAAATAATCACGTTCAGGATCAAAGCTACGCGATTCAGCTTCTTCCAACACATAAATAAAACCTTGGTCATACACTTTCACCCCTTTATAAGTTCCATCCTCAGCAGTCAGGTTATTCTTCAGTTCATTGTAGTTCGCCGTTGTTTCATCAGAACAATAAATCAATCCCAGAATAGCCTTCGGCAAAACTTCTTCAGCTGTTTTCCAACGGATGATATCATCATAGTGCAGATTTTCGTCTATAAATTCCACCATACGTTCGCGACGGATTTCATCAAGCATGTCCAAACCGTTTGCAGCGACAAAGGCATTGGTCAATCTAACATTGAAACCGGCTCTTTCTCTTACCTTATTAATAGTAGCGTCCAATTGATCGTCCGTAATGCTTCCATTCTTCTCATAAAGCAATTCGGCATACGAAATCAAGACTTCGGCATAACGGATAATCATCTTGTCATTCGTTCCATCGCTGGAGTATTCAGAACCGATGTATCCCTTCTTGATAGCATAACCAAAAGCATGGTTCTGATTGGTGGTCACAAAAGGTACATAACTTCCTTTATAAGCTTCTTCACCTGGAGTAAATACAGTCATAGCCAAACGTGGATCGCGATTCTTCAACATATCGGCATACGAACTTTCGGGATGTATCCGTAGAGGTGATTTTTCACGAGGCAATCCATCAGTGTACAAAAAATTGTCCACCATATTCCGGGTCAGTGTAATGCTGCTTTCCAACTGACGGGAATGCTTATGGTTGATAGTACCTGCCGGTCCGTAAATCTTGACAAACAGATTTTCCTTGTTTTGACGTCCTTCTCCATCGTGCAAGAACAGTTTATTGAAATCCGGATAAAGATCATGCTTGCCACTGTTCATCAACTGCCGGGCCGCTGCTATCCCTTTATCTAAATGATCCACATAATTGCCATCCGGTGTATGGTGATATTTCTTATGAGTACCCTCATATAAGCCGATACGGACCAGCAAGCCCAATGCAGCCGACTTCGACACTCTGCCCCAATCATTCTTCAACTCGGAATCATCAATATCGGGCAACCATTCCAAAGCAAACTCCAAATCATCATAACACTGCTGGATAACCGTTTCCCTAGAATCACGAGCACGAACCACATCGGCATCCGACGTGCTGTTGAACACTTTCAGAATCAAAGGAACATCGCCATACTTCTTCACCAACTCAAAATAATTATAAGCACGGAAGAAATAAGCCTCAGCCACCCAGCGATTTCTGCGCCCCGTCTCCACCTGCGCGTTTTCCGATTTTATAATAATGTTATTGCAAACCCCGATACGGTTATAAGGATCCGTCCAGTCACCGGAAGTACCGGAAACACTACGGTTTCCACTGGAAATTCCATTCTGGCTCTTGTCTCTCAATTCATCCGAACGGAAATCGTTCACAAAACCCGGCAAATCCTTATACATCTTATTACAAGCTCCCCGGAGGTCGGTTTCCGACTTCCAGAAGTTATTGTCCGCCAGCGTGGTTTCAGGTTCCCTGTCCAGCGTACAGCCCGACACCATCAATGTGGCGGTTATAAAAAATGAAACTATTTTTTTCATGATCAATCAGTTATTTTAGAATGAAACATTAAGTCCGACAGTCCAACTGCGGAAGAACGGATAGAAACTCCGGTTGATACCATCCTTGCCATTGTCCTGCTCAGGATCGAATACAGACAGCATCTTGGTGTGCTCCCAAATATCCTCACCGGTCACATACACTCTCACGCGTTCCACATATTTTTTCGGTATAGGCAATGTATACCCCACTGTGACATTCTTCAAACGGATATAGGCGGCATTCTGTATCCACTTATCCGAAGTTTTGAAATTGAAATCATTGTTGGCATAGTTACACAGACGAGGCCAGTAAGCATCCTGGTTATCTTCCGTCCAGTAATCACGATGAATGGTCCACGGCATACTCCCCGTACCCGAAAGTGGAGCAATGGCACCAAACTGAACCATCGCTTTACGCTTGCCCACACCTTGGAACATAACAGAGATGTCGAAACCACGCCATTGTGCAGACAAGTTCAATCCATACAGATAACGAGGGTCTGTGTTGCCCAAGTAAACCAAGTCTCCGGTATCGCTCAACGTGCCACTGCCTACACCAATCTCGTGGTCGGCCTTGCCCTGTGACACATATCTTATATCACCGCCACTTACTTTTCCGTCATTAAACGACTTGTACCCCGGATTATCTTTCTTATACTGCAAATATTCCTCACGGCTGCTCCAGTAACCGTCCGTCTTATACCCCCAAATAGTGTTCAGTTCATATCCTTGAAGGTGCTGCACAATACCTGCCTTCACCACACTAACTCCATTGTATTCCACCAGTTCGTTCTTGCTGTCTGAAATATTGAAACCGATCTGATAATTGAAATCCTTGATTCTGTCCTTCCAAGTCACATTCAAGTCCCATCCCCATGTCTTCAGTTTTCCAATATTCAGGTTGGGTACCTTGATACCGATCTGATGAGGAACCTGCGGACTGGCCAACATGTTGTCGTTCACTTTCCAATAATATTCAAAACTACCGGACAAACGATTGTTGAACAATCCAAAATCCATACCGATGTTGGTGGTAGAAACAACTTCCCATGTCTTATCAGTAGAAGCCAGTTCTTCTTGGAAATAGGCCCCTTCACCCATATAGTCCTCTCTCTTGATGAGCGGCATATAGTCATACAAACCCAATACCGCACCATTTCCCAATTCACCCCATGACGCACGTAATTTCAGCTGGCTGATGAAATCAGCCTTGAACCATTTCTCCTCATTGACACGCCAAGCGGCCGACACAGAAGGAAATGCTTTCCAGCGTTTGCCGGGTGCCAGACGGGAACTTCCGTCATAGCGAATATTGGCCTCAAACAAATAACGTTCACGATAATTATAATTGATACGACCGAAATAAGACATCATAGACCACGGATCAATCTTGTCAGAAAGTTCGGTATTGGTCGCAATCGAAGAGTCATAACCGTTGAAAGAGAAGAAATCATCCGAGTTCAGCGATTTAGCCGTAGCATCAATCTGGTCCTGACGATAATTCTCATAAGTACTTCCGGCAAGCAGACTGAAGTTATGCTTTCCATTCAGATCAAACGTATAATTCGCTGTAGCCTCCAACAAATCATGGTAATTGGAATATCTGCATTTGTAGAGCTCGTCCGGATTGTTCACCTGATTACGGATCGTCTTTCCGTCACGGGTTCTCCATTCCAGATGATGCTTCTCCATCACTTCGGCATAGTAACCGGCACGACGGGATGCACTTAAATCAATACGTAGATTCTTCACTACATCTTTGATGCCCAATGTCGCTTTCCCAATGTAGTTTTCCAGCTTTCTCTCTCTGATACCTCCATTCTTCATGATGTCAATAGGATTTCCCTGCAGGTCTCCATTATAGATACTGCCGCTTTCATCCCCCTCGGGTACGAATACCGACTGGCGTCCGCGTGTGGTAAAGAGCGAGTTGAAAATACCTCCCGCACCGTATGAAGGAGCTTCGATATTCCTGCTCTGATATTGCGCATTCAACGAAAATTCAAAATATTTGTTGAACTCAGTCTTCACCTTGGCATGAAGGTTATAACGTTCATTACTGTCAGGACCATACTTCAACAAACCGTTTTTTGTATAATAATTGGCCGAGAACATATAATTAGTTGTCTTGTTTCCGCCACTCACCGACAACGAATGAGTCTGCTGTGTGGTAAAGTCTCTGGTACCTTCTTCCACCCAGTTGATGGCATCAAAGTAATCCCAACGTCCGTTGCTCAACGGTCGGGTATTAAAATTCGGGTTGCCTACCCAAGAAGCCTTTTCTTCCGACCATTCCCTCTTTCCGTCATAGTTCAGACGGCTCTGGTCTATAAAGGCCTGTTCCTCCCATGCGGGAAGACGCTCGGCATATTGCCCGGTGTATGGAAAGTAAAGCTTCCGTTATATGAAATTTTTGGTTTCCCTTCCGTTCCCGCCTTCGTCGTCACCAATACAACACCGGCAGCAGCACGTGCACCATAAATGGCACAGGAAGCTGCATCTTTCAATACGGAGATAGAAGCAATATCATTGGGATTCACCAAGGTAAGATCTCCCTCCACGCCGTCAATCAAAACCAAAGTCGAAGTGCTGTTGACCGACGAGAAGCCACGGATACGCATACCGGAAGTCTCGCTACCCGGCTGTCCGCCACTACGCAGCACCGTTACTCCAGGCAACTCTCCCTGTAAGGCAGAGAGCACATCTGTAGAAGGCTTGGCAGCGATCTTGTCTCCTTCGATAGCCGACACTGATCCGGAAAGATTTACTTTCTTCTGCATTCCATATCCTACCACGACCACTTCCTGCAAGGTCTGGCTGTCTTCTTTCAATTTAATGACTCCATGGCATTCGGAAGCTTTCCGTTCTAAAGTTTCATAGCCGATATACGAAAAAACCAACGTAGCCTTAGGCGAAACCGTGATGACAAAGTTTCCGTCCATGTCCGTCACCACGCCGTTGGTTGTACCTTTTTCCTGAATAGACACACCAATCAACGGTTCATTGTTCGCCGCATCAATCACTTGTCCTTTGAGTTGAGAAGTCTGCTGGGCATATACACCTATATCCCAAAGGAGCAGAAAACAGCAGCAAAAGAACAATCGCCACCATTCCCAAGAACAATTCTTCTGTTTCATAATTTTAGTATTTTAATGTTTAACAAATTTAGAAAATTCCCCATCAGTCATCCACTGCCTGAGGGTTGTCATTTGATTTTTTTTCATATATCTTGAAGTCTGTCAGATAAAGTTCTTCATCTTTCAGCAAGGCATTGGAGCCAAAAGGATTCTTGCCCACATTGCGATAGATGCCATGCTTGCTGCGGACATTGGTTGTCCCCTTGTCACGCCACATATCAATATGCTCGTTGGTATAATCCATCAGCACCTTGCCGTCGCTGATACGGGTCAGCTTGATTCCATAATAACCGTCCCGGCAGAAATGTGATTCCGTACGCGCCTGTACCCATTCTCCTTCAAAGTCACTCATCGGAACATTATCACCAATGTGCCTTGATGAGTAGCAGTGCTACGACCGTTATGAATAACCTGTACCCTACGATTACTTCCATCAGCATTAGAGCGCAGCGAAAGAGTAATGATCGGCGCCGAGATATTACTTCCATCATGTCCTTTCAACTGATAAATGTGCGTAAAGGAGGTAGAAGGCTGGAAACCTGCCGGAATCTTGAATTTCCATTCCACGATTTGCCACTCGTCATAGTTTCCATTCACATCCTTGTATTGCGCCTTGTTGCTGCTCACCACACGGGTTTTCATCTCATTGCGCTGGCGGTCCTTCTTTTCCCCACGGTCACCGTCAATCATCTGCTCGTTTTTGTGAACCATGAAGCGGAAAACCGGCTGCCCCAATACCAAGTCCTGAACCACTTCTATGTGCTTACCGTCCACATCTTCTCCTGTATCGGTACTCTTCGGTTGATTAGGATGTTCGGTATATTCCCAACCATACTTTTTCATGTAATCATTCACCACTTTCCATTCACTCCCCAATAATGTTTTATCAGGAGTCATGCTTCCAGTCTGCACATATCCTGCCGGAATCGGTTCTTCCGGAGTCCGATACTGTGCCTGAACGACCGGCACCCTTACTTCTTTCGCTTTTTTATTTTTATCTGTAAACAACAAGGTTGCCTGACGCGGCTTTCCCTCATTGGCAGCAAAGGCTATCGTTGCCCCGGCAGCCGTCTTGTTCTTTACAGTAATCCAGTCTGACTTCTTTCCGTCTTTATCAACAGCCGTACATTCCCAGTCCACTGTGACCGAAGCTGTAACCTGTACTGTCTGTTCTCCCCCATCATAAAATACTTCTATTTCTTTCAAACTGACAGTCAAGTCATGTACATTGGTTTCCTGCTGACTGACAGTCAGCTGCATACTTTCCGCCTTTCCTTCCTTATCTTTAAAGGTTACAATCGCCTTACGGGCAAATCCTTTATTAGGTGCTACCGTAAAAGTAATATCATAGAGACTCTTGGCCTTTTCTGTAATCCATCCGGTAACGCCCGTACCTTCATAAGCGATATCATACGCCCATTTTCCACCTTTAAACATATCAACAGAAACCGTATAGTCGGCACCAGCCGGAGACAACTGGTCAAAACTTCCCGGAGTCACCACCATGTCATAAATTTCTTTTTCATCATCCGATTCGCAAGCATTCAAACCCATAAGCCCCACAACAGCCAATGCGCCTGACACTAAAACATCTTTCACGAGTTTATTCATACTATTAAATTTTAATTATAAAAATATTCATATCATTTTATCGGCAAAGTAAGTATTTACCGCAGAAACAAAGTTCTATTATCACACCTAATAATATCATTATTGTCCCATTCTCTGATCGTGCAGCCTGCTTCACAATAAAGGACCTTCTTTATCCTAATTTTCCATCAAACAATCCTTTTTACAAAACCCATCCGCATTACCAATTTCCAGATGCCATTTGACTAAGGCTTTTCTACCCATTACTTTCTATCTCCAAGCCCTACGGAAATAACTCCAAAGGCCATGGAGATAGAACATATACCTATAAAAGGGATGTAAAGGGTTAATATAAAAGCCGGAGGGAATTAAAGAAAAAAGCCTTTATCACTACCATCCGGCAAAAGAACTATTATTCCTTAATTCCAAGGAGCATTCTGTTCCCAAATGTCACCCATGATATCCATCTGCTTCTGCGGAACAGGCCACAAGTTGCCATCAAATTTACGCATTTTTCCGCTTTCGTCATATTGCACGGTAGGAATCACATCCTTGGCAATATCCCATCGAATAATATCATAATAGCGAATTCCTTCGTACGCCAGCTCCACCCGACGTTCATTGCGGATATTCTCACGAGTCAGTTCTGTTTTGGGAGGCATATTCACACCCGGACGCTGCCGCACGGCATTTAAAGCGGCCAATGCCTTCGGATCACCGCCCTGTCCGCTTTCGAACATGGCTTCGGCATACATCAACAACAAATCGGCATAACGCATCTTCACAATGTGCTGGTCACTCAGTGTCGAAGCTTTGGGTGCCATGATGGTGGGATTCACATATTTCTTAAATGCCATTCCCGTAAAAGGCACCAATCCCTCGGCACGATTGCCGTCATCCTCAAATTTTCCGGTCTTGTCATTACTTACCCAAGGATCGCCTGCTTCGTACATGGTCATCTTGATACGGGGGTCACCTTCCTCGTAGGCGGCACGCAGATTATAACTGGGAAAGATTGTCATACGACTAGCCACCATCTGATCCAGTGCATGGAAATCGTCAGGAGCAGTAAACTGAATGGAAAACATGATTTCCGGATTGTTGATCTGTCCACCAAAAAAGATTCCCGCATAATCATCCGCCAACTTAAACGGATTGGCCGGATCGTGAATAAAATCACCTGCCAGTTTGGCTGCATCAGCATATCGTTGGTCGTTCAACAAAATACGGCATTTCAAGACCACAGCCGAACCTTTCACCGCATGACCATCAGTATAAGCCACATTAGGCAACCATTCGATGGCGAAATCAATATCATCCAACATTTGGCTGATCACCTCGGCACGTGGTGAACGGGGCAACTTCTCAAAGCCATCTCCCAGCTTGGCACTATGCAACATCATAGGTACCGCACCATAATGCACCACCAATTCATTATAATAAAACGTACGTATAAAAAGTGCCTCCGCCTTCAATTTATTAAAATCGACTTCCGAGTACAAATCCCTCACCTTATCAAAATTGTCCAGAAAATAATTGGCCGCGGCAATACCTTTGTACGAGTCATCCCACAAATCATTCAACAAACCTCCGGTAGAGGGATTAATACCTCCCTGCTGAATAGCCGAATGAGCACCACGGGTAACA
Organism: Phocaeicola sartorii JCM 17136 = DSM 21941; assembly: GCF_000614185.1. GTDB lineage: Bacteria > Bacteroidota > Bacteroidia > Bacteroidales > Bacteroidaceae > Phocaeicola > Phocaeicola sartorii. The sequence goes on along the minus strand of NZ_BAKM01000020.1, from coordinate 30,216 downwards.
GCGTTGTCCGACAAACATTCTTGTTCGGTACAGGGACCTCCAGCAGGAACTGCCGAGAAAGTTCCGTTACGGAAACTGGCATAAGCTGCAGTCAACGCCTTATCGGCATCTTTTGTGGTCTGCCAGAAAGTGGAAGTACTAACTTTGTCCAATGGCTGTTTGTCCAAAAAATCTTCGCATGAAGTGAAACCGGCCGCCAATGCCATAGCAATTGTGCTAATCAATATATGTCTTTTCATCTGTATATACTTTATATTATAAGGTTACTTTTAAGCCGAAAGATACCACCTTCGCCTGTGGATAGATAACTCCTCGTGAATTCTTTGCCGTACGTTCCGGATCCAGTCCTTGAAACATGTCGGTGAATGTCAATAAATTGTCACCTGAGAAATACACTCTCACATTTTGGAAACGAACTTTCTCCAACCAGGACTTAGGTAATGTATAACCAATCTGAAGATTCTTCATTCTCAAGTAAGAAGCGTCCTGCAGCCACCAAGTAGAGATGGCTGTGTTAGGCGCATAGTTATCATTAAAAATATGAGGAATCGTATTGGAAGTTCCTTCTCCATTCCAAGCGTCCCTCCAGTACACAGCCGGAACAGAGCCTTGACGGAAAGGAGCAATACCCCATTCTTTCACGTAAGTTTTCTTTCCTTGCACTCCCTGAAAGAAGACAGACAAATCGAATCCTTTCCACGCCGCATTCACCGTAAATCCATAATTGAACTTAGGGAAAGCGCCACCTACAACAACGCGGTCCTCAGGAGTAATCTTTCCGTCACCATTAATGTCTTTGTATTTCATATCGCCCGGTTTGGTCAAGTTACTCAATGGCTTCAGCGCATCAATCTCCGCCTGGTTCTGATAAATACCATCAAACACATACATATAGTAACTATCCCAAGGAAGACCTTCCTGGCGAATGGTTCCGTTGTTGTTGATTTCGCGGGCACCGAACTGTACCAGCTCATTCTTATAAGTTTCCAAGTTGGCGGAAATGCTATAAGTAAAGTCACCGATGCGGTTCTCGTGTCCCAGCACAAATTCCCAACCGGTATTTTCCATAATACCCCTATTCACTGTAGGAGCAGTCACACCAATATGAGAAGGGACCTGCAAAGTGCGGAGGATATCCTCTGTCCTCTTTTTGTAATAATCTACTGAACCATAGATTTTATTATTGAACATCCCGAAATCAAAGCCAAAGTCAGTAGCTGTCGTAGTTTCCCACATGATATCCATATTGGTCAGCGCATTTTGTGTAAGTCCCTGCGTTACAATTCCTCCAAAGTTGTATTTTACGGCACTCAACGCATCCTGATACGGATAATTACCGATGTTCTGATTACCCAACTGTCCCCATGAGCCGCGCACTTTCAAGTTGGAAAGCCATTCCACCTCTTTCAAAAAGCCTTCTTCTGAAGCACGCCAACCACCAGAGAACGACGGGAACAATCCCCAGCGTTTGTTGCTTGCCAGACGTGAGGTACCATCATAACGGAAACTGGCCTCAAACAAATATTTACCCGCGAAATCATAGTTCAAACGACCGAAATAAGACTGGATAGCCCATTCGTAAGCGCTGCCCTCATTGGTTTGCCCTGCTGTAGGAGCCACATCCAATTCCCAATGTACATTGGTAGGAACTCCTGTCCTGTATCCACCCAATTTATCATAACGGAAATTTTCCTGGTTATAACCCAACATAACATTCAGATTATGATTCTTGGCAAAAGTCTTCTTATAATTCAATGTTCCATATAGTGTATATTGCGTTTCAGTTTCTTGACGTACAGTCAATGTATTGACATCACTATTGTACACACTTTCTTGATGATCACCAAAAGCATTCGGGTGAAATGTATAGGCAGAAACCGAAACGGTAAGGCATTTGGCCTGTGTCTGATTATAGCGGACAGAAGCTTTCACCTCAGCATCCAGACCTTCCAAGATCTTTACCTTTGCAAATGCGCTGCCCAGTACATAGTTCTCATCAAACTTCTTTCCACCTCCACTGTAAGCCACCGCCAACGGAGCCTTGTTGTGACCACGACCCGCATAACCGCTGGAAGCGAAACGCCCGTCAGGCAAATAAGGAGTATAATACGGACCTTGGGTAAAGGTGCAAAGAATCAAGTCCTCCGTTTCGTTGTTGTCAATCTGATTGCCACCACTGGTATAAGAGGTAGAATGACGATTGGATTTGGAGAAGTTTATATTGGTACCAAAAGTTACCCGTCCGCCCAGATTTGTTTTCAAATTGACTTGCGCATCATAACGCTTGTATCCAGTTTGAATTACCATACCATCTTGATCCAGATATCCCAAGCCAAAATTATAAGTCGTTCCGTTCTTGCCACCATTCACACTCAAGAAATGCTGTTGCATGGGAGCTGTCTTGATTACATCACCATACCAGTCGTGATTGGGATATTGAGGATCGTTGGGAGCGGCATTCTTATAAGCATCAATCCATTCCTGTTCATAACCTTTAGTAGCAATATCACCACCTGTATGTTCCAATGCTTTATTGAACAAAGTCATGTATTCAGCTGAATTAATGATACGTTTCTGAATGGTAGTAGGCGACTGCCAGGCCATATTAAAACTGTAATCTATATTCAAACGTCCTTCAGAACCATTCTTGGTAGTAATCAAGATAACGCCATTGGCTGCACGCGAACCATAAATTGAAGCAGAAGCAGCATCCTTCAGTACCGTGATATTTTCAATCATGTTAGGATTTACCTTGTCCATATCACCTTCTACCCCATCAATCAAAATCAAAGGATTGCTACCCGCTCCAGAGAAAGTACCTTGACCACGAATCTGGATAGCCGCAGACTCCGCACCCGGATTGGCCGAGTTCTGTACAATTTGCAATCCCGGCACGCGTCCTTGCAACATAGAGGACGCATTGGGAGATACCCGTTTTGTCAGGTCTTCAGCATCCACACTACCTACAGCACCGGTCAAGTTCACCTTTTTCTGCACACCGTAACCCACTACAACCACTTCATCCAGTTGTTTGGTATCTTCCTGCATCACTACTTTCATTGTAGTTCCGATGACCTTCAACACTTGGTCTACATATCCTATATAGGAGAATCTCAATGTAGAACTTTTTTCAACATCAACTTGAAAATTACCCTCAAAATCCGTAATAGTTCCCGATGTAGGATTTTTCTCAGGAACTACCGAGACTCCAATCATAGGTTCGCCTGTAGCATCCACCACATGGCCACTTACTTTGATTGTCTGCGCTGAAAGAGGAATACCGGTCAACAAAGTAACCAAGATGAAAAGAAACCGCCGAAGCGACATGTTTTTTTGTTTTTCCATAATAGTAGTTTTTTATTTTTCCACTACAAAACAATAGAAGTTTCTGCAATTCCTCTTCTAGTATTTCCCCAACATCTATCAATATTAAACCAACTCACAAAAGGCTTTCCAAACGTTTATAATATTGTGTCATTCTTTTAAAGAAACGTTCCAAACCACTAATAATAAGCATCCTACAAATATTTTATTCATAAAAACATTTTATTTTTGCATATCAACAAACAAAAATGGAAGAACCATGAAAACAAATTATCTACTGGCCGCCTGCTATGTATGACATTGGCAGGACAAGCACAAACCATTTCCAGCAAACGAGAAATAATGGAACGTTTTCTGAATGGAACATTAGAAAAGAACTATGCTCCAGCAGCTTTCTTCATGCATTTTGGTAAGGATGCGAAAACGGGAGAAGCTGCTGTCAACAGCCACATCAACTATTTTGTAGCCACAGGAATGGATATCGTAAAGATACAATTCGAACAAGGCTATGGACGCATTCGTATAGAAAAGCCGGAAGACTGGGAACAAATAAAACCACTACCCCGTAATTTCTTCGCGCCAACCCTAGAAGTGATTGACCGCATTGTGAATATTGCCGGACACGATGCCATGATTTTACCTACCATCTATTCCCCCTTTCAAATGCTGGTACAAACAGTAGGAGCTGCCAACCTGATGAAATATGCCAAAGAAAAACCGGAACAGGTGACGCGTGCCATGGAGATTTTCACCACAGCATTGATACAATTCGCCAAAGACTGTAAAGCCAGAGGTGTGGACGGGTTCTACACACCCTCGCAAGGTGGAGAAGAGAAATTCTACATTGTACCCCGATTCTTTGAACGATTTGTAAAGCCCTACGATTTGCAAGTGATGAAAGAATGCAATCAAGACACCCGGTGCAACATTTTGCATATCTGCGATTATGAAGGAAACTACGATGATTTGAGCCGCTTTGCCGACTATCCGGGGCAAATTGTAAACACCCCCAATATCGTAAATGGCAAGCCTTTCACCTTAAAGGACGGAGAACGACTGTTCAAACGTATTGTGATGGGTGGACTGGACCGGAAAAAGACCATTCACAATGGAACACCGGAAGAGGTGAAAGCCGCCGTGTTGAAGATTAAGAAAAACTATAAAGGACGGCTGATCATAGGAGCGGAATGTACTATCAAACCGGATACCCCTATGGAAAACATACGCACAGCCATTCGGACAGCACACGGGAAGTAACCCTCCACGGTCCTTTCGACTTCCAACAAACATAACATAAAAGCAAAAAAGTAATCGATGTTCGTAAACCAACACAGATTACTTTTTGCCAATATACCGAACAATTCCATCCGTTACATGAGCATTTTCAATCTTTCGGACAAAGAACGATACACTCGCCTTCCGAAGTTTTGAAAACAAAACGATTGCCCGAAACTGTTTCAGCCTTGTCTCCATTCCTCCACAACTGCACCGATTGGCCTTTCCAAGGATTTTCCATTGTACATGGCATCCCTTTTTCGCTAATCAATTCCACAGAGTCTATCACTCCCGACCTCAGACAGGCACTCACCAAGAATGCACCATAAGCACGAAGTTTTTGGAAAGAAGCATCCTGATCCATTATCCAATTGGGAAAGACACGCAACACGCCTTCATAGCTTTGCATCAACATTTCGTTAATGGTTAATGGAACGGCAGCTAACGTCTCAATACCCCCTCCACCTTGTGTTATCCACAAATTGGGATAAACGGTCAGAGAAATACGCTTCTTTAAACGCTTCAACAGATCTGCAGCATCATAGCCCACACGAACCGCTCCAGGAAAACAAGTCTCTATGCCATTATTAAATGTATTTCCCCAGTCATTGGGACGACGCATCTTGTCCTGCCAATGATTGACATCCTCCAACAAAATGGCATTGAATACAGAATCCGTTACAGGTCCTGCCACCCCTCCCGGCAAGACAAGCCCATGAATAGAAACACGATTCAATCCGGAAGGAATATCTTCCACTCCTTCCGGTCCACTCTCCATGTTCCGCAAACTCAAGCGTCCTGAAGCATTCACTGCAACAGGATAGTCACTCAAATGCTCCAATATATCATACCATTTTACCCGTCTGTCGGCATCCACCTGCAAAAAGGCACTCATATCCACCATTCCTTGAAACAACATTCGTACCAATCCCAGTGAAAGCGTGGAATTGAAATCACCCAAACGATGCCGCCACTGTCCTTTATTCCGATGATTGGGCATCACCTCGTTAAAATGGTCCATGTGAATGACATAACGTCCATTCTCCAATTTCAGGTAATCTTCCCAAAAATCGGCACATGCCAACAGATAGGGATAGACCCGAGAGGCATACGTTTTGTCATAAGTACTATAGTAACGCATCAGCATATTGCCTGCACTAAACACCGCATTAATTTTTTGCCCTAAAAACTTATACCCACCGTCAATTGTATTCTCACGAGTAGCATATTTTTCCATCATCTCTTCCGGAGTAAGTGGCCACATAGCGGTACACAATCCTTTAGGACCGATACCTACCGGATAATAAATGCCCCTACAACCCAATAAATCGGCAGCATGTTTCCGTCCTGCTTCCATATAGTCCAACAAGGGCTGGTCAAAATTATCGGTCAAATAAATATGATTGGAAGAGAAACAAGCCCAATAAGGAGCCTGATAATTGTAATTCAAATGATAATCACCACCCCAAGCAGCCTCATCACGCGTTATAAACGGTCCCCATATACCTGGAGCAAACTTTCCGGCACGGGAAGCACAGGCAAACAAGTACTGGGACATATAGTAATAACGCTCCAATTCCTGATCCCCAATGGAAACAGAAGATTCTTCCAAAAGGCATTCCACCAGTCCTTATGCTCGACTTTCGCCTGCTCCAACCTATCGACTGTCAAGCCCTCCGCCTCAACTACAGCCTTTTCCTTCCATTGAACAGTATCATGGTTCGTATACGCCACAACAGCTATCCATTGCTTTTTTCCCGGCTGCAACACAATCTTTCCTGATTCCGGCAGCTGCATTTCCGGAGTACCCATAGCCAAAGCTATATGCGAAGACCAACGAAGCAATGGTTCTTTTTCAAATGATCGGGTAACCCAATTCACCGGTACTTTCCCTGATGAAGTCACCGAAGTATTTCCTTCCGCTGCCCACAAGCGTGATGACAATTCCAACGGTTCATTGGCCGTCAATTCTATAATCACCCAATTGCGGGTTGCTGCCACCCAGGCGGTCAATTCCAGAACTGTCTTTCCTTTAGTAAACTTCCCTTTTATCTCAGCACTACCCGGCAATTGCTCCACTTGGTAATCGGCACCCGCCAATGCTTCCGCATACAAATCTAATCCGCCCGGCAAAGCGATTCCTCCTGGATATACCGGATATGCCCTCCAAAAATCATTTTTTCCTATATAGAAGCAAAGACTGTCCGATGTACCTCCCAACGTAATACCCAAATCACCATTACCAGCCAAAGCTGCATCCGGTGTTTTGGTAGACGGCACCATTTTGGACGGTGCCGTCAATACCGCTTTGTAACGGTTCAAAGAAACAGCACTTACAAGTTCTACATCGGGAGCAGTTGCGCAAGCCACCAGCAGTCCTCCTACAAACAAGCTCCCTATAAAACGAATCCAATTCTTCCTGTTCATTTCCTCCGCTCTAATTTGTCATTCCGTTTCTTTGCATAAATTCTTCCACTATCTTCACTCCGGCCGATGTTCCGAGACGAGTAGCCCCTGCTTCAATCAAATTGTACCGACGGGCTTCCGCACACAATTTTTCAATATTGGCAACCCCGCCAAAAGGTTTCAAGAAAGTATGATCAATCATACCTGCCAATCGCTCTACTGTTAATGTATGAATATCAATCATTATTATCTATATTTTAAAGTTAAAAGGTTAATATTACTTTGATTGCCTCATTACGCCCTGCCACTGCAAAGGCTTCAGCAATGTGCTCAATCCTAAACCGATGACTCGCAAACTCATCAGCATGCAGCCGACCGGATTTTATCCATTCTGCCAACAGCGTCATGGCTGCTCTCTCTTCGGAACGGGTAGGCCATTGGGCATGTGCAAGGTAAAATGAAGAGGAGCACGAGAGATTTCCAACAAAGGATTTCTAGTCATCACGCCAAGTACAAGCCAATACCCCTTCTTCTGCTGGAACCTCCTTAGGTATCGCATTCTGTATCTCAAAACAATCGACCCGGTCATGCGCCTCATCAGCAAGCGTACCACTCCCCACGCCATACCGGCAGCACCAATACACCAGCTCTGATCCAGCCATATCCCATTAACAGGATTGTTGATAATTCCATTATAATGATTCATTATACCACATAATTCCTATCAGCAAGGCAGCAAGCAAGCCACCCTCCCATTATACCATAGGATTTCCACAATTCCGGCCATACACAGAAAGCAAAGCCTCCGCAAATCGCAGAACCTATAAATGTAGATAGAGTGTTTTCATAAGCCTGTTTTTATTGATTTTCCAGTTCCAGTTGTGCCAATGTGTAAGGTTTATCATGTCCGGCATTCACTTTATCGGGTCCTGTCACTATGTCAAAACAAGAAACTATCAGTTTCCCGTTCCATACAATTGGCTCCCCAGGCTGGTCCAGTCCACCATTACTTCCGTCACAGTCGGGACTTTGCGCTATTCGAGCCACCTTTCCGTCAGGAGTAATACGCGCTATGGCATTCACGGAAAAATCAGCTACATACATATTGCCTTCCTCATCCATACACATACCGTCTGTAGTAGTTAACTGCGTACTGTCCTGTGCCCATACCGTATTGGATACCACTTTTCCTTCCTCATCCAATACAATCTTATGAATGGCTCCATCACCAAAATTGCTACATATAAATTCCCGGCTTTATCAAACACAATGCCATCCAATCCGTATTGCACCTGTGGATTACGGGTTGTTACTGTAACCAGCAGATTCTTATCCTCCAACGTATTGGTTATTGCTATACCGCAGTCGCCCTCGTTAAAACAATACACTCCACTTACCAAACAATCGGACGGGATGGCAGACAACAAACTTTGAGTGACATATACCTTTCCATTCCGTACACGCACTCCATTGGGATGTTCCATTTGACAAGCCACCGTTATGGTTTCCTGCAACATTCCCTGACTGTCAAATACCAATTTCAGCAAACGTCCTTTGCCACGTCCTTGCTCACTTCCTGACCACCCCTGATTATCACAAATATATAACTCGCCTTTCTCATTGAAAGCAATTCCCATAGGACATGCGACACCTGTTTCCGCCAACACCGGCACATCTATCCATTTAGAAATCTGTTTATCAGGCGTAATCCGCATCAAACAGGCAGGCGTAGCCGGATTGGCAAAATTAGGACAGGCCACTATCAGATTCCCGTCAGGGGCTATTGCCATACCATCAGGAGTGGGACAAATCTCCGGCAACTCCATAAACAATGTACTCACTTGCAATTTTTTACCTGTTTGCCCCTCAGAGCAGCAACCTATCAACAAACAAAGAAATAATCCAATTAACAGAAATGTTGTTTTCATCTTATTATCTATATTTTAGATTATATAGTTTCTTTTCCAGCAAAATTAGGGGAAGTCTTCGGGGTCCGGTTTCAAAATCATTCCAAACATTTGGAATTTTATTCCAAATAGGAAGATACATTCTCCTATTAGTGCATTAGCAATCAACAACATAACAAACCTTTTAAAAAGCTATTTCAACTTGAACGGAGCCTCCAGTTTCTTCTTCAAGCCCTGTACGGTATGCTCTACATAATAAACTCCAGGCTGTTCCGGAGTGAATATTTTTCCCGCCACTACTATTTCTTTCTTTTGGTAAACGGCCACCCAGTACCCTTTTCCGATGGAAGGAACCTGCACCACCTGGGCAGTCGCATCATTGCGAAGGACAATGACTTCTTTCTCCACATCAAACTTTTCCAGCTTTTCTTTCGAACTGCCCGGAAAGACAAGATATTGGTATCGGGCTTCCTTTGGACGAACCCCGTGACGAAGATGCAAAGAAACCACCTCGCCTTCCACTATGGAAGGCTTGTACATCTTCATAAAATCGCACCAACGACCAGTACGCTTTCCAACCTCCGTCACCAAGGTATCCTTACCTATTATTATATAGCCTGTATGGTCGTGGAAAAAGCGCAGCTCTTTCTGTGCGAAGGACTCCTTGCCAATGACCTCCCGCCATCCACTTTTTGTTCGGACAAGGAGTTCCCCCTCTTTCAAGCGTTGGTCCACCGAAGTGGTCACACACAAAGTGGTGTCCGCCTGAATGCCGGTACCCAGACAAACAACAAAATCATCCGCAAACAAGTATGATTTATAAGCCTTCAACCCATCACGGTTCAGTTCCATAACCGTCATACCTCTTTGGCCGTCGCTCAGTCCTCCGACCAGAGAGGTCTTGTTGTTCGTTTTCATTCCCTTTGCCATAGGAATCGGAGCTACATCCTCATAGGAGGTGACACCCGGAATCTTCCGCCAGTCCCAAAACGGAAATACGTCCAGGTATTCATCGCCACGGACATAGAAATAAGTGGCACCGTCACCCAAATAATATCCTTTCAGGTTGTCCTCATTAACTAATTCTGTACCGATGACCCGATTGGAAGACATTTTCACCGTTCCCATCCAATCTTTGCTGCGATGTACAGTATAGTCCGAATCGTCAAAATGCTTATGCCCTACCAACAGATTGCCCGCCTTCGGAAATCCTTTCAGCCCCAAGTCGGCAGCGGCAAATGCCAGTCCGTATGCCTTATGAACCTGCGCATGATGAAAGAACTGACGACCCAACGAGCTGACATCCATATAGCGGTTCCAAATAATCCACCGATAACCTTCGTTTACCAATGAATGAAGGATTGCCAGCTGCTGACGGTCAAACTGATACGATGTCCCTTGAAACAACCGGCTGAAAAAGCTCATACCAGAGATATATGCCAGCCCATAATTGCCAAACTGCTGCTGAGGACCGTGCTGGTGAAAGCTCCAATCGTCCTTGATACCTTCCTTCCTGCCTGTACATATCTCCGAGGCAATGGTATCCCGCGCTGCTTTTGCCAACTGACCGTCATTTTGCAAAAGGGCGCGAATCAGCACATTCCCTGCCAGCCAGACTTTATTCTGTCCGGTCATGCCAAACTTGGCATTCTCCATCACCTTTATGGCAGCCTGTTTCTCCTCTGCCGACAGCTGTTCTTCCAACAGGACGAAAGCCGCTCCCAACGTCTTGGGAAGTCCTATTTGGTTGTACCACCAATTCCGGCACTTTGGTTCTGTCGAAAACCAATAGGCCAGAGCCGAATGAATGACCCGACTTACAATTTCCGACCGATGATAGTCCGTTCCTTCAGCGTAATATAACTTTGCCAGTTCTAGAATACGTTCCGCATGCAGCTTGGGTTCCCAGCCGGAACGTTTCGTATCGGCATAGTTGATGTCCGACCACGAACCGTCCGCCACCTGCTTCTTCAAATAGCCTTTTATCTTGTCCAAATCGAAAGGATAACGCTGGTGAAGTTCCACCACCATCTGGTCGGACATTTCCGTTTCGGGTTTTATCCGGATAAAATCCGCCTGCAAAGAATCGGCCTTTCCAGCAGAAAGCATCAATATGTTTCTATAATTCTTTTTAATTATACCTAGTTCATCCGTCTCAGTCGCCCAAAGCGGAAGAACTGCCAACAAGCATCCGCCTAACAAAATACATCCAATAAATTTGTTCATTTTCATAATAAATTTAAGTAACACTGATATGCAAATATAAAAGGGAATTATCAATTTTGATAGCAATATCGAACCAAAAACTATTAATTTCCTCATCAACTCAGGAGATTGAAGTAAAAGCAGTATCGAAAAGCGTCAAAGAAATAATAAATGTTGAATTGATAAAGAAAAACGATGAATTTAGTGTAGAGCTAGTTCAATGGCTTTCATAAAAGATAAAGTAATAAATGTGCAGTCACTCAAGGAATTAGAATAAACCAAATCAGAAGGTCGATTTCTGATGGCATCGCTTTGAAGAAAAGCAAAAGATGGTAAAATCCCGATTTCGTTTGGAAATCAGGATTTTTTGTTTTTCCAAAGGGACACAAAAAGCAGCAGAATAAGGTATTTGAAATGAAAATCTCCATGATTTATCCATTATTGTCCGCAAAGGTGGAAAAAAAGAATCGGACAAAGCAGGGACTGGATGAAATTATTTGTTGGCTGATCGGATATGACAGGAAAGGATTACAGGAACAGCTGGATAAAGAAGCTTGCTACCTTTTTTAATGAAGCACCGCAAATGAATCCAAACAGCAGGCTTATCAAGGGAGTGGTTTGTGGTTGCCGTGTGGAGGAGATTGAAGATCCTCTGATGCAAAAAATCAGGCCTCTGGACAAACTGGTTGATGAACTGGCTAAAGGAAAGAGAATAGAAAAAAATTTGAGGAGGTAAATTATAACAAGAAGATTTCAGATACTGAATAATCGGAGATGATAATGAAGACATGGTTTCAAGCGCTGTTTTCTTATAATTGGAGAAGCATTTGCCGTTACATGTCGTTGAGACAGCAATAATGATGGGCTGTTTATATTATTCTGCTCAAAGAATACTTTCGGAAATATATTTTGAAAAAGATATCCCAAAATATACCGATAAATGTTTGTAGTCTAAAAAATATATGTATCTTTGAAACGTTCATCTTGATGAACAAAATAATAATAGATAAAAAAGCGTTTAGCTGGTTCTGTATAAGTGAAAAGTCGAAATTTCCTTCTAATGTACCCAAGGACAGCCATACGTTCAACCTGCGATATTTTGCGGGGGGCGTTTTTGTTTGTACCAAGGGCTTCGACTCCCTCACTTATAGACAAAGTTAATGCCCTTCCGCTTTTAATTTAGATGGGTTTGCATATAGGGCACAAGCCTGGAGGTATGATTATGATACAGATAAACAAGTGCAAATCCCTTTCCTTCTTGAAAAGTATTGCCAAACATTGGAACTCCACTGAGAAGAAATTCCTGATATATAATTGATATGTAGGCTTGTGGTGTGTCTATGTATCAGCGGAAATCGGTTTCCCTATGGGAACCTGATCTGTTTCCTATACCCTGATAAAGAGCACAGAATCTGATTGTTATCAACTGATATATAAACATTTAAATGTAAGAAGCATGGACAAAAGAATTGTAGGTGTCAATGCAGGTAATGTATGGCACGCCCTTAATGAAGTGAAAAGAATATCAATTCCGGAACTTGCCAGAAAATTGAACCTGAGTGTTGAAAGTACCGCACTTGCTATCGGATGGCTGGCTCGTGAAAATAAAGTTTGTATACACCGGGTAAATGGACTAATAGAAGTATGTGACGAAAGCCAGTTTGATTTTACTTTCGGATAATTATGTATCCGGAAGGTTAAACCTATCATGTTACTTTAATAGTGGAAGACCGGAATCAATGAATAAGGTTCCGGTTTTCTTTTTTCTATTGTTGGAAGCATACCAAAAAGAAGGAGGGATAAAAGCCCCTCCCTCATTAAGTCATTTTACCCATTCTGCGACCTTGTCCTTGGCATAGAAATAATAGAAAGCCAGTCCAAGCCAACTTGTGATGATGATCAAAACAATAAACAACAGTTTTTTCGCCATATCACCATTTGTTTTCCAGATCTCCATTCCGGCCTTTATGGTAAGTACAAGGCCAATAATCCATATAATAAATCCTATCATAGCTTTATATATTTATTTGTTATTCGGAACAAAGATAATATTTTTTAAAACAATGAACAACGATGCCGGAAAAAAGAAACTGAAATTATTACATCCGGCTTCCTAAAAACTAAATTCGTCTCTGTACTTTCCCAAATGATGGGGCTGGATAGTTACCGTTATTTTTCCGGTGAGCTAGTATGGAATACGTCCTTCTTCCCGTCCGCCCTGCCTTCTTCACGCCCGGTTTGGACCCTATCACAGAGAATGGCTTACCAAGATTATTGTCCGGTTGCCGTACTATACAAGAGACAAAGGAAAAGATTTAGGCATTTTATCATCGACGAACTGCAAAAAGTTCGGCTTCAGTCTCCCAAGTATCATCCGGACGCTTCACTATGCGCTGCCAACGGAATGAAGTAGTTGTAATTTCCGAAAACACCCACTGTATATTCTTCTCATTAACTTCCGTCTGCACGATCCTGTTTCCATCTCTTTTTCCTTCAAGCTGTGTAGCACCTCCCAACTCCGTATATAAGATATCCCATGTCCCGGTATCAGGATTATACATACGTACCGTAGTCGCATAAGCTGCGTCCGGCTGATAATCCTTAATCCGTGCCTTACGCGACGGACAAATAAACACATCCTGAACTGCGGTTCCCTCCAGTACCCAAGCAAATATCCACTCCCCCTGAATATGTCTTTCATCTGCCGTGCCTTGGTGGTCAACCCATTCAAAATCCCATTCACCGACAAACTGCCCATACAGATTATCTCTTTCCGGTATCAAATTACTTTTTCTTTTTGATACCAATACATTTATAAATTCTCCCATACTTTACTTGACTGACTCTAGATAAGACAAATATAAGATTTATAATTAACAATCGCTAATATTAAAACAATTATCTGTATGCGGTATCCATGGTGAAAAAACAGATTCCCCTACTTTCCAAGCAGTTCTTTATATATTACACTTCAAGAATATTTCATTTACATATTTATTGCAAAAGAACGTATTTGGTCATTAAACCTCAATTATTCAAGAAGGAATTGCCAATAAAAAGTCTTTTTTTTCCTATATTTGCTAGGCTAAAAAAAAACGTCATTAACTCAATTAATATGAAAAAACTATCGTTTATTACCGTATTTGTATTCCTGTCCATCCTTTTTGTACAGGCACAACAAGCGAAGTATGTATTTTATTTCATCGGAGATGGAATGGGTGTCAATCAAGTTTTAGGCACAGAAATGTATCGTGGAGAACTAGAAGGCAAAATTGGTGTGACCCCCTTATTATTCACTCAATTTCCCTATGCAACCATAGCCACGACCTTTTCGGCCACCAACGGAGTGACAGATTCAGCCGCCGCCGGCACCGCTCTTGCTACTGGGAACAAGACAAAAAATGGCGCGTTAGGTGTCAAAAAGGATCTGGAAACCCAAATCAACAGTGTTGCTTCCTGGGCAAAAGATAAAGGATGCCGTGTAGGTATCAGCACCAGTGTCAGTGTAGACCACGCCACTCCGGCCGCTTTTTACGCACACCAAGGACAAAGAAGCAGTTATTACAACGTAGGTCTGGACTTGATTGACGCTAACTTCGACTTTTATGCCGGATCAGACTTTTTAGATCCGACCAACCAAAAAGCCGCCGGTTCAAACTCAGAAAGTCTATATACACTGGTGGACAAAGCCGGCTATACCATAGCCCGTGGTTACAAGGACTATCAGAAAAAAGCAAAGAAATCGGATAAGCTGATTCTTTTGCAACCCGCTACCGCTACTGACAATAGTTCTATCCCCTACGCTATAGACCGCCAAAAAGGCGATATGACTTTAGCAGAAATCACTCGTGCCGGAATCAACTTCTTATCCAAAGACCTATCAAAAGGTTTCTTTTTAATGGTTGAAGGAGGCAAAATAGATTGGGCTTGCCATAGTAACGACGCCGCCACCGTATTTCATGAAGTCATGGACATGGACAACGCTATAAAAGTTGCCTACGAATTCTATGAACAACACCCCGATGAAACTTTGATTGTAGTAACAGCCGACCATGAAACAGGAGGAATCGTTTTAGGGAAAGGTCCGTACACCCTCAACCTGCAGGCTTTGAAATCACAAAAAGTAAGCGAAAGCGGATATACTAAAATAGTAAACGGACTAAGGAAAAAATACAAGAATCAAGTTTCCTGGGAAGTTATCAAACAGTCATTGAAAGATAATTTCGGCTTCTGGGACAGCATTCAACTGAATGAAAAACAAGAAGCGTCTCTGAAGAGAGTATACGATGAATCATTTAGTGGTAAAGAAATAGATTTAACAAAAAGTGAATATCAGCAAGACGAACCTTTGGCCTCTGAAGCTAAAAGAATCCTGGATGACATCGCCTTAGTAGGTTGGACCAGTGGAGGACACTCAGGAGGTTATGTTCCTGTTTTTGCTATCGGAGCGGGCGCCAATTGTTCCAGGGCCGCATCGACAACACCGAAATCCCGGTAAAAATAGCAGAGGCAGCCGGTTATCCCAACAATTAATCGAAAGTAAGATAATACGATAAACGTTCCAAGTCTTTCTCAGTGAATTCCTCATACAGGGATAATTGGGAAAGACTTTTCAATTTTCCTTTTTTCCTCCTGTATTCCATTATCACCTTTGCCTTATAGAAATTCATATAGGGATGAGAACGAAGTTTGTCAAGCCCCGCCTTATTGGCATTTATCCGATGAATTGATGCGTTTTCCAGTTTAAACCATTTCAGCATATCCTCATTTACATAATCCACTTCTTTCAATTGTGCAGTATCATAAAAACCTCCCAGGCGATTCCGATAAGCCACAATCATGCGTGCAATGCCACTGCCTATCCCCGGAATTTTTTTCAACTCAGTTGTGTCCGCTTCATTCAAATCCACCAAAGTCCCTTCCGGATATTTATAAACCGCCAGCGTATCTTTCCTCATTTTTTTAACGGCATGCAATGTATCTTGTTTCCGCCGGAAGACCTCCGCTATCCGGATGTAGGGTTTTAATATTTTAAATTCCTCGGAAGACAAGCCATAAACACGAGAGAAATCATCCGCAGTTCTGAATTTGCCACCAGCCCTTCGATATTGCAATATAGTATGTGCAATAAAAGGAGGCAGTCCACGTTGCAAAAAGTCGATGGAATCGGCCGAATTTGGATCAAAAGCAGCCAATACCACCTTTCTTTTCTTTGGCTTATCATAGGAATATTGCAGAGATTGCCTTTCCTCCATCTCATGTACTCCGGCCAAAAAATTTTTTATTTCTTCTATTCCCTCTTGATCCTGTTCTAAAGTTTCCTCTTCCTTTACTGGAAAAAGAACCCACATACAGATAAACACAAAAAGCAATGTTAATAAAAAAAGGACAGCTCTGCGCTCACTTTTCGAGAAATAAAAGAAATCTTTCCACATTACAGTTCTAAATCAGACCCAATTCATTAATAAAGATCAAAATGATAGCCACAGGCGCCACATATCTCAACAGGAAAATATACAGATTAAAAAGGCCTGCTTTCAGCTTTCCTCCATTGGTCCATTCCTCATAAGAAACGGAACGTTTCAAGTACCATCCCACAAAGACACATACCAGCAATCCACCCAAAGGAAGCATTATTTTTGCAGTGACAAAATCAAGCAGATCAAAGAATCCTTTTTCAAACAGTGTATATTCCTGCAAGACTCCTAATGACAAGGAAGAGACAACTCCGATGGCAATACACCCGGCAGTTACCAATCTGGCAGCACGTCCACGAGT
Organism: Phocaeicola sartorii JCM 17136 = DSM 21941; assembly: GCF_000614185.1. Taxonomy (GTDB): domain Bacteria; phylum Bacteroidota; class Bacteroidia; order Bacteroidales; family Bacteroidaceae; genus Phocaeicola; species Phocaeicola sartorii. The sequence goes on along the minus strand of NZ_BAKM01000020.1, from coordinate 13,321 downwards.
TAAATTGAATTCCTCATGCAGAAAAGCCGTCACCACCTCGTGCAGGGAAATAGTAGAAGTCAATGCAGCCAAGGCCAACAGGACATAGAACATCACCGAGAAAATATAAGCCAATACCGGCACACCGCTGAAAGCCTGTTGAAACACATTAGGCAACGTAATAAAGATCAGTGACGGTCCCGCATCCGGCTGGAGTCCTACAGAAAAGGCAGCCGGAAAAATAATCAATCCGGCTAAGACCGCCACAAAAGTATCAATAACACCGACACTGAGTGCCGTATTACCTAACTTGGTTTCTTTCCCAAAATAAGAAGCATAGGTAGAAAGGCATCCCATTCCCAAGCTTAAGGAAAAGAAAGCCTGCCCCATAGCCCCTAGAAAAACATCCCCGTTCACTTTACTGAAATCAGGCTTCAGCAAAAATTCCAGACCTTTTTCCGCATTGGGGAGCGACAATGAGCAGCCAACCAAAACCACGATCAGTATAAACAAAACCGGCATCAGCACCTTCGAAGATTTCTCTATTCCATCCTTCACCCCCTTTACTATAATAAAATGAGTAGCCAACAAGAAGATGAACAGCCAAACAAGCGGACGAACAGGATCTTGCGAAAAATTCTGGAAAGCAACAACAAAATCATCCGGCTTTTTATTGGCAAAGCCATCAACTCCCGCTTCCAGTATATATTCCAAAGTCCATCCTGCCACTACCGAATAATACCCTAAAATAAGGAAACCGGCCAAAACACCCAGATACCCCAACCACTTCCAATGAGTTCCCGGCGCCAAGACCTTATAAGCACGGCCTGTACTTGCCTTCGAATGGCGTCCTACCGTGAATTCGGCAATCATGATAGGCATCCCCAACAGAAGGACACACGCCAGATATATCAAGATAAACGCCGCTCCCCCATGATTTCCTGTCTCGTATGGGAATCTCCATATATTGCCAAGTCCTACGGCCGAACCTGCCGCCGCCAGAACAGCTCCAATCTTACTCCCAAAATTTACTCTTTCGCCTTTTTGCATAAAAAACTATCAAATTATTATAAATCAATCCCTATTGGCCTGCAAAAGTATAAAATTAATCGTACTTTTGCGATGAATCACAAAAAAATTAAAGTATGCTATATTATTTTAGAAGATATCCGGTATCATTAGTTATTGTGGCTATCATCTTTTATCTGTCCTTTTTCACTCCTCCCAAAACAAATATGGAGGAAATCCCCTACATAGACAAAGTGGTACATATCTGTATGTATGGAGGGCTTTGCCTCATTTTATGGATAGAATATCTGAGAAGCCATAAGACTATCCACTGGAGTCATGTAGTATGGGGAGGTATCATAGCTCCTATAATCATGAGCGGATGCATTGAACTGATGCAGGCCTATTGCACGGACACACGTAGCGGTGACTGGCTGGATTTCCTGGCAAACAGCACCGGAGCCGGACTGGCTGCACTAGTGGGATATTATATCCTCCGCCCTCTTATATGGCGTAAATTTTAAAAAGAAACGCCGACGATTCTTCGCGAACAGCCGGCGTGATGATAAAAGTCAAAGTTATATAATAAAGATAGAGAGTCAACTTAACGGAAATCTTTCAATTCATTCTGCAACCTCTGACGGGTGAAGAAGATGCGGCTTTTCACTGTTCCCAACGGGAGTCCCAGCTTCTCGGCAATTTCCCTGTATTTAAATCCTGATACATACATAGCAAACGGCACACGGTAATCTTTGGGCAACGCATTCACGATACGATGTATCTCCTTCAAATCATACGCACCTTCTGTAGAATCGAATCCCGATTCCTGCGGAAGATTCAAATGGAACAAGTTATCTGTATGATCGACAAAAGTCTGATCACGCACTGTTTTACGATAATTATTTATAAATATATTACGCATGATGGTGTACATCCATCCTTTAAAATTCGTATCCGGAGTAAACTTTCCTTCGTTGTCCAAAGCTTTAAGTGAAGTTTCCTGCAGCAAATCATTAGCCTCTTCTCTGTCAGCTGTCAATTTAAATGCAAAGCGAAATAATTCGGTTTGTATACTTAGTAAATGCTGTGTAAAGTCGACTGTCTTCATATTAATCTATTTTTAAATTGTTATTCTCTGTTTTTGTTTTCTGCTGCAATATTAACGACTTCTCATAAAAGTCATGACAGAAAAACTAACAACAAAGGGGGTACAAACTATCAAATAACAGTTTTTACCCCCTAAATTAACAGTTAACAGGTGGTTTCGTTTTAACTTTTAATTAGCCGGTTGCCCCCTACCGGTTCCAGCATTGCCTCTTCCACCTTCAGATCATCATTATTACTACTTCGCACCGCTTTTTCACTTCATTCTTCGCCCCCCATAATCAGTCTTCACCTCTCTGTTATCAAGAGAGATCCTTCCATTCCATGGCATATTCAGTTCTGTGTCCGATGGCAACTTCCATATCACCTACCAGCGGGTATAGGGATTCTTCATCAGAAAAGAATTATAATAACGTACATCTCCCGTCACCTCTTTTTCGATGAAATGGGGCTTTTCGAACATTTCATCCTCACTGTTCAATTCCACTTCCGCTACAGTCAAGCCTTCATTCTCACCATAAAACTCGTCCACTTCAAAGATATGCTCTCCGCTTTTCACCAAATACCGGGTTTTATCAATCACTCCGGGTTCACACAGCCTCATCAACTCTCCGGCCTCCTGCAGACTGATTTCCTTCTCCCACTCATAACGGCTGGTACCGGATTCGTTAGCAGCTCCTTTAATCGTAAGATAACCCTTGTCATCCCGAATACGCACCCGGACAGTTCTTCCACGAGCACTACAGATATAACCTTGTACAATATGACTATGCGCGTATGCTTCCTGTTTATAGCTATCGTCTTTTACTAAAAATTTCCGTTCTATTTCTTGTCCCATACCTTTTCAATACATAAAAAAAGTCCCGCACGAGAGCAATCTCAGCAGGACTTTACTATTTCTTTTTCTCTTCTTATCCGTATATGGCATAACCCACCATAATAACAAGGGCCAATACGATCAATCCGATGAACAGGCCTTTTACAATTCTATTTGCTTTCTCTTCTTCCTGCTTGCTATAAGCGGCTTTCTTATTCTTTCCCATAAGTATTTCATTTTTAAGATTAAACTTTCTCCTTTGAATATCCCAAAAGTACAAAGTTTCTAGAAGAAAACAAATAAATTACGAAGAAATTACTAATTCTCCGAACCGGAAAACTCCATCAGGTACGCCTTGATAAAGCCATCAATCTTTCCATCCATCACTCCGTTCACATCCGAAGTCTGGAAATTGGTCCGATGATCCTTCACACGACGGTCGTCAAAGACATAACTGCGTATCTGTGAGCCCCATTCAATTTTCTTCTTGCCCGCCTCCACTTTGGCCTGCTCCTCCATGCGGTGCTGCAATTCCTTATCATATAAGATTGAGCGCAACTGGCGCATCGCATTTTCCTTATTTTTCGGCTGGTCACGGGTTTCAGTATTCTCAATCAGGATCTCCTCCTCCTCACCAGTATATGGATCTTTATATTGATAACGCAGACGTACTCCTGACTCCACCTTGTTCACATTCTGTCCGCCGGCACCTCCCGAACGGAAAGTATCCCAAGACATGCGGGCAGGCTCAATTGTCACTTCAATACTATCATCCACCAATGGCGTGACAAACACAGACGCAAAAGAAGTCATACGCTTGCCCTGAGCATTATAAGGAGAGACACGCACCAAGCGGTGAACACCATTCTCACCTTTCAGATAGCCATAGGAGAAACTACCCTCAATGTTCATTGTCACTGTCTTGATTCCAGCCTCATCGCCATCCTGAAGATTAGCCACGCTCACTTTGTAGCCATTGGTCTCCGCCCAGCGCATATACATACGCATCAGCATGGAAGCCCAATCCTGACTCTCAGTACACCGGCGCCACAATTGATTTTCAGCACACAGTCCATCTGGTCCGCTTCCTGACGAAGCATATTCTTCAGCTCCAATGATTCTACGGCAGTTATAGCTTTCTGGTAAGCAGCATCAATTTCTTCCTCCGTCACCAACTCATCTTTAAAAAAGTCAAAAGCCAGTTCCAGTTCATCTGCCATGGTCTTTACCTCACGGTAACCGTCAATCCATTTCTGCAGATCTTTCACCTTCTTCATTTGTGCTTCCGCTTTCTTGGCATCATCCAAAAACCGGGCGCCTGCGTACGCAGCTGTTCTTCTTCCACCTGAACCTGTTTGTTTTCTATGTCCAGATATCTTTCAAGTGCCGCAGTACGCTCTTTTACGTCTTTCAGTTGCTCTATTGTTATCATCTTGAGGATTTTTGCATTTCAGAGTGCAAAGATAGTGGAAATCTATTCATTTTCCCATTATTCTTCGTACATCTTTTCTATTTCGACAGCATAGTTCTTGTTCAACACACTACGTTTTATTTTCAACGTATTGGTCAGTTCACCACGCTCCATACTGAAAGGTTGGGGCAACAAGGTAAATTTCTTGATCTGCTCATAATGTGCAAACTGCTGCTGCAACGTATCGATACGCTCTTTAAACAATTCTATAATTTCCGGTTTCCGCAACAAATCCTCCATACTCTCATAATGAATGCCTTTTTTGTCGGCATACTCTTTCACCAATTTATATTCAGGTATAATCAGAGCAGAGACAAATTTACGTTCATCGGCAATGATAGAAATCTGGTCGATATAACGGTCCACCACCAATTTGGCCTCAATAGCCTGAGGAGCAATATACTTACCGTTCGACGTTTTAAACAAATCCTTGATGCGTTCTGTAAGGAACAAATGTTCATCTTTTATATAACCCGCATCTCCCGTATGGAACCATCCGTCTTCGGTGAACGCAGCCTTTGTAGCAGCTTCTTTCTTATAATAACCATGAGTAATTCCTTCACCCCTGAGCATTATTTCGTTATTCTCCCCTATCTTGACCTGCACATGAGGCATAAGACGTCCCACGGAACCAACTACATGGTCATAATCATTTTCACAAGCCACAGTCGCCGTGGATTCCGTCAATCCATATCCGGCTACCATATTAATTCCTACAGACAGCACAAACTCCTGTACAGCCGGTGGTATAGCCGCTCCCGCCGTAGGAAAAAAACGCCCGTTTTCAATACCAATTGTTTTTTTCAGCAGGCTGTAGATCGTCTTCTCATAAAACTTATATTTCATGTGCAATACAGGCGGAGGGGTCAGCCCTTTGTACACGTATTCCAAATTATGCTCACGTCCTACTTTAATCGCATCCAGCATCAGTTTCTTTTTCAATCCGGTTGTCTCATTGATTTTTTCTTGCACACCGGCATATACTTTCTCCCAAAAACGAGGGACACTGCACATAGCTGTAGGACGAATTTCCTTTATTGTCTTCTGAATATCAGCAGGACGCAAGTTAATTGACAAAGTACACCCCATAGAAAGACACCAGCAAGTCCATGCACGTTCAAACACATGAGTAAAAGGCAGGAAATTCATAATCACATCCTGATCACCTAATTGTGGAAAGCGTTCATTGTGTGCCGGGATAGCCGCCTCATAACAAGAATGATGCAACATCACCCCCTTACTGTCTCCGGTTGTCCCACTGGTATAAAGAATATTGGCAAGATCACCATTGCCCGACTCTGAAATACGTTTGTCCACTTCGGCCTGATGCGGATGTCCCTCACCCAGTTTCAAGAAGTCATCAAAATAAATCGAAGTCTGGTCGCGCTCGTCACGCTTCACCTCTCTGTCGAAAATTATAATCCGTTTCAGTTGACTTCCCAGTTGCATAACTCGGAAAGCCACATCATACTGCAACTGCTCACCTACAAAGATATAACGTATTTCGGCATCGCTACCATATAATGCACCTGTGCCTCGGAACTGGTAGCATAAAAAGGGACAGTCACCGCCCGAACTCCAAAAGCCCCGAAGTCCACATACAAACATTCCGGCTTGTTTTGAGAAAAGACTGCTATATTTTCCTGTATGCCTATACCTAATTCTATCAGTGCGTTTGAAACAGTTTTTACTGTTGCGGCAAACTGATTCCATGAAACCGGAATCCATGTTTCTGTTTTATAATCACGGTAACGCAGGACTACTCGGTCACCATATTTCCTGGCCTGGCGTTGTATCAGGACAGATAAGAAAGAACTGCTCATTCTAAAGATTTATTTTTAATTCATCGGCAAAGTTATCGTTTAATTTGGAATTATCCCCTATAAACAGGCATTAATTTTCCCAACCAATCAAAGAGTTAGAAGAAATCCGCCGAAAGTTTTAGTTGCATATCTAACTTAATTAACCACTTTTTTCATCACCATTTACCATTCAAAAATAGTATCTTTGCAACACATTAAATTATTAAAATCAAGATGATTGATATAGAATATTACACTTCCGAAGCGACTACATTGCTGAATTCGTTAATCGGTATCCCCTCACTGAGCCGGGAAGAAGAAGCTGCTGCCGACTTTCTGCAGAACTATATTGAAGAAACAGGTATCATGACCGGTCGTTCGGGCAACAACATTTGGTGCATCAGCCCGATGTTCGACCTCAACAAGCCGACCATTCTGCTAAATTCCCATATCGATACCGTAAAACCGGTAAACGGCTGGCGGAAACATCCTTTCACACCGAAAGCCGAAAATGGCAAGATTTACGGTTTGGGAAGCAATGATGCAGGCGCCAGTGTAGTATCCCTATTTCAGGTGTACCGTCATCTTTCCACCACCGAACAGGCATATAATCTGATTTTTCTTGCTTCTTGTGAAGAAGAGGTTTCCGGAAAAAACGGAATAGAAAGCGTATTGCCCCAACTGCCTCCTATCGCTTTGGGCATAGTGGGTGAACCGACAGAAATGCAGCCTGCTATTGCCGAGAAGGGATTAATGGTGCTGGATGTTACCGCATACGGCAAAGCCGGACATGCCGCACGCAATGAGGGAGTGAATGCCATCTACAAGGTGCTGGAAGACATTCAGTGGTTTCGCGATTATAAGTTTCCGAAGGAGTCATCCCTGCTGGGACCCGTCAAAATGAGTGTGACGCAGATAAATGCCGGCACACAGCATAATGTCATTCCCGATACCTGCACTTTCGTTGTGGATATCCGCAGTAATGAATGTTACTCAAATGAGGAATTATTCAAGGAAATAAGCACCCATATAAAAAGCGAAGCGAAAGCCCGTTCTTTCCGTTTGAACTCATCTCATATCAGTGCCGGGCATCCCTTTGTGAAACGCGCGGTAAAACTTGGACGTGTACCTTTCGGTTCTCCCACGTTGTCCGATCAGGCGCTGATGAAATTCCCGTCTGTCAAGATCGGACCGGGTAAGTCTTCACGCTCACATACGGCCGATGAATACATCATGGTTTCGGAGATTGAGGAAGCGATAGGGCTTTATATCGAGATACTGGACGGACTGGTGCTGTAAGCGGAAAGAGCCTTAAAGAGACGCTATTTCCTCCATAGACAGACTGGTAACATGTGCAATTATATCATATGCAATACCGGCCTGTTTCATTTTTGTAGCATTCTTGAAACATTCTTCCTTACGGCCTCTCTCAAGACCCTCTTCAGGACCTTCCTCACGCCCTTTTTTCAAGTGGGTGGACATCACGCTGTACCAGTCGCGGAAATTCTTCAAACTTTCCCAATACCCGCCTAATTCCTTTGAATTGAACTTAGCTATCTCGGCAGCCTCGAAAAGACGGTCGAAGCCGAAATCCGTATAAGGGTTAACGTATTTATCCTGTATGCCTTCTGTTCCCACATCTATCCGAGGTTTAATAAGTTATGATACAGGACAAAAGTTTCCGTTCAATTAAAAAACAGATCAAACTCTTTTTTATACTTTCCAAAAGAGGAAACATAAGGATTAAATTCAACAGATTCCGTGACATCAACCAATTGATTATAATCAGACAGAATCTTTTTCACATCATCTATATCATATCCGTCAGGCATATACACCGGATGTAAATGATCAAAGTCGGACAAATCATTCGTCAACAAGTTGGAGGCTATCCCCTTGCCGGGATCCAGTCCGGGATGAGGGGTAAAGAAAGAAAAAAAGACTTCAATATTGTTTGTTGGAGTCCAGTCCCTGATATAAGGCAATATGTTCTGTAAATAGTTTTTAGACATTCCCGGATACAACACCTGTAAAACCGGCCGTGCTGTTATATGATATCGGGCACATAAATCCATTGCTCTAAACACGGTTTTGGTCCAAATGCCCGAACGGCTTTTCAATGAAGATACAAGGTGTTCATTTTCAAAGCTCTCCACTCCCATAATCAGATGAGTAACCCCGAATTCTTTCAGAACAGATATGGACTGTTCATTCACCCTGTCAATCCTTGTTTCCGCTATCACCTTCTTGAAAGATGACCGGAAGTCACATGCTGCCAGGATATGTGGTGACTGCAAAATATCATCGTCTATGATTTTCAATACTTGCCGATTGGCAAGACGCTTCAAATCGGAACGGACTACCTCGACAGACCTGTGTGAACAAACTCCTGCATTCCAAATGCGGCGTAGTGAACAGAAACTACAATTGTACACGCACCCGAAAGTGATCTCATAACATACCGGATCGTTCCGATAACAATCAAACAAAGGCAAATCCAAAATATCGCCCACTTCGAAATCAATATCATACTGTCTTTTGCCTTCCACGATCCTGTCCAAAGGGAATTGGTCAAACATTCCGGCAGGAGGAGCCCCTTTGATAATTTTGTCAAAACAAAGATAATTCGTTGCTATTCTCTCTGCATTCATGCTGGCAAAGATTCCCCCAAGGATTACATAACATCCCTCGCTCTTGGCTATCTGCGCCAATTTCACGGCATGGGGGAAAGTTGCCGTATTGGATGTGATCAGCACAAAGTGAGGTTGCTCTGCCTGCAAATGCTTAGAGAAAGACTGCTCTGTCCTTCCCTCTACATACAATGAAAGACGGAATTTCTGGTCCAGTTCCAGAAATCTGATTAAATAGGGGAAAGTCAATGCCAACGCGTATTGATGAGAAGTGATTTGGTATTCGCTTGAAGGCTGAACCAGGCATAATCTGTCGGAAAAAACGAGCATAGCGCACTATCTTATATAAGGTGAAGTCTTGGAACTGACGAATTTCTGTATCTGGTCTAGTTCAATGTCAGTAATATTGACCGTCAGGTTCAGCAAGGCCAACAGCTGTCTGATGTGTTGCTTGCCAATGTCCTCACAGCGTTTCAAATCGTCTCCCCAATTTACCTGACGATCCAGGTGGGTATAAAGTTCCCGCCCCTGCTCCAGCTCCATCTTGTACGCATTGTAAAAATCAGAGCCTTTTGAATATACGACACCCGGTTTCGTCCGGTCCTCCCTGGTTACAAGAACCATATTATCAGAGAATTCTCTTTTGAAGATAGAGAAGTGATTTTTCAGATAGACATCAATGTTTAAGGTTCTTCCGTAAAAATAAGCCGCTACGATGGTTGCCAGCAAATCGCATTTTACATTCGTTTGGGTAACCATATTACCCGGAGTCACCAAATTACTGTATGCCGCGTACATCCGACAGACGTTCTGGTTCCGAGGGTCAAGAATATAGATGCAGACATGCATGGTCCGATGCTGTTCTTCACACAAATTCATCAAACTAGGCAGAGTGATGTCTCGGGTGTAGCGTCCGCTTCCCCCGTCATACCACCATTCGTGGGTATTTGTTCTGCATTCGCGGTGATGATTATTGATTTGATAGGGCTGCAATACTTTAAATTCACCTATTTTCATCTTTTTGGGAGATGCCCAAACCAGCAAGCCACCCAATATGACTGCGACAGACAAGGAAGAGAACAAGGTTTCGAGTATGGACTTCCACAGCAAGTATCTGGTCTCACCGGTAGCCAGATTCGGATAAATCACATAATGCAGGACTAAAAAAAGACCACCCAACAATCCAATGATTACTATCCCGAATTTTACCTTGTTGGATATCATTTCTAATTTCTCTAGTTCCATGATAAATCGTTTTTCATTGTTTTTACATTGTATGGTATCAAAGGCAATAAGAAAAGCGAGGAAAGAAACGTCCGTTGCCGGATGCGTATGCTTTCCTCGCTTGAAAATAGTTTGAAAGAGAGGAAGATGTTAACCCATCTTCCTTCTTTATTAATTATTCAGTCAATAGTTAAATACTATCTTTTCTTCACTAGAACATCTGAAATCTTAATCACAACATCATGACCGAAGTAGTCTTTTGCCTTGATTATCAATGTAGAATATACATTTCCTTCAGGATTCTGTGCTGCAGAGTTAGGAGTGAATGTAATACCCGCACCTTTCTTCTGATCTTTATCTTCACCTACAGTTACTTCTGCTGCATATTTAGGAGTAAAGTATTCATTCTTAGAACCGTCCTTGATAGCACCACCTTCTTTAACCTGACTCCAAAGTTCATAAGTAGCATTTTCCAAGTCTTGAATCATCTTGTCACATTTTTCTGTAATCAATTGGTCAAGAGTTGTAGAGTACTTACCGTCTCTCGTGTTTTCAGATTTAATGTATGCAAACAATGTCTGACCGTTTTCCTGTGCATAAGTCAATATCGGAGCCTTCTTATCCACCCAATTGTAATCATTGATTTCAGCCAGACAAGAGAAGATGATATTCTTAAATTCACCACCCTTAACAGTATAGTCTTTCTCACCAAGTTTAGAAGAGATCTGACCGAAATTGTAGGCAACAGTTACAGCATGAAGTTTTTCATTGTCAATGAAGTCTTCAGTAACATTGAACTTATAGTTAGTAGTTCCATCATATTTAACTTCCAGATCTTTTACTTTATCACCTACCTTAGCAGCATCTGCAAATGTGAAGATAAAGTTCTGATCGTAAGTATCAGTTGCGTCTTTCAAACCATTGAATGAAGATACCAGATCTTTTTCACCCTGAGCACCATTTCCAGTCGGAATCATGAACGCATTCAAAGTACCTTCTGCATTCAGCTGGTTAACCTTAGCCTGGAATGTAGACGGGAATGTAGGCAATACTTTCTTGAAGTTTACTGTCAAAGTCTTCAATACCTGACCTCTAGCGTTCTTGAATTCCAGTGTACGAGAGTAAGTCTTGGCATCATCATACCAGTAATCAGCAGTACCTTCAGTTGTGGCAATAGTGATGAACTTAACATCGGCAACTTGTGTGCTCTCAGTAAATTCTTTTTGTTCACCGTCTTTTTTAGCAGCATACTTGATTGTGAATGCCTTCTTGCTGTCAGAACCATAAGCTACAGTATCCACTTCGCTAGCTACATAATCTACAGTTGCTACATTCTTCAACCAGTCACCGAATACGCCGTCAGCTACAGGAGCCATAGAAATTCCAAATACACCGTTTGCAGTCCATGTCTTTTCTACGCTGTATGCGTTCAGTTCTTCAGCAGCGTCGCCTGTCAGTACATAGAATGCTTTACCATCGGGATCAACCAAAGAACCGTCATGATTTACAGCATATACACGGAAACCATATACATCCTTTACATTGCTGTCGATTAAGATTTCAGCCTTACCTTTGGTTGCTTCTACGTTATAAACGGTATTGATACCTTTTATATTCTTTTCAGCAGCATTCCAAGCTTCGATTTCTGAATCGTCAGAAGAAACAGCACGGTCTTTATCCAATACAATGTAGAATGCAGTAGCAGCTTCCATTGTTGCTTTATCCAACTGTACAGTGAACGCTTTCTTCAATGTAACAGGAAGAATGGCTTGATCTTGACGATTATCGCCTTCTACTGTATTGCATTTTTCATTCTTATCATCAAAGATAGGTTCAGAGAAATCCTCAGCATTTGTATTCCATACATATTCTGTCGGAGTCACTGTTTCAGTCTCTTCACTCTTCTCTGCACGGTTATGAATATTAGCAACATCTTTACCATCTACAGTGAAACCTAAGCTTCTTACAGCTTCAGCACCATCCTGTTCAAATGTAAGATTATACTCAGAAACTACATTTCTGGAATAAGTACCCTTTTCTGCATCCAAGGTAGTGTTCAGACTAACTGCATAAAGAATGTATTCAGGACGTTCTGGATAGTTTCCATTTTCATCTTTTGCCTGAGTAGCTGCTTTGAATGCTTCCGCATCGTATTCCTTGTTCATTTCAACAGAAACTTCCCAAAGACCGTTAGCAGAAATACCGCGAGTCAGCAATCCTGTATAAGGTTTCACGTCGCTGACAGAAACCATTCCTTCCATATCAGCACCCTGTGAATTAATCAGCTTAATGTTTTCAGCTGAAATTACAGCGTCTGTAGGAGACACACGGATCAGGAAGTTTTGTGTGAAAGTAGAACGAGCGCCTTTTTCAAAAGAAACAGCACCGGTCAGCTTGTCACCGAAAGTCCATGTTCTTACAGCTTCAGCAGAAAGAAGGTCTAAGCTCCAATTGAAAGCTCCCTCAGTACCAGAAAGGCCTGCCATCAATGAAACATGAGTCACACCTTTATAAATAGCGGCAGACAACACTTCCAACTTGTTATCAATAGTAGAAATTTTTTCAGACAGTTTTCCTGTTTCAGTCTGCAAATCTTCGATAGCCTGCTGAGTTTCAGCTACATCGAAAGCTTTCAGACCGTCTAAAATTTCTTGTTGCTTACCTAAAGCAACCAGAATATCTTCAATCTCACCCTTATTCGCTTCTACAGCAGCGTCATTTGACGCGATGTAGTCTTCCAAAGCCTTTTTCTGAGCCTCGATGGCAGCTTTGTTCTTACCGATTTCAACAGCGTTTGCTTTTACCTCAGCATCCAGTGTAGCCAAAGTACCCGCCAAAGCCTTGTCAGCCTCAGCCAAAGACTTCAATGTTTCTTCGGTAGTCGATTGGAAAGCCTGAAGGGCGATCACCTTACCGTCTACTTCAGCAATAGCGGCAACTGTTTTTTCCACGTCAGCTTGATGGCAGCCATTTCTTCTTCAGTAGCTCCCTGCAATTTGGCGATAGAAGCTTCCAGTTCACCTTTTACAGTAGCCAATTCGGCAGAAGCAGCAGCGATAGCAGCCTTCTGAGCTTCCAAAGCAGCTTTCTCGGCAGCAGTCTTCGCTTCAGCAATCTTAGCATCCAATGCGGTCTGGGCAGTCTGCAAGCTGGCAATAGAAGCTTCAACAGCTGTTACCTTGGCTGTCAAATCAGTCTTCTGACCGTTTATTGCATCCCAAAGCTCGGTGACATCATCATCGTAGTCTTTACAAGACACAAATGTTCCTGTTGACGAAACCATTAA